>QZJT01000091.1 GCA_003597935.1 Phycisphaerales bacterium | reverse complement strand
CGAACCCCGAGCGTCAGCGACGGGCCATCTTTCCGCCGCTGAAAAGCCGCGGCCCCATTGAAACGCGTTCGGCCCCGCGCTGACGCTTGGGGTTCGGAAAAGCTTTCCCTCGCAGAAAAGCCGCGGCCCCATCGAAGCCCAGACGCCAGCCACGGCGGTTGCTGCAGGGCGCGTCACGCTGTGCATGAGCCGCTCCCTTACGGTCGCGGTTCGGATGGGCGCGATTCGGATGGGCGCGGTTCGGATGGGCGCGGTTCGGACGGGCCCGGTCCGGATCGGCGCGGTCCGGATCGGCGCGGTTCGGATTGGCGCGGTCTGGATGGTCGCGCTTCGGATTGGCGCGGTTCGGATGGGCACGGTCCGGATGGCCGCCTTGCGGATGGGATCGCCGTTGCGCACATCCGCGGCCGTCACTCCTCGCCGAACAGAACGTTTTTGTACTTCACCCGCACCGCGGCGTTCCAGCAGTTGACCACGTGGTCCCAGCGCACGCCCGCCGCGGCCATGATGACCACCGGCGTGTCCGCGTCGAACCCCGGGCGCGTCTGAAGCTCCTGCAACAGCGCCGCCAGCTCGACGAAGTCGCCCGGCTGGGCCGAGACGTTGTCGATCTGGAGGTCATACCCGGACCGGTCCGCGCCCTGAGGGTGAACGCGCACCACGATGGGACTCAGCGGCAGCGGCACGTAGCGGGAAGACTGCTGCGGCAGTTTCGACGCCAACACCCCTTCGGGGCGATCGAACGTCGTCGTCACCACGAAGAAGATCAGCAGCAGGAACGTCATGTCGATCATGGGCGTGATGTTCAGCCCCAGCGCGCTCATCTCGCGCGGCACGCGTTTCCGTCGTGGACGGAAGTGGACGACCTCCGCGTCGCCGTTCGGCCGCGGCCGGCCGTTGTCGTATGGCTTCACGCGCAACGTCATGGGCCGGTCGCGGCTCCCCCCGGCGTACGGGCGGCGACGTGGATCATCGCAATGCCGTGCCGCGCGACGATCTGCATCACCGCCCGCACGTCCGCATAGGTCAGCCGGCGGTCCGCCCGCACGATCACCTTCAGATCGCCGCGCTGGGCCTTGTAGGACTCGAGCAGGTCCGACAGCGCCGCCAGCGTGATGGGCGGGTTCGGCCCCAAGCTGTAGAGCACGCCCGCGGCGGGATCCAGTTCGTCCGCACAGCGGCAGTTGATCACCACGCGCTCCGGGATCTTGACCGCCCGCGCCTCGCTGTGGGCCGGGTCCGGCAGCATCATGGTGACGTTTTCAGCGGAGGCGAACCGGCTGACCAGCATGAAGAAGACGGTCAGCAGGAACACCACGTCGATCATGGGCGTGGCGTTGAACGTCAGCGCCGCGTGACGGTGTCGGCCTTTGATGCCGCTGGCGATCCGCATCAGGTGGACTCCGTGCGGCCGGCGGCCGCCGGACTTCTCTGGGGTTCCGCCCCGCCGCCGCCGTCCGCGTCCGCCACGCCGGCACGAGGCGCGGCGCCGTGGCCGGCCCCCCCCGGGCGGAACACGCGCAGCAGCCGGTCCGCGGTCAGGGCGCACTCCGCCGTCAGCACGTCCACCCGGTTGCGGAACCACCCCAGCCCCGACAGCGACACGATCGCGATCACCAGCCCCCAGAACGTCGTCACCAGCGCGATCGAAAGATCCCCCGCGATGCGCCCCGGCTCCGGGATGGCGCCCGCCTCGCGGATGGAGCTGAACAGACGGATCATGCCGTAGACGGTGCCGAACAGGCCGATCATCGGGCTGACGTTGCCGATCACGCTTAAGAACTCGATCTTGCGGAAGAGCCGGCTCGATCGCTCCTCGATCGACTCCTCCACCGCCCGTTCCATCGCGCCGTATCCGTTGGCGGCCTCCATCAATCCCGCGTTGATCACGTAGCCCAGCATGCTGGGGTCGTCCGCGCTGCGCCGCACCGCCGCCACGTATTCGCGCCGGTCGATCAACTCGCGGATATCCTTAGCGACCTGCGGCGCCACCACCGTCGCCCGGCGGATGGTGACGGCGTGCTCCACGATCAGGGCGATCGCCACCACCGAGATGCCCAGCAGCACGTAGGTGATCCAGCCGCCCGCCACCACGAAATGATCGAACCAGTTGGTTCCGGAACTTCCCGTGTCCGCGTCCGCCTGGGCCGCCGCCGGCCCGGCCAGCAACGCGATCGCGACACAGAAAAGCACGCCTGATCTGAGTGTTCTTTTCATCCGGTCTCCCGTGATCATGCTCCGCCTATGCCCCCCCCAGCCGGCTCAGCGCCTGCTGGGCTTCGGTCTTCAGCGCCGGCGGCGCGTCGCCGCGCTGGAGACACTCCTTGAGCAGGGCGATCGCCTTCTGCGGACGGCCGATGCGCTCATGGACGCGGGCCGCGTCATACAACGCCTGCGCCGCCCGGACGTCGCGGGGATAGTGGACCACCACCCGCATGAACGCCCAGCCTGCGCGGATGACGTCGTCGTCGGACTTCGCCGTCTTGAGCAGGGCCCGCCCTTTCAGCAGCAGCAGATCGGGCACCACGCCGTCGTCGGCGTCGCGAATCGCCTGATTGAGCCAGACGAACGCCTCCCCCGGCGGATCGGCCTCCAGCGCCGCCTGCAGCGCCGCCGTCTGAATGGCGTAGGTCCGGGCGTTGCGGATTGCCGCCGGCAGGCGCAGGCGGGCGATCGTCTCGGCTGAGACGACGGCCCGGGCGTCGCCGGCACGGCGCAGCAACTCGAAGCGTACCAGCATGGCCAGCGCCCGGCCCTCCTCATTGCGGATGCGGCCCACGGCCGTGTCCAACTGGGACACCGCCCGCACCGACTCGGCCGTCCGCTCCGGCGGGAAGAACGTGGGCATGAATGAGGCGGCCAGCAGCGGTCCCCTCTCGCCGCCTTCCAGCAGGCGCAGATAGTGAAAGACGGTCTTGTCGATGCGCTCGAGCCGATCGTAACTGAGCACCAGCCGGGCACGGATCACATCGACCCAGAACCCGTCGGCGAACCGCTCCGCACGCTCGTAGCGGGCCGAAGCCCGCGCGTCGTCCCCCTCGAAAGCGTACTGTTCGGCCGCGTTGAAATCGTCCATGCCGCCGACGTGATCGACGTAGATACGGCGGACCTGCTTGAGGTCTGCCCGCAGAGAACGTCCATCGGGGCCGCGAAACACGATCTGCCCGTCCTCGAAGCCGGTCACCCTGGCGTTGTGGAACTGCTGCGACCCGTCGTCAATCTGGTCCGCACGCGCGGCGGGCGCGGTCAGCAGTGCGACCAGCAGTAGCGCCGTCCACGCCGGCAGGCGCACCGCCCCGCGACCGCCAGCGACCCCGGCGCGCCTTTCCCTGCCGCGCTCACCGGCAGACTTGCCCACGGTCCCATCCGCGCCACGTGACTCCGCGCCACAATCCCCTCTTATCCCTACCATCTGTGTCATCTGTGTCATCTGTGGTTTGTATTTATCTGCGCAATCTGTGGTTCTTGACCTTTTGCACCATCTGCGGTCACCACTCACGGTCCGTCGAGGTGGTCTTCATCCACGTACCGGAACTCACCTCGATGCTCGCGGGCGATTCTTTCCAGCAACTCGGCCCCCTCGCGGCTGAAGTAGGCGATCGTGAAGATCCGCACCGCGCGGTCCGCGTTCCATTCCTCCAGTTTCACCAGCAACTGCGGGCTGAAGTCGCCGTCGGTCAGGAAGAATATCAGATCGGGGTCGACGTCGAACGCCCGCCTCATGGCCGGGATCGGGTCCGTCCCCCCGCCGGGCGACACCTCGCCGGAATCGAGGAACGCCTTCAACGCCTCCTTCTGCGATGGGATCGCCCCCACCAGGCGGCGGGGCGGATTCTCCAGCGGCTTGCCTTCGTTGAAGAACACGACGTGAAACTTCTGCGAGCGGCGCAGCCGGTTCACCGACTCGATCAGCTCCGCCCGCACCAGGGCGAAGGTCCCGGACATCGAGCCGCTGCGATCCACCACGTAGACGATCCGCCGCGCCCCGGCCGCCTTCGCCCCGCCGGCGTCGAAGAACTGCGGCCCGGGCGCCGCCGGGCCTTCCAAGCCGTATTTCGAGAAGTCCGCGCCGCCGGTGCCGATGCCCACGATCGGCAGCGTGGTGGCGCGCGGCGTGGTGGACTCAGCCACCTGATCGAACCGCTCCGGCTGAAAGGAGGGGTTTTCCGTCGGCGTCTGGCGGCTGAGATCCTGCGGGTCAACGGCCGGCGCCACGGACATCTTCGCCGACCGCACCTCGCCCACCAGCTCCGTCAGCGCGATGGGCAGTTCTTCTTCCGGCCGCAGCGCCCCGAGTAACCACGGCGCCTGATTGAGAATGAAGAGCACCAGCGCGTGCAGGCCGATCGAGATGAGCCATACCAGCACCAGTCGGCCGCCGGTGATCTGGAGGCCGAGGTCGCGCCGCCGCGTGGGGCTGGTCGCGCCGCCAACGACGCGACCGGCGCTGACGGAGGCGGAGGTTGGTGACGGTGCGGTTGTGGCCATCAGGGTCCGGGAAGGCGCCGGCAACGCGCTCGCCTGCCCCGGGCCAGGCGTCCGCGCGCTCGGGGTGGGGCCGTACCGGTTGACCGTGGGTATCGGCGGCGTCACCCGTGACTTCACGCCCGCCGGGCTGCCGTCCGCGGAGGCGGCGTCGCTTCACGGCCGCGCTCCGCCTCGATCACACTGCTCCCTAAGTCTAGGAACGGGATAAAACCGGGTCAACTTGACTCGATCCTGGCTGTCAGGCTGGAAGTCGTCGTTGCCACCGTCATCCGCCATGCGTAGCATGCAGCCGCACGGCCGGCGCCTGGGCGAAGGCGGGCCGCGCTCTGCACACTTTGGGAGTTCCCGTGCCACACCCGCGCTTACGTTCGGCCATGCTGGCGCTGATCCTGGTCACGTGCCTGGGCGCCGCCGCGACGGCGCGGACCACCGGTCGGTCGCGTCCAGGGCAGGACGCGGAACCGCCGACCGCCCCGGCGACGCCGACGATCAGCCCGTCCCTCGAAGCAGCGAACGGCGACGTGCTCGAAGCTGACGTGGTCGGGGCGCGGATCCGCCGGCTGGCCGAGCTGGCCGAGCAGGCCGCCGACGCCAACTCGCAGGTGACGTTTCGTCTGGCCGCGGCCAACCTCATTCTGCGCCACCAGATCGAGCCGGCCCTGACGCAATTCGCGCTCGGCATCCTGCCCGATGACGCGACCCGCCAGATGTCGCCGCTGTGCCAGGCGGCGATGGACCTGCTTTCGACTGCCGGGAAGTTACTCGATTCCGTCGGCCCGGACGTGGAGGACGGGCAATGGGTCGAACCCGCTCGCAGGGCATGGCGCACGCTGCGCGTCGTCGCCGAGGGTGTGCTCGCACTGTCGAATTCCGATCCCTCGGATGCGGCCATCCAGCGCCGTCGGTCCATCCGGTCCGAGTTGGCGATCCTGCTCGAACATCCCGACGATCGCATCAAAGCGGTCGCGACCCTGCTCGATATCCGCCTGCGCTCGCCCATTGAGGATCCGCAGGGCCCGTTGCGACGGCTCCCGCTGGCGCTTGATCCGCTGCTCTCTGACCCGCTGCCCCATGGCCTATTCCTTCGGCTGGAGCGATGCCGTCTGGTCGCCGAGAGCGGCGCGCACGCGGCCGCGATCGCCGTTCTCGTGCAGCTTGAGGAACGCTGCCATGACTGGTTCGATGGCGCCCGTCGGGAGGTCGCCGCCCGGACCACGGCGCTCGTGCGTATCCAGGTTCTCGAGACGTGGGCGGCTGCCCTCGCATCGGATGGAGCGGCCGCTTCGGAAGTCCAGTGGTGTCGGGCACAGATCGATGCGGTTCGCCGCACGCACTTCCCGCCCGACGCGGACGCACCCGTGCTGAGGTTTCGGCACGTCATCCCGCTGCTGGTTGAGGTTCCCGACCCGGCCGTCACGCCCGCGCCGTAGCACCCGTGTCGCCGCCGCTTCAGGGCTTGTGTGCGTACCCTCGACTCATCGCACCTGCGCACTATTACCCAACCGTACGTCCCCACCCCGTGCCTTGAGGCCCAAGGTGAACTCCTCACGCCCCGGCATTCTCGGGTTCATAGCTCCGGAAACCGGCTTTTCGGAGCAATGAGAGCGGGTGGGAGAACGATGCCAGCCGGATGCCGGCCATGGCACCGAACGTGCTCTCTTCCCTACTGACCCGAGAGGGTCGAAATGCCACGGACGGGGGTAGTGGCATGCAGGACTCTTCCTGTAGACAGCGCGCTACCCGACGGAATTGGCGGCAGCGGAACTCGTGGGGGAGATGGGTCTCCGAGGCCGGCCGATTCGTCGGGTGGTGTCGCTTTTTTACGGTCGCCCGGCGACATTCGATCGGCTGAGACTTGCGGCCTCGGGCCGGCGATGCCTCTCCCACCGCTAATCTTACCCATTTTATCATTGATCCGTCGATTTCATCCCCGAATGGGGCCTTCGGCGCGGCGGATTCGGTGGAGCGTCAAGGCAGGCCGCGGCGTGGGCCGATAATCCGGGCAGACTCGCCGGACATCGGCAGCCGCGGAGGGAATCAGGCCGTGAGCGACGATTACCGATCATCCACGCCGGAGAGCAGCGCTCTTTTCACGGAGGTTCAGCAGCAGTTCGCGCTGCTGGAAGCACGATTCCGACAGTTGAAGGCCGAGGTGCGACAGGCTATGCAGCTTTCGGCGCTGGGCACGGCCACGGCCGTCTGGGCCCATGAACTGAACAACCTGATCACGCCCCAGATCAGCTACGCCCAGGTGGCGCTGCGCCAGGACACCGACGTGGAGTTGATGCGCAAGGCCCTGCGGGTGGCCTTGGCGAACGGTGAAGCGATTAAGGCCATGTCCGAGCGTATTCTGGGCCTGTCGGCGCAGCCGGCCGGCGCGGCGCCGCAACACGTCGGCCTCCGTGCCGCCACGGAAGAAGCGCTCGAATGTCTCGGCCGCGACCCGTCGAGGGACGGCATCGACGTGGTCTTCCACATCCCCGACGACCTGTCCGTGTGGGCGGACCCGCACTCACTCAAACAGATCCTCTTCAACCTGCTCCTGAACGCCCGTGAGGCGATGGCCTCCAAACACGGCGGACGACTGACGGTCCGCGCCCGCCGCCAGGGGGACGATCGCGCCATGATCGACGTCAGCGACACGGGGGGGGGCATCGCGCCCGACCGGATACCGCACATCTTCGAGCCGTTCGCCACCAGCAAGGTCACGAAAGCGAACGGGAAGGTGCGCTTCGGCGGCGTGGGGCTGTCGCTCTCCAAACAACTGGTCGAGGAGTGCGGCGGCACTATCCAGGTCAGTTCGCGGGTCGGGGAGGGCACCACCTTCTCGATCGCGCTGCCGCTGGGCGAACCGGCCGTCAAGGCGGCGGTGTGAGCATCGGGTTTGATCAGTCGCATCCGGGACGGGTCGCCGCGCCCGCTTCGATCGCCAAAGTGTCCTCTCCATCGGCGTTCTGAATGGTGACGGCCACGCCGTCCACCCGATCGGCCTCGGTCCGCGTGCCCTCCATCTTGATGGCGGTGGCGCTGAACTCGTAGCCATAGCGGGCGACGCGGAACTCCAGGTAGATCGTCACGTCGTCGCCGCTGGTGACGGCGGATCCGACGGCGGCGTACTGAAGGCCGTTGTCGGACACCCGCACCCGGCCGTCCAGCATGACGACGTCCACGCCCAGATCGTCGCCAATGGCCGGGTTGTCTTCGAGCGTCACCGGAGCGCCGTCGTCGTCGATCTCGATGAAGCCGAGGAACCCCTGCTCGTCGCCGTTGAAGCACCAGCGGCCTTTCAGTTCCGGGGCGTCGGAAGCCGGGACGCGGAGGTCGCCGAATGGGCCTTCCGGGATTCCGCAGCCGCAGACCGCCAAGATCGGCGCACAGACCATCAGGAGCCTGAGGATTCTCATAGCGTCATCCTCGCCTACTCGACCTTTACCCAGGTTTCACGCAGACTCACCGGACGGGACACAGCCAGATCGTGGGTCAGACGCGTGACATCGCCTCGAATGCGGTCATCCTCATCGGACATCGTGCCCTCGAAGTGGTGTACGGTGATGAACCCGCTGGACTGTTCGGTGTTCGCCTGGATACGGAACGAAACCACGCCGAACGACGTGATGAGCAGTTCGAGCGTGTCCCCTTCGGCCGGCTCGTAGACCAGCCCCTCGCGGATCGTGAAGCGGGTCAGGGCGCCGTTGCCGTCGAACTCGGCACGGCGCGTCTGGCCGTCGGAAGTGGTGAGCACCCACGACCCCGCCATGGAAAAGCGGCTGAAGCCGGTGCGATCAAAAACGGACGTGTCGATCAGGGTCGATCCGGACGGTACCCCGCAGGAACCACCGGCGGCTGCGATCGCCAGGGCGATGATCCCGAGCGGGAAACTCGGCGATCCACGGGGCGCTGCTGAAAAGGGCATGTCGATGCTCCTGCTGCGAGGATTGAGCGTGCCAGCAGTGCGGATAGTATCCAGGCGGCCGATTGTGCCGTCAAGAGGCGCGGGCCATGACGCCGGGGCGTGACCGCATCGGCAGGGCCTGCCAGCGAGCCGCGTGGCTTCAGCCCGCGCGGAGTCTTCTTGACCGATTCGCGGATGCCCGCCATGCACCACGGTGATTCACCCTCCCCCCGCCGGCGCCGGCCGCGATACCCCGGCACCCATCCGCGCCGTTTCGAGCAGCGCTACAAGGAACTGAACCCACAGTCTCACCCAGAGATCCACGAGCACGTTCAGGCGCAAGGTCGCACCCCGGCCGGGACGCACGTGCCGGTGATGCTGGCGGAGGTCCTGGGAGCGCTGCGGCCTGGCCCTGGTGACGTGGCGGCCGATTGCACGCTCGGGTACGGCGGCCACGCTCGTGCCCTGCTCGAACGCATCGGTCCTACGGGACGGTTCATCGGGCTGGACGTCGACGGCGCGCAGCTTGAGCGCACGGCCGTGCGGCTGCGGGGCCGGTTCGATGACGCAGCAGCGCAGCCACCCCAGGCTTCGGCCGGGCCAGGCGCACGTGCCACCTTCCATCGCAGCCACTTTGCGGGCCTGGGCAAGGTGCTGGCTCGAGAGGGGGTAGACGGCTGCGACGTGGTGCTGGCCGACCTGGGCTGTTCCAGCGTGCAGCTCGATGACCCGCGGCGCGGGTTCAGCTACAAGCACGACGGACCGCTCGACATGCGGATGGACAACCGGCTGAAGCGCACAGCCGCGGACCTTCTGACCGGGCTGTCGGTCGAGGAACTCTCGGCAGCGTTGGAGATTCTCGCCGATGAGCCGCACCACGTCCGCATCGCCCGCGCCGTCGTCGAGCGGCGCGAGTCGCATCCGATCACGCGCACGCGGCAACTTGTGAAGATCATCGAGGCCGTCAAGGCCGAGCGGGCGGATCGGCGCACGAATCGCCAGCAACGAAGGGACGATGAGGCAGGGCTCCGGGACACCGAGGAGCGCGGATCGCATCTGCACCCGGCAGCACGGACGTTTCAGGCGCTGCGGATGCTGGTCAACGACGAGATCGGCGGGCTGGACCAGTTCCTGCGGGCGGTGCCCTATTGCCTGCGCCCCGGCGGGCGACTCGCCATCATCAGTTTTCACAGTGGCGAACATCGGCGCATCGAGCAGGCGCTGTCCGAGGGTCTGGAGGCCGGGATCTACTCGCTCATCTCGACCGAGCCGGTCACGCCACAGGCTGCCGAGGTGTACGCCAACCCGCGCAGCCGGTCGGCCGAACTGCGCTGGGCGGTGCGGGCGTAGCCGGTGGCAACGGTTTGGCGGATGGACCGAGGGAACCGGGCGAGTGCGTGGAACTCTCGAATCGTGCGATGGCGGGTGGAAGTCCGGCCGCCCGTTCGGTACGCTACGCCGCCGAGCGCGAAGGCGCCGCGGCCGTTCGTTGCCCGCCCACCGGGAAGATGCGCTCAGTCCCGGACGCCGACCGGAATGACGCGTCACGGAGGAGTCATGCAGAGTTCGTTCGATGCCATCATCGGCGAGTTCGGCCGCAGCGCTAAGGCGAAGCTCCACAACCCCGGGGCAACCGGCGAACCGGAGGATCAACTCCGGGCGCCGCTCGAAAGGCTGATCCGGGGACTGGCAGAGTTGTTGAACTTCCCCACCGGCGCCGTGGTCACTATCGGTGAAACCTCGATCGCCGACTTGAAGACACGTCCGGATTTTGCCGTCACGGTGCGGAACGCCCTCGTCGGGTTCATCGAGGTCAAAGCGCCGGGCAAGGGCGCGGATCCGCGCCGCTTCGGCCATCGGCACGACCAGGAGCAATGGGAGAGGCTGCAGCCGCTGCCCAACCTGGTGTACACGGACGGCAACGCCTTCAGTCTCTGGCGCAGCGGCGAGCTGGTCGAACCGATCGTGCGGCTGGAAGGCGACGTTGAGACGTCCGGAGCTGCGCTGCGTGCGCCACCCAAGCTGCTATGGCTGTTCGAGACGTTCCTGCGATGGCAGCCGGTTCCGCCCAGAAGCGTCAAGGAACTGGCCGCACTCAGCGCCCGGCTCTGTCGGTTGCTGCGGGCGGAAGTGACCGAACAGCTCATACGCGGTGACCGAGCGCTGAGCGACCTGGCGCAGGACTGGCGGAAGCTTCTCTTTCCCGACGCCGGTGACGCGCAGTTCGCCGACGGGTATGCCCAGGCGGTGACGTTCGGCATGCTCATGGCGCGGGCGCGGCAGATCGAACTGAAGTCGAATCTTACGGACGTGGCGCGGCAATTGGCCCAGACGAATTCGCTGATCGGCACGGCGCTGCGGCTGTTGACGGAGGACGCCGAAAACCAGAATACGCTCAAGACGTCGCTCGGCACGCTGATCCGCGTGCTGGACGCCGTCGACTGGCCGACGATCAGCCGCGACGAACCCGACGCTTGGCTGTATTTCTACGAAGAATTCCTCGGGATCTACGACAACGAACTGAGGAAGAAGACCGGCTCCTATTACACTCCGCCGGAGGTGGTATCGACCATGGTCCGGCTCGTCGACGAAGTGCTGCGCAGTCCGCGCCGTTTCAACGCCGCCGCGGGACTGGCCTCGCCGGCCGTGACGGTTGCCGATCCCGCCGCAGGAACGGGGACGTTCATTCTGGGCGTCCTTCGTCGGATTGCCCAGGCCGTCCGGGATGACGAGGGCGCGGGCGCGGTGACGGCCGCCATCAGCGCCGCCGTTCAACGCATCGTCGCGTTCGAGATCCAGTTGGGACCGTTCACGGTCGCTCAACTCCGCATCCTGGCGGAACTCATAGAACTGACCGGTGCGGCATCGACCGCCGAGCCCCGGATGTACGTCACCGACACGCTGGGCGATCCGTACGTGGAAGAGGAATGGCTGCCCTCGACCTATCGGCCGATCGGCGAGTCGCGGCGAACCGCAAACCGCGTCAAGCGCGAAGAACGCATCACGGTCGTGCTGGGCAACCCGCCGTACAAGGAGAAGGCCAAGGGCCTGGGCGGCTGGGTCGAGTCGGGCAGCCCTGAAGCCAATCGAAAGGCGCCACTCCGCGACTGGTCGCCGCCACGGGAATGGGGCGTCGCAGCGCACGCCAAGCACTTGCGCAACCTGTACGTCTACTTCTGGCGCTGGGCGACCTGGAAGGTCTTTGACGCGGACCCGGAGCACAACACCGGGGTCGTTTGCTTCATCACCGTCGCCGGCTTCCTCAACGGTCCGGGTTTCCAGCGAATGCGGGACTACCTTCGCCGGACCGCGGACGAAATCTGGGTCATCGACTGCTCGCCGGAGGGACATCAGCCGGACGTGCCGACGCGCATCTTCCAGGACGTGCAGCAGCCGGTGTGCATCCTGCTGGCGTCGCGGGCGTCGTCAGCGACTCGCCCGTCGCCCGCGGCGGTGCGATACCGAGCGCTGCCCGCGGGTCGCCGGGAGGAGAAGTTCGCCGCGTTGGCGGAGGTCACACTGGACGGCGACGGCTGGGTGGATTGCCCGGCCGATTGGCGGGCGCCGTTTCTGCCCGCTGCGACCGGCGCGTGGTCGACGTATGTGCGGCTCGAAGACCTGTTCGCCTACAACGGCTCCGGCGTCATGCCCGGCCGGACATGGGTCATTGCGCCGGACGTGGAGTCGTTGCGGCGACGGTGGGAGCGGCTGGTCCGCGCGAAGTCAGCGAAGAAAGAACTGTTGTTTCATCCACATGAAGGAGGCGACCGGTCGGTATCCCGAGTTGTGCGGAGGGGACTTCCGGGCTATGCCGATCGGCCGATCCCCATTGAACAGGAACGGGATCCCGTCGTAGACCCTGTCCGATACGGGTTTCGTTCCTTTGATCGACAGTGGATTATTCCGGACAATCGTGTGATCAATCGGCCGAATCCTGAACTCTGGGCTGGGCATTCCGAGCTGCAGGTGTATCTCACTGCTCCGACACGAACGTCTCCGATAAGCGGTCCCGCGATTACCTTCACTTGCCTCATCCCCGATCTGGACCACTACAAGGGCCGTGGCGGACGCGTCTTCCCGCTCTGGCGCGACGCTGAAGCTACGGAGCCGAATGTGCTGCCCCTGGTCCTCGCCGCCCTGACGAAGGCGTTCGGCAGAAAGGTGAGTGGCGAGGACGTCCTCGCCTACGTCGCGGCCGTTCTGGCGCACCCCGCGTTCACCGCGCGCTACCAGGCGGACCTGGCCCAGCCCGGCCTGCGGGTGCCAGTGACGGCGGATCGCAAGCTGTTCGCGCAAGCCGTCACGCTGGGCAGGACGGTCATTTGGCTTCACACCTTCGGCGAGCGGTTTGTCGACGCTGGGCGCGGCCGACCGCCGGGGCCGCCGCGACTGCCCGCCGGAGAAGCGCCGCATGTGCCAGCCCGTGGAGCGATCAACGGTGCGGGTCCGGACATGCCGAATGAGGTGGCCTACGATGCGGCCAAGCGGCGTTTGCTTGTCGGGAAGGGCTGGATCGAACCCGTGTCGCGGAAGGTGTGGGAATACTCGGTATCCGGCAAACCGGTCCTGCGTCAGTGGTTCAGCTATCGGAAACGGGACCGCTCCCGCCCGCTGATAGGGACGCGCCGCCCGCCCTCGCCGCTGGGCGACATACAGCCGGCGTCCTGGCTGCCCGACTACACGACCGAACTGATCAACGTACTGAACGTGCTGGGCTGGCTCGTGAAGCTGGAACCTCGACAGGCTCGACTTCTGGATCTCGTATGCGCCAGCGAACTGTTGGATCCCGCAGCCTTCGCCCGGCAGTCCACAGCCCCACCGCAAAAGCCCGTCCGCGGCCCGCGCCATGATGGCGATCCGCAGTTACTGCTCATCGACTGCGCGTGACGCACTGCTCGGCGGGCAGGGCGTGTGGCTCGCGGCCCAGAAAGACGGATCGCGCCCGTTCGATTGACAGAGCCCCTCTCGCCAACGAACGCGCGCGACCGTCGATTCACTGCGTTTGGAACGGAAATGTGCGGATGCCGGGCGGCGGCCTCGATTCGTCGAAACGCCGGCCGATTCTACGACCCAACGCGCACCTCCTTTCGGTTCTTCCGCGGCACGGCCGCGGTCGCCGCCCCCGGCGCGCTCCGACGGAAGTCGGCAACGCGCCCAGGCGTGGCGATCGGCGGCCGCGCCGGCGGAAACGAGCCGTCCGGCATCCGGTGGCCGGCGTTTCAGGTTGTCTTCGCCCGCTTCGGCGGGCGACCAGTCTGTCCTGCGGGAAGTGACGTCTCCCCGGACGTATCTTCTCCCGCATTTCAGTTCATCACCTCAGAGCCCCGGCATTCATGCCGGGAGTCTTCTGAAGACACCGGCTGGAAGCCGGTGCCACACTCAGATCACCGGTTGGAAACCGGTGCCACATGGTCACGTCGCCATGGACGCCAGCCGCGCGCCGTCGTCGACCTGCTCGCGCTCCGTGTCCTCGAAGTCGTCGCGCAGCAGGCCGTAGTGCAGCTCGTCGTGAAACGCGCCGTGGCGCCACTTCGATTTCCGCGAGCAACCCTCGCGGACGAAGCCGGCCCGCTCATACACGCGGACGCCGCGGCGGTTGAACGCATAGACCGACAGACTGATCCGGTTCAGGTTCAGCTCGAAAAACGCGTATCGCGCCATCAGCCGCACCGCCTCCGAGCCGAGTCCCAGGTTCTGATACTCGCGGCCGATCAGAATCCCGAACACCGCCCGCCGGCTGACCGGATCGATCTGGTGCAGACCGGTCACGCCGACTAACTGGTCGTCCGCCGCCCGCACGATGCCGAGTACGAGTTCCGACTGCGACTGGTACAGGTGCTCAATAAATTCCCTTTCCCGAAGGACGCTCATCGGATGGCAGCGGTCCAGGGTGATCCAGTTCTGCGGGTCGTTGAACCATGGCGCGATCACCGCCGCGTCCGACGGCTCCAGCGCCCGCAAGGAGATCCTCTCACCCACGTAGAAGCGGCTGCTCATGTTTCCGACTCCGATCGTGCGCGGACGCTCCTCGCCGCGCCGCCCGCCGTGCAACGGCGTCACCGAACTTCCATTAAAAAAGCCCTGCGGAGGTCTTCTCCGCAGGGCTTGCTGAAACGCTTTTGCGGTGCAATCCCTACGGAGGGTCGGGGGGGCACGTGTTGCCTACGACCATCCACGACATGAACACGCACGGGCGCTGAATGGCGCCGCCGGCGTGTCGCGCATCGTGAATGAGTTGGAACAGGGCCAGAGATTGCATCGCTGAAACACCAGCCGAGAGAACCCCTCTCGGGCACTGTCAGTATAGCATCATCCGTCGGCAGGTCAAGGGGGTCGACGGGAATTTTTTCCGGTTCCCGTCAGTCGTGCTCGTACAGGCCGACGATCGGTTCGTGCCGGTTGCGGCCGTCGGCGAACACGGCGTAGTGGCCGCCGGACCAGATCGACGCCGCCCCGTGGCGCCCGTCCCTGGCGACGGCGTAGAACTTCACATCGAAGTTGGGCCGTCCCTTCGCGTCGCGCAGGCGATCGACCCTGGTGCAGTCGGCGATGCGCTTGCAGGCGTGCAGGCATGCCTCCTGCGGCGACATCCCGTGCCGCATCGCCTCGACCACCGTGTGCGAGCCGCAGATCTGGATCACGGCCTCGCCCCGGCCGGTGCTGCCGGCCGCGCCCACCTCGTTTTCGACGTACAGGCCCGCGCCGATGATCGGCGAATCCCCTACCCGGCCGGGGATCTTGTAGCTCAACCCACTGGTCGTCGTCACCCCGGCCAGGTCCCCACCGGCGGTGACGGCGCAGCAGTTGATCGTGCCGTAGGTGCGCAGGATGTCGCGGGCCTTCGACTGAGCCCCGCCGTTTCCCTGCTCCGGCGGCGACAGCCAGTCATCGTCGTCCGAGTGGCGTTCCTTCCACCTCAGCCATATCTCCCGCGCCTCGTCGGTCAGCAGGTTGACCTCCTCGAAGCCGTGGGCGCGGGCGAAGCGCAACGCCCCCTCTCCCACCAGCAGCACGTGGTCGGTCCGCTCCATCACCAGCCGTGCGACCCGCGACGGCGTCTTGATGTTGCGCAGCGCCGCCACCGCCCCGGCCTGATGGGTCGGTCCGTACATCACGCACGAATCCAGCTCGACCACGCCGTCCTCATTGGGGATCCCGCCGTAGCCGACGCTGTTGTCCTTCGGGTCTTCCTCGACGATGTTGACGCCCGCGATCACCGCTGTGAGCGGATCAGCGCCCTCCACCAGCATGGCCATCGCCTTTTCGGTCGCCCGCAGCCCGTTGCCGCTGGCGATCACCACCGGCCGCGACGCCGCGACGCCGACGGCTGACTCCTGAGCGAACGGCGAAGGGGCCATGCCTGCGGCCGACCCCGGCACGCGCGTCCCACCCGGCGCGCCCTGCACCGCCAGCGCCGGCGTCACCCCCCCCGCCACTGCCGCCGTCGCGGCCGCGCCCAGAAACTGCCTTCGCGAATAATCCGACATGGCGATCTCCTTGAGGCCGGCGGCTTTGTGTTTGCGCCCGCCTTGCGAGTCGATTTTGAGCCGAGCGACGCGACTTGTCCAATGGCGATGCGGAAACCGGTGCGCCGTCCGGATGTGCTGCCGCTAAGACCAAACCTGGCAGGCACTTATAGCCGATTATTCAATAACGTCAGTCGATTGACGTTAATCAGGGGTCGGCGAGTCCCAGTGGTTTCACCGTCGCGTTCCGCTTTTCTTCGCCCGCTGGAGCGGCGGCGAGGTCGATCTGGTCTCTTCGGCCGCCGGGAAGCTCGCCTGGGCGGCCGAAATCAAATGGTCGGACCGCGCCTTCCGCAATCCGGCGGAACTTACGGGCGCTCTGCGATTCTGCCGGCGCAACGCCGTATCCCGGTTGCTGGTGACGACGCGGACGAAGTTCGCGGCGCGCAGGGAAGAGGGCGTCGAGATCACCTTCGTCCCGGCGAGCGTGTATGCCTGTGCGATCGGAAGGGCCGTTGCCGAATCCGCCCTGAGCGGTTAGTTCAACCAGGGAAAGAGCGATAACGCCCGCCATGCTCGAACCCGTGGACGCCATCCGCCCGCGTTCTGCGGACGCCTCATTCTGCCCCCGCAACGCGCCGATATGCGCGAGAGCCTCTACCTTTCGCGTCGTGCCCACGCACGACGCCATGGAGTTTCGATTCATGGCTACCAACCTGACGCGCCGCGGCGGACTGATCGGCCTGGCCACCGCCTCCGTCACGGGTTTCCTGCTCACGGCCTGCCAGGTGACGCTTTCACCGGGCACGCTCGGCAACAGCGAACCGATCACGATCTCGGTCGGATTGGGACCGTCCGGTGTGTTCAACGTCACCGTCGGAACGCCGGTCTCCAACAGCGCCCGCATCACCAACCTCGCTCCGCCGAGTTCACAGCCCCAAGTCGCCACGCTCCGGCTCAGCGCGTCGGACATCCAGGTCACGCCGCTCGACTCCGGGCAGGGCATCGAAGCGCCCCAACCGGTGACCGGCACGTTCGCGCTGCGGTTCCGCATCGCCGGCGCCGACGCCGCTGACCCCTGTGAATCGGGCGCGGCGGGGGGGACCTTCACCGTGACCGTCGAGAACAACGAGCCGGAACTGGACACCACGTTCCACGTGTTGCCGGACGCCGCCCTGGCCAGCGTCATGACCGGCGCCTTCACGCTGTGCGTCGAAGTCGAAGGGAACTTCAACGGCACCATCGTCCTGTCGCAGATTGCCTTCGGCTTCAACGATCCCGACGCGTTGGGGGATGAAGCGCCGGACGACGGCGACGGCGATTCGGACGATCCCGCCGATCCGGATGGGGACGACGGTCCGCCGCCAGTCGATGACGGCGGCGACGTGAACGATCCTCCAGACGGCGACGGCGGCGACGGCGATGACCAGGACCCGCCCGTCGACGACCCCCCCCCGGACGACCCTCCGGATGATCCACCGCCGGACGATCCTCCGCCGGACGACCCCCCTCCGCCCGACGAGGGCCCCGATAACGGCCTGGTGTACACCAACCTGACGGGCGACACGGACCAGGATCCCGACAAGGGAACGGACACCTACAACGAGTACGGGACCGTCAGCGGGGACGGGACCGTCATCGCGTACTTGTCCAACGTCGACCTGACCGGCGAGAGCGACGGCGTACCCAACGCCGAAGTCGTGGTGATGGTCGGCGGCGCCAAGCGCCAGGTTACGCAGACCACGTCGATCACCAACACGTCCGACAACACGTATGACGTCACCAACTATTCGCCCTTCGTCAGCGGCGACGGCTCCGTGGTGGTGTTCGGCTCCGACGGCGACCTGCTCGACACCGGCGCGACCGGAACCGAGCAGATCTACGCCTACGACGTGGGCGGCGGGGCGCTGACGCAGTTGAGCGGGCTGGATACGCTGGCCGGCGGCATCACCAAGGACACGGCCGGCGGCCCCCGCGTCAGCGCCGACGGCCGGGTCGTCGTGTGGATCGAGAACGACGCGGAATGCCCGACCTTCGGCTGCGCGGTGGAAACGCGCTTGCGGGCGACGGACGCGCAGGGGAACCCCCAGATGTCGGTGGTCTTTGCGGATGAACTCTCATTCTCGGACTATGCCCTGTCAGCGGACGGAGCCACGATCGCATTCATCTCCAACCGCAATCCGGTCGGATCCAATCCCGACGGCAGAAACCAGCTTTTCCTGATGAGCGTTCCGTCCGGAGCGGTGACGCAGGTCAGCACCCTGTCGGCGGGCGGCTCGACGTGGTCGGCGTCGTACCAGGCGCCCGGCCTGGGCCGCGACGGCGCCCTCATCGCCGTATGGACGAACGACCCGGCCGTGACCGATTCGGAGGACTACGTACTGGCCCTGCTCGGCGCCAGCGGCGGCCTCCAGTCCATCCTCGCCCGCCAGCGGGTGGACTTCCCCGCCGGGGACGACGCCCTGGGCCGGCCGCGCATCACGCCCGACGGCCGGTTCGTCTCCTTCTCGACTCGCTGGTCGTTCGCGTACACTCAGCGCAACTTCCGCGCCAACGTCGGCGCAGGCACGCTCAAGGACGTGGGCATTGGGGCGCGCACGGTCAGCCCGACGATCACCGATGATGGCACGACCCTCATCATCGCCGGCACCGGCTTCGAGTTCTATCCGGACCAGACGGACGACAAAAACCCGGACGGCAACAGCGAGATCTGGTCGGTCCGCGTGGAGGAGTGAACGTGCGCCGGGCGAAGCCGCTTCACGGCAAGAATGGGAACGCGGGAACGGTTTGGAGGTTTTGAGGTTAGAAGGTTGAAGGTTGTAAGGTTTGAAGGTTGACGGTCGAGAGTCGTGTGGCGAATGGCGTATCGCGATCGGCGAGTGTCGAATTCTCTGCGCCGAAACTGTGAGGTCGGGCTTCGGCTTCTGTGGAACCTGAATGATCGTGCGCGAGTCGGAGCGACTTCCCGGGCGGAAACTCCACGCGGGCTTCAAGCCCGCGGCTCGCTACTGACGGCCGATCGGGCGGCGCGACTCAGCCGCGATCCGTCACCCGCCTTTCGACTTCCGACCGCCGAGGTACGACCCTCGACCCTCGGCTTTCGACCCCCAACCTTCAACCTTCCAACCTTAAACCCTTTAACCTTCCAACCTTGAAACTTTCAACCTTCCAACCTTCTAACCCTCATCCTACGTCGCCACCGCCAGCCGGCCGCCGCGGCGGGTGGGGGCGTTGGCCCGGACCATCCATAGGACCGTGGCGGCCGCGATGATCAGCGACAGCACGAGCCGGGCGGTCCAGTTCGGCGTGGCGACGAACACCATGCCGATCGCGGACACGGCCACGATCATGCGCACCAGCGCGCCCAGCACCAGCGGCCGGTAGAGCAGCGGCGTCGCGATGGCGACGGTGCTGTAGGTGCCCACAATCAGACCGATCCCCAGCACGAACGCGAACCCGCGGATGCCCGGCCCGCCGAACAGGTACAGCATGATGACCACGATGAAGGTCGTCAGCGAGGTCAGCACCGTGCGCGAGAGCGTTTCGTTGATGCTCTGATTGATGAGCGCCGCCGTCAGCGTGGTGGCCTTGCCCTTGTTCTCGCGGATGCGGTCGAAGATGACGATCGTGTCGTTGAGGCTGTATCCGATCAGCGTCAGCAGCGCCGCCACCATGGGCAGGTCGATCTTCATCGGCACCAGCCCCAGCGAACTGCCGAGCGCGGTGTCCGCCAGGAAGTCCGCCAGCGTGACGGCCCCCAGGCCGCACACCACGTCGTGTACCAGGGCCACGATGCCCGCCAGGCCGTACTGCATGGTCCCGAAGCGGATCCACACGTAAGCCACGATCGCCGCCAGCGCCAGGATGATTGCCGCCATGGCGTTCTGCTTGGCGGCGCCGGCGACCTGGGGCGCGAACTGGACCACCTTCCGCAGCGACTTCGAGATCGCCAGCGAGTCCTTCACCTGCTCCAGCGCCGGCTGGGCCACGAATTCGATCCAGCGGTCCTCGTCTTCGTCGGTGTAGAGCAGGTCCTCCGAGACCATCAGCACCGCGAACTCGGTGCAGGTCTGATCCGGCCCCTCCGGCGACAGCGGCAGCACGCCGTAGCGCGACATCGCCATCGCCTCTCCCACCTCGGGGCGCAGCGACGCTTCCCGCAGCCGCTGCTCGAAGGCCTTGCGCGTCAGCGGCGGATCGAGGTCCTCGACCACGATCGCCACCCCCCCCTTGTAGGCGTGGATGTCGTAGTTGCTGTCGCCGCCGATGACGTCGCTCATGTAGCGCGCCTCCTGCCGGATGGCGAAGAACGGCTCCTGCGTCAGGGCGTCGTCGATCCGGGTGTTGAAGTTGATCGCCGGATCGACTTTGAGCTGGTCCCCCAGCACGGCCACGATCGCTTCCTGCACCAGGCCGCGGTCCGTCTCCACCGTGACGATCTCGAACGACGGCGCGGGCTTCTGGCCGGCGGGCAACTCGCCCTCGGAGACGCTCTGGACCTTGGCCCCGCGCAGGTTCGAGACCACCTTGTCGCGCACGTGGGCGGCCGCCTGCTGCACCAGCGCCTTGAACTCCTGGGGCGAGTTGATCATCCCGGTCCGGGCCACGTAGATCGCCCGGTTGCCTTCCGCGACGATCGAGTCGCACCGCGCCTCCAGGACGTTCATCGTCAGCGCCCGCATCTGGTCGCCGGTCAGCCGATCGGAGGTGAGCGTGTACTGGCCCGCTTCCGTGCCGCTGCCCACGACGGCCCCTTCCATGAGTTCCAGCGCCGCACGGTCGAGCCAGTTGGCGACCGAGGCCTGCTGTCGATCGCTGCCGGTAATCGCCGCGCGCACCTGTTCCGTGCGGATCTCGCCCCCGCCGGGCAGCGTCGCGTCTTCCTTGAAGTCCACCTGCACACTGGTGCCGCCGAGGAACTCGATGTCGAACATGGCGTCGGGGTTGGTAGTGCTCTCGAACAGAAAGAACGCCAGGCCGGCGGCCACGGCGACGAACGAAATCGGCCAGAAGTAGCGGCGCAGCGCCAGCCAGTCGATCGAGGGGCGTTTGATCAGTCGCCGCATCGAGAAATCGCTGAGCACGCCCCGGGCGATCAGCGTCGTGAACACCAGCCGCGTGACGTACAGGGCCGTGAACATGCTGGTGGCGATGCCCAGGCCGAGGGTGATGGCGAAGCCCTTCACTTCCTCGCTGCCCACGTAGCCCAGGATCACGCAGATGATCATCGTGGTCAGGTTGGCGTCGACGATCGTGGAGAGCGCCTTCTCGTAGCCGAGGTTGAGCGCCTTCTTGAACACCACGCCCCGGTCCCGCTCCTCGCGGACGCGCTCGAAGATCAGCACGTTGGCGTCGATCGCCATGCCGACCGTCAGGATCAGTCCGGCAATGCCCGGCAGGGTGAAGGTCGCTTGCAGCATCGCCATGATCCCCAGCACCAGCACCAGGTTCATCAGCAGGGCGAGGTCGGCCACCAGCCCCGCGGCCAGGCCGTAGTAGAAGACGATGAAGACGACGACCAGAATGAACCCCCACACCGACGCATTGATCCCTTTCTCGCGGTTGTCGGCGCCGATGCTGGGCCCGACCGTCTTTTCCATCAGCGGCGTCTCTTTCAGGCGCCCGGGCAGGGCGCCCGCCTCCAGCACCCGCACCAGGTCGGCCACGTCGTCGCGGCTGAAATTGCCCGTGATCTGACCGCGCTGGCCGATGCGAGACTGGATGGTCGCGTGCGACATCATCTCACCGTCGAGCACGATCGCGAGCTGCCGGCCGACGTTAGCGCCGGTCAGTTCACCGAACAGATCACCGCCCGGCGCGTCCAGCGTGAAAGAGACGCTGTTGCGGCCGGTGTCGTAGTCGCGGTCGGGGCGGGCCTGGGTCAGCTTCCACCGCTTGGTGCTGCCCGCCCGCGGACGCAGCAGGCCGAAGTCGGCGTCGTTGTGGGCCAGCACGTAGTAGCGCCCGGCGTACTTGGCCACGATCTGGGCGCGGCTGTCCATGGTCTCGTCGAAGTTGAGGACCTCGGCGTCGGTTTCCAGGTTCATGAAGTCCTTAAGGTCCTTGATCGGGAACCAGCGATAGCGGTCGCCGGCCTTGGGGCGGGGGCCGCGACGCTCGAGTTCCTCCACGAAATCGGCGATCGGCAGCCGCAACTGCGGGTCCCCCTGCGCCTTGGTGTGGGCGGGAGAGGCGGGATCGCGCTCGGCCAGGATGCGGAACTCGAGCACGCCGGCGCCGCGCAGCAGGCGCTTCAGGTCGGACGGGTCTTCCAGCGCGGCCTTGTCCCTGGCCCACAGGTCGTAAGCGGACTTGTAGGCGTCTATCAGCCCCTCGTAGGCCGGGTGCTTGGCCCGCAGCTTGCCGATCTCCTGGTCGCGGTGCGGCCCCGGCTTCAGGGCCAGCACGTCGTTGAGCTGCTGCACGTTCAGGTTCGTGTCCATCACCGCCTCGAAGGCGTCTTCGTAGGCCCGCACCTTGTCGGCGTCACCCGGATCCGCGGCCCTGGCGTCGTGCGCCACGCGAAGGGCAAGCAGCTTGACCTTTCGCGTCGGCACGCCTTTGACCAGCGCGTCCAGCGCGGCCTCCCGCTCTGCACCCGACTTCGCCAGCGCCTGCTCGACGGAGAAGCGGCCTTCGATGTTGAGTGCTTTCAGGGCGGCTTCGGCCTCGTTTTTGGCGTCTCGCCGCTTCTTGGCCTTCTCCGACGGCTGCGGCATCTGGATCTCCAGACGGGTCGCGCCCACCGGCCGCCAGATGAGGTTCAAAGACCCCGTCGGGTCGACGCGGTCTTTAAGAATGCTCATCACGCGCTCGGACAGGTCGCGCTGCTCGTATTCGCTCAGTCCCGTCGTATCGATTTCATACAGGAGGCTCGTGCCGCCCTGCAGGTCGATGCCATACTTAATTTTCTCGTCCGGCGGCCACACCAGAAGCCCCGCCGCCAGAATCAGCACGCCCACCAGTACCCACTTCGTCGTTAATCCCTGTTCCTGCACGTCTTATGACTCCATCGACGCCCGCGCCGGCCGGCCCGAAGGCCCGGCGACACGGCCGCAGTCGCGGGCGCGCGTTGTCGGCGCCGCGACGGGTTGTTCGATTCACCGCTGCCCGAATACGCACCGCGCTTCCGATCCGCGGAGGATCTGGGAGTGGGCGAAGGTCTGTGATGCTGCCTATACGTCGCGCCCGCCACAGGCCGGGGCTGGAGGGGCGTGAGGCCGGATCGCGGGCGCGCACTGCGACAGCCGTGTTGCGTTGCAACAGTTCAGCCGGAACGCGCCCGGGATGCCACGGCACGGCCGCAGGCCGCAGGCTGGACGGAGCTGGCCGCAGTGGTGTACCGGGTGGGTCGATTCCAGACCTCGCGCCGCCCGCTCCGCCTTGGTCGCCTCCGCCGGCACCACCAGCAACGAGCCAGGGGTCCGTGACCGCTCCTTGTGGGACGAACCGTCAGTCCGTTCGGCGCCCGGGTCGGCGTCCCCAGGGGCATCCGGTGCGCAACCGTCCGGCCCGTCGGCCTGGATCGGCGACAGCCACTCGGGCACGGCCACGGCGAGCCACAGCCCACCGGATAGCATGAGCAGAAGTCGGAACACGCGGGCCGGATTATATCCGCCCGCACCCCAGCGCCAACGAGGGCCACGGATTCCACCCTGATCAGCGTGCGAACAGGCCCCGAATGGCCCGTGGCCAGCCCGGTTCCCATGCCCGTGGGGCTGAGGTGGTTACACCGTTCAACGATTCCGCCGCAAAGTCACGGAATTCTGGAAAAATCGTGGCTTTGGCGCCGCTGACCCCTATAATGCGCGTAACGCGGCGTTCGGTCGCTGAATCTGAGCCGAGGTGGAATGGCAAGTGGAACGAAATCCCCCGACAAAGCAACGAGTCGATGACCTTCACTTTTTCCTCTTCGAGCGGACGCTCCATCCGGAGCTGTTCGAGATCGCGACGGTAAAGCGGGTCGAGCAAAGGCGTTATCAGGCCGAGATCTGGATCCTCCAGTGCGCCCATGCCGTGACGGTCCACACCGCCAGAGGGGCGGTCATGGAACTTATCGCGCCGGAGATGCAAATCCTTCCCAAGACGGGGCTTGCGACCTCCTTCCGCTTCCGCGGCGAGCGCGACCACGTCCAGGCCCTCGACAGCGGCATGAGGTACATCCTCTCCAGCCAAGTGGAACGGATGACGCCGCAGGTCTTCCCCTCGACGTTTCGCGAACTTCACCGCCACGCCCAGCGCAAGGGCTTTTTCGTCGAATTCGGCGAGCCCATCGACGGGATGACCGCCTTCAGCTTCGTCGATTTCGAGGCCCGCGATCACGAGTTCCACGTGTACGCCTTCCACGCCTTCCCCAGCGACCTGACGCTGCTGAAGACCCAGTCGATCCTCGAACTGGGGCCGGAGCCACGCGACCGATTCGGCTGAGGCGTCGGCAGGACGGGCGAAGGTGCGATCCGGTGGCGCGGACGTGAGGGCGCCAGCGTGGGCCGGTTTGTACACTCACTGCCTCGCTCGAGCCCGGCGTAAGTTCCGTGTCGATCGCCGGTCCGCCGCTTAGCACGTGTCTTGCTACGTACCCCTGACGGCAGGTCTGCCGGCACATTGCACGGCACGCCGAATCGGGAAGTCTCCCCATGCTCGACACTGCGACTGAAGCCTCACCGTCCGGGTGGATTGCCCGGTATCGCGACAAGGTAGCCACCGCCCAAGAGGCGGTGGCGTCCATCCGGCCGGGGCAGCGCGTCTTCATCGGCTCCGGCGCAGGTGAACCGCAGATGCTGGTCGAGGCGCTCTCGGCGCGGTCGGATCTCAGCGATACGGAGATCGTCCACATCCTCACGCTCGGCGTGGCGACCTATGCCGAGCCGCGGCTGGGCAGCCGCTTCCGCCACAACGCCTACTTCATCGGCCCGAATGTGCGGTCGGCCATCGCTGAGGGCCGGGCGGATTACACGCCGATCTTCCTGTCCGAGATCCCGGCGCTGTTCCAGACCGGCCGGGTGATCATCGACGTGGCCCTGATCGAGGTCAGCCCGCCGGACGAGCATGGATACTGCAGCTATGGCGTCTCGACCGACATCGTCAAGTCGGCGGCCGAGGCGGCCCGGGTGGTAGTCGCGGAGGTCAACGCCAACATGCCGCGCGGGCTGGGCGACTGCTTCATCCACGCCCGCGACATCGACGTGATGGTTCCCAGCGACCGACCCATCCTGGAGACGCCCCACGTGGAGGCGGACGAACTGGCGATGCGTATCGCCCGCCAGATCGCCAACCTGGTCGAGGACGGGGCCACCCTCCAGCTCGGCATCGGGACGATCCCGGATTCCGTGCTCCGCTATCTGGACGGCTTCAAGGACCTGGGCATCCACACCGAGATGTTCAGCGACGGGATCATCCCGCTGGTGGAAAAGGGCGTCATCACCAATGCCGCCAAGACGCTCCACCGCGGCAAGATCGTCGCGAGTTTCATCATGGGCTCGCCCAGGCTCTATGACTTCGTCGACAACAACCCCCTGGTCGAGTTCCACCCCACCGAGTACACCAACGACCCGTTCGTCATCGCCCGCAACGACAGGATGATCTCCATCAATGCCGCCATCGAGGTGGACCTGACCGGACAGGTGTGCGCCGATTCGCTGGGCGCCATGTTCTACAGCGGCATCGGGGGCCAGGTGGATTTCACCCGCGGCGCCGCCCGCTCCAAGGGCGGTAAGCCGATCATTGCGCTGCCCTCCACCGCCGAGCACGAGACCATTTCGCGCATCGTCCCCTATCTGAAGCAGGGCGCCGGCGTGGTCACCAGCCGCGGCGACGTACACTACGTCGTCACCGAGTTCGGCACCGCCTATCTGCACGGCAAGAACATCCGCGAGCGGGCCATGGCCCTGATCGAAATCGCCCATCCGAAGTTCCGCCCGTGGCTGCTGGCGGAGGCCAAGGCCCGCAAGCTGGTCTACGCCGACCAGATCGAGATGCCCTTCCACGTGCCGCTCTATCCCGATCAGTTCGAGAAGTGGATCGAGCTGAAGAACGGCAGGCGGGCGTTCCTGCGGCCGCTGAAGCTGACCGACGAGTCGCTGCTGCGCGACCTGTTCTACCGCCTCTCGCCCGAGTCCGTGCAGTACCGCTTCTTCCGCACCATCCACGCCATGCCGCACGAGAAGCTGCAAGAGCTGCTCAGGATCGATTACGAGGCGGACATGGCGCTGGTGGTGCTGACGAAGTCGACCCAGGACGCGGAGATGATCGCCATCGCCCATTACCTGCGCGAGCCGCGCACCAACTTCGCCGAGGCCGCCTTCCTTGTGCGCGACGACTGGCAGGGCAAGGGCATCGGCACCGCCCTGATGGCCGCCATGACCGAGATCGCCCGGCAGAAGGGCATCGCCGGGTTCACCGCCGACGTGCTGGCCACCAACCACGGAATGCTCCGCGTCTTCCACCGGTGCGGCTACGCAGTGGAAAGCCGCCTGGCCGAAGGCGTGTACAACCTGCGCATCCCCTTCGCCGCCCGCCCGTCGCCGGCGTAGGGCGCGGTCAGAGCCCCGGCATTCATGCCGGGCGGGTGACGCTGGCAAACCGCCGCCCCCCCCCGCCCCTCCAGGGCCGCAGAGCACCGGTTGCAACCCGGCGCCCGTTTCCAGCGTGTCTCCGCCCGCAACCAGATATCACCCTCACAATGTCTCCGCAAAACGGCGAAACGGCTCGAAGTCCTGCCTTCAGAGACTACCGCGCCAGCTCCCGCAGGATTCGGCAACCGGCCCGCAATCGCTCGTCCGGCGCGGCGTAGCTGATGCGGAAATGCGTGTCGTGGGCGCTGAAGACGCTGCCGGGGATGATGAGCACCTCCCTGCGGATCGCGGCGCTGACGAACTCCGTGGCCGTGGCGTAGCCGGACGGGATCCGCGGGAAGACGTAGAACCCGCCGGACGGGCGCACGAACTCGAAGACGCCGTCCAACTCTTCGGAGACGATGTCACGCTTGCGGCGATAATCGGTGACGTGTGGCGAGACGTCCGCGTCCATCGCCGCCACGCACGCCCACTGAAACGGCTGCGGAGCGCATACGAAGGTGTACTGCTGGAGCTTGGTCATCTCCTGGACGACCGCGGCCGGGCCGGCGCTGTAGCCCATCCGCCAGCCGGTCATGCCGTAGGACTTGCCGAACCCGCGCAGCAGGAGCGTGCGGTCCGGCGCGTACGTCACCGGACTGGGGCTGGTTCCATCGTAGACCAGCTTGTTGTAGATCTCGTCGGAGATCACCAACAGATCGCGTTCATCGGCCAGGGCGCAGACCGCTTCGACGTCTCCGGCCGCGTGGACGACGCCGGTCGGATTGCCGGGCGAGTTGAGCAGGATGGCCTTGGTCTTCGGCGTGAGGGCGTTGGCGAAGCGGTCGGGGTGGAGGCGGAAGTCGGGGTAGACATCCACCGTGATCGGCACGCCGCCCGCCAGCCGCACCAGGTGGGTGTAGCTGACGAAGTACGGGTCGGCGAAAACGACTTCGTCGCCGGGATTCAGGCAGGCGAGCAGCGCGAGGGTCAGACCTCCGGACACGCCGCAATGGACCGCGACCTCCGGCTCCCAGCCGAACTCCTCCTGCAGTTCCTGGCGGATGCGTTCGCGCAGGGCCGGCAGGCCCGGGGTGGGGGTGTAGCCGTTCTTGCCGGACTGGATGGCGTCGATCGCGGCCGTCCGGGCCGACTCCGGGGGGGCGAAGTCCGGCTGTCCGATCGACAGGTCGATGGGCGAGGTCATGGTCGCGGCCAGGTCGAAGATCTTGCGGATCCCGGACACACCGATGGGCCTGATGTGCTCGGCGATGAAACGCTCCGCGTCCATAATGGTCTCCAATCAGGTGCCCGCCCCGGTGGCGTCCTCCGGGCGGGCCGCCTGCCAGGATCGTTGCTGCATTTCCAGTACCAGAGGCGAGTGTCGGGGCGTGATGCGACGCCGTCAACCTATCGGCGATCCGCTGCCCAGGGCATGGCGGGGGCGAGCCGCGCCTTCGCCGGCCGATGCGGTTTACTTGCCTGCTGCCGCGCGCCACCCTCGTCAGTCCCAGCCGACGATCAGCGTTTCGCGGCTGCGGCGGTTGGTCGAAAGGGCATAAGGGCGGTGCGCCAGCATCTCCACGCGGACGTGCCGTTTGCAGCGCCGCACCATGGCGGCGATGTCATCGATCGAGGGGATGCCGTCGTTGCGATAGGACACCACCAGGTGACTGTGGCCGAACCGCTCGATAAGGCGCCGCAGCGACTCAGCGCAGGTGTTCGGGCTGGACCACGGATCGGTTTCCCTCGTCAGCCGCAGGTGCTTCGAGTACCGGTCGATGCGGCCGCCCCAGCCATCGAACTCCACCAACCCCTCGAGGAAATGGTAGAAATCCCGGTAGTCCACGCCCACGCCGGAGCCGCTGACGTAGGGCGGGTCGATATACACCAGATCGAAACCGCCCTCGAGGCTCAGCGCATCGCCGCGCGTCGCCCTGCACGCCGCGCCGCCGTCGAAGACGGCCGCGTTGGCGCTGCGGGCCGCGGCGCGGAAGTGCGACTCGAAGCTGCGGTCCCAGGTGGCCTTGTTGCCGAATCCGCGACGCACGTCCGCCTGCCGCATGTAGAGGTTCTTGCGGTGAAAGAGGTTGTAGGGGCGCTTGGCCAAGGCCGCCTGAAAGAGCGCGTTCCACGCCAGCGCCCGAGGGTAGCGCCGGGGAATGCCGTGAATGGCGGCCGCGGCGCCGTCCAGCCAGCGATTCTCGTCATCGGTGAAGTAGATGCCCTGGAAGGTGGAGTGAATGAAGCCCCCCTCCGGGGCGGCATCGGCCGCCGAGACGATCGCGTCCACCTCGCGGTCGGCCAGGCGCACGGCCCCGTTCTCGATCAGCGCCACGCCCACCTGGTGATTGAAGGCGAGCTTGTCGTTGTATTGCACGGACTTGCCGGCACACTTGAAGGCGTATGCCACGCTCCCGGTGCCGCCGAAGACGTCCAAGACGGTTTCGTAGTCCAGCCCGGCGGTGCATCCGACGATCCACGGGGCCAGGCGCCGCTTGCTGCCCAGGTAGCGCGTGCGCGGGAACCGGCGGAAGGACTCCTCCAGACCGCGTGCGGATGCCAACGCTGCGCCGCTCAGATCGGATCTCCAGGCTGTGCCTCAGAGCCCCGGCATTCATGCCGGGCGGATACCGGCTGGAAGCCGGTGCGACGCTGCCTACCGGCAGGTAGGCGGCGCCACAGGTGAACCGCCGGCACCTGCTGGACCATTTACCGATCAGGCGCCTTCGGCGACCCCGGACAACCGCTCGACCGGCTGCGCGGTGGGCTGCGTCGTGGGCTGCCCGGCGTGCTGCGGCGCCGGCTGCGCGGTGGGCTGCGTTCCGGACGGCGCGCTTGACTGCGGAGCCACCCGGGGCGACGGCGCCGGTGACTGCCCGGTCGCCTTGGGTCCGCTGCCCGCGGTGGCGCCCGCCGTCGCCGGCGCGACCACCATCGTCATGCGCCGGCCGTCCTGGGCCGGCGGCCGCTCAATCTTGATCGTGTCGCCCAGCTCCCTCAGCACATCGTCGAACTTCTCCCGCGCGTAGTCGCGCAGGTAACGCTCACGCCCGCGGAACAGCATCGTGAACTGGACCTTGTGCCCCTTCTGCAGGAACTCGCGGGCGTGCTTGAGCTTGATCATCCGGTCATGATCGTCGGTCTTGGGACGCAGGCGGATCTCCTTCATGACGATCGCGTGAGCGGTGCTCTGCTTCTGGCGCTTCTTCTGGTTGTACTTGTGTTTGCCGTAGTCCATGATGCGGCAGACGGGCGGCCGCTCCATGGGCGCGACTTCCACCAGGTCCAACCCCAGATCGCGGGCCAGAAGCTGGGCGTCGCGCGTAGGCACGATCCCACGCTTCTCGTTCTCGTGATCGATCAGAAAGATGGGGGAAATCCGAATCTGCTCATTGATTCGAAGTGACTTCGCGATGAGACGTCTCCTGACTAAACCAAGATATCCTGAACCGTTAACCCGCCACGCGGGTGGTCAGCGGCGAGACCAGCGCCCGCCGCTCGATTTCATCCTGACAGCCGGCCACCAGGCCGTCCACCGTCATGTTCCCGATCATCCTGCCGTCGCGGTCGTTGACGTTCACCGTGCCGGCGGCGACTTCCTCCTCGCCCACCACCAGGATGTAGTTGATCTTCGCGGCCCGGAAGCGGTGCTTCTTCGGCCCGATCTTCTCGTCCGACGCGTCCAGTTCGGCGCGCAGACCAGCCGCCTTCAACTGGCTAAACACGCTCCGGGCGTATTCCGCGCTCTTTTCGCTGACCGAGGCCACTGCCACCTGCACCGGCGAGAGCCACAGCGGAAACGCCCCCGCGAAGTGCTCGATGAGGATCCCGACGAAACGCTCCAGGCTGCCGAAGGGCGCCCGGTGGATCATGATCGGCCGGTGCGGATGGTTGTCCCGCCCGATGTAGGTCAGGTCGAAGCGCTCGGGCAGGTTGTAATCCACCTGCACCGTGCCTAGCTGCCAGGTGCGGCCGATGCAGTCCTTGACCATGAAGTCGATCTTCGGCCCGTAGAACGCCGCCTCCCCGACCTCCTCACTGAACTCGACGCCGCTGCGGCGTGCCGCCTGTCGCACCGCCTCCTCCGCCTTGTCCCAGTTCTGCGGCGACCCGACGTACTTGCCGCCGTCGGGACCGCGCAGGCCCACGCGGACGCGATAGTCCTTCAGCCCAAGCGTATCGAGCACCAGGCGGGTCAGATCCACCGTCACCAGGCACTCGTCCAGAAGCTGCTCCTCAGTGCAGAACAGGTGCGCGTCGTCCTGCGTGAACCCGCGCACGCGGGTCATGCCGGAAAGCTCGCCGCTCTGCTCGAACCGGTAGACCGTCCCGTACTCGGCCAGCCGCACCGGCAGGTCGCGGTAGCTGCGCGGGGCGGAGGCGTAGACCTGGATGTGGTGCGGACAGTTCATCGGCCGCAGGAGGTATCCTTCCGCCATGCGAAGGTCGCGCTCCGCCGATGCGATCATCTCGTCGAGTGGCCTGTCCGCCAGCGGTGGGCGCCCCGGCCAGGCGGCGTCCACCCCGGCGGCCAGGGTGCGCACGGCGCCTTCGCCATCCTCACGGGCCTTGCCGGCCAGATCGGCGGTCCGGCGGGCCAGGTGCAGCAGCGCGTGCAGCGTGCGCTCGCGGTCGGTCTCGAACATCGGCGGATACTGCGAATCTTCGTAGTAGGGATAGTGTCCGCTGGTGCGATACAGATCGAGCCGGCCGACGTGCGGCGTGAACACGATGTCGTAGCCGCGCTTGACCATCTCCTGGGTGAGGAACTTCTGCAACTCCGCCCGGATCACCGCGCCCTTCGGCAGCCACAGGATCTGCCCGCTGCCGACTTTCTGATCGATACAGAAAAGCCCGAGTTCCTTGCCGATGACGCGATGGTCGCGGGCCTTCGCCTGCTCGAGCTGCTCGAAGTAGGCGGTCAGCGACTTCTTCTTGAAGTAGGCCGTGCCGTAGACGCGCTGCAGCGGCTGGTCGTTCACGTCGCCGCGGTAGAACGAGCGGCTGACGCTCTTGATCTTGAACGCCTTGATGACGCCGGTGGAGGGAACGTGCGGACCGCGGCACAGATCCTCGAAATTCTGGCCGATGCGCTCGCCGGTGACGTAGAAGCTCAGCGTGTCGCCCTCGGCCCGCTCGGCGTTGTCCACCTTGTAGCGGTTGCCCTCGGCGTGCAGCTTGGCCATCGCGTCCGAGCGCGGCATGTCCACCCGGCAGAACCGGCGGTCCTCCCTGACGATCCGCTCCATCTCCTCCTCGATGCGCGGGAACTCTTCCGGCGTGATCGACTCGGCCAGGTCGATATCGTAGTAGAACCCGTCCTCCAGCGGCGGGCCGTAGACGAGTCTGGCCGCCGGGTGCAACTTACAGATCGCCTCCGCCATGACGTGGGCGGCGCTGTGCCGCAGGACGCTGAGCGCGTCGGGATCGTCGTCGCTGGCGGTGAGAATCGTGAGGCGACAGTCGCCCGGCAGCGGCCGGTGCAGGTCGTAGACGACGGGTTCGTCGTCTCCCTGCGAGACCTTGCCCGCCACCGCCGCGCGGGCCAGACCTGCGCCGATGCGGGTGGCGACATCAAACGTCGTCGCACCGGCGTGCATCTCGATGTCGTGGCCGTCTGGCAGCGTGACTCTCAGCTCAAACCTCCGCAGACCCCCGGTCGGACGGCCTTCCCGCCGGGCGGCTCCATGCGCCGCCAGCGGTCGGGGACCTGGATCCGGGTTTGCGAACCCTCCCCGGTTGCCGGCACTCCGGCTGCGCAGCGAGCGGCCTGACGGCGACGACGGACGGGCACGGGAGCCACCATCGGCGTCTCGGCCGAAGATGGACCCAGAGCTACCATGCCGTGTGCGTCATCGACGTCAGGCCGTTCGCAGTGCAAACAGTACCGTAAGGGTGGCCACCGACTCAGGCCACGGGGACGATTCTCCTGCCCACCAATATAGAACATCGGAGTGTCCGGTCAAGGGCTTCGACTGGCCCCAGCGGGCGTCGAGTCGCTGGAACACGTGCCACGCCGACCGTCTGCGTCCCGCTCTGGGTGGAATAACTTCATACAAGGCATGGACTTAGCGCGTCCCGTCGGACCAGGTGCGTCGGCGTCAGGAGGCGGCGATTGCCAGGCTGGGCGTGTTCGCCAGCGTCATCCACCCGCTTGAAGTCAGCTCAATGTGCGAGATCGCGTCGCCGCGCACCAGCAGGGTCGGGCGATCGTAGACGTCGTCACCTTCACGCACGGTCACGTCGCACAGCAACAGGTACTGGTCGTCCACCTGGCGGATCGCGTCCGTCGGGCGGACGCAGGTGCTGGTATTCGCCGGTACCGGGAACAGCCCCGAAAGGCGCGTTCCTGACTTGAGGACGACTTCGACCTGGCATGCTTTGGTCGGCTTTGCGAGCATGACCGTTGCCTCCTCGCCCGACTGGACTCCGACGGACGCCGCTGCGTCGCCACCGACGCGACACGGGCCGGACCCCGCGGCAGGCGCGGGTCCCTGGCGAAACCGAGCCTGCGGCGCGGCCGCCCTGCCGGCGCCCGGCCGCCGCGAATCCCTACGGGGGAACCGTCGAACCGGCCGTGCGTCGGGTTCCGCAATCTACAACATACGATCCCGAGCCGAAGGGCTGGCGCGTCGGCCCTGATTATGGGGCGCGGTCACACCACGAGCGTTCCGGCCATGACGGTCGTCGCCCGCCCGCCGATCTGTACGTCGGTCAGCGTCGTTCCATCGACGCGGCCCAGCGCCCGGACCAGCCCGGAGCGGATTCCGGGAAGCCCCTGCAGACAGGTCAGCCCGGCGAGTCCGTCTTTCACCGCGATCAGCCCGTGCAGCACCATGTACGCCAGCAGCGAGCCGGTTGCGCTGCCGGTCACCGGGTCCTCGTGGATACCGGCGGCGGGGGCGAAGAATCGCGTCTCGACCTGAACGTGCGGCGGGAGACTGCCCGTGGTGGCCACGAGCATGCCCCTCACGCCCGCATGGGCGCACTGCTCGCCGAGTACGGAGAAGTTCGGCCTGATCGCCCGCAGCACGCCCACTCCGCGGACGAAGAGGATCACGTCCCGGTCGCCGGTCATCATCACCGGGATCCTCGAGACGACCGCGTCCTCCTCGATCCGCAATCCTTCGCGCAGGATGGATGGCTTGAGCACGAAGGCGCGCAGCGTCGGGCGCGGCAGTTCCAGCCAGACCTGCCGGGTCCGCGGATCGTTGCCGATGATCTCGAGCTGCGCTTCCAGAATCCCCGAGCGCGTCTCGATGCGCAGGATCCCGTCCGGCCGCAGACGGTCGGCCAACTGCCCGGCCTCGTGCAGCGCGTGGACGCCGGCCACGGTGGCGTGGCCGCACAGATCGACCTCGACTGCCGGCGTGAACCAGCGGAACTGCACGCCGGCCGCGGGATCGGCCGCCGGCAGCACGAAGGTCGTCTCCGAGAGGTTGAACTCGGTCGCGATCCGCTGCATGGTCGCGTCGTCGAGGTCCTCAGCATCCAGCACCACGGCCGCCGGGTTGCCGCCGAACGGCTCGGCACAAAATGCGTCGATGATCCGGTAGTCGTGGGGCATGCGCGCATTCTAGTCCCATCCGGCCACGAAGCGATCGGAAACGTGACCGCGAAGACCAGGAGCGGCCGCAGGAGGCGTCCGGGGCGCATCGCCCGGGGGAATAGCGCCAACCGGACCGCGTCCGCGACGGGCAGCGACGGGGTGCTTGAATCCCGGCGCTCGCCGCCGCATCATCGCCGGCGTGCTGACTCTTGACGACATCGTGATCGAGCCTCCCGCGGAGGGTCAGATCGTCGATCCGCAGGCGTGGTTTGCGTCACCGGGTCCGTTCGAGCTTGAGATCGGGTGCGGCAAGGGGCGGTTTCTGCTTTGCCGCGCCCGCAGCCGGCCGGACGTGCGGCTGCTGGGCATCGAGTGGGCGAGCAAGTTCTACCGCTACGCCGCCGACCGCATCAGGCGATGGGGCGTGACCAACGTGCGGATCATGCGCACCGACGCGGCGGTGTTCGTCCGGCGTCACCTGCCCGCCGGGTGCCTGTCGGCGCTGCACGTCTATCACCCGGACCCTTGGCCCAAGAAGCGCCACCACAAGCGGCGGCTCATTCAGGCGCCCTTCGTCGAAGCGGCCCTGCGGGCGACGGCGCCGGGCGGGCGGTGGCTGCTGCAGACGGACCACGCGGAGTATTTCGAGCGGATGCGCGAACTGCTCGACGCGCAGGCCGGGCTGCGCGAGGTGCCCTTCGACGACCCGACGTTCGGCCCCGGCGAAGACTGGGCCGGCACCAATTTCGAGGTCAAATACGCGCAAGAGGGACGGACGATCTACCGGGTCGCGTATGCGCGGCTCCCTTGACCCGCCGCGGGGTTGCGGTCATGCTCGGCCGTACACCATCCGCACCGCGGCCTGTTTCAGCAGACCCGTATAGGAGGCTGACATGACGTTCAGACCATTCGGCAAAGACGTACCCTTCTCGCTCGGCGAGGTGCAGAACGAGATCAACGCAATGGCGCGGCGGCTGTGGGAGAGCGGCATGCGCGTCAACCCGTTCTCCGAGACGGACTGGGAGCCGCACGTGGACCTTTACGAGGATCCCGGCCGGTTCATTCTGACGGCGGAAGTGCCCGGCGTGGAGGTCGGCGCCATCGACGTGTCCTATTCCGACGGCGTGCTCACGCTGCGCGGAGACAAGGTAGCGCCCGCCCCCATCGAAGGCCGGCGTCGCCTGATGACCGAACGTCGCTACGGCACGTTCATGCGGGCGGTCCACATCCCCGGCTCTATCGACGCCGACAGGATCACGGCGACGTCGCGGGCGGGGGTCATCGAGATCACGATGCAGAAATCTCCGAACGCCTCCGCCCGCACGATCAAGATCGAGTCGAACGAGTAAGGCGTGACCCGCGCGTCCGGCCGCACAGCGCTCGCTCTGGTCCTGCTGGGCGTGCTCATCCGCTTGGCGGCGGTAACGCTGAGCAGCCCGGCGGGTGCGCCGCGGCTGTCGGCCGGGTCGTGGCCCGGCGATCACGCCGCCTACGTGCTGTGGGCGCGCCACGCCGTCGAGCGCGGCATCCACGATCTTTATGCGATTCCTCCAGCGGCCCGCGTGCCGACGCTGACGGCCGAGGGCGTCAAGTCGGCGTCGTCCGGCGGTAACGCCGTGCCGAACTACCCCCCCCTGGCGCTGTATCTGGTGGCGCTGGAAGGGCAGTTGCTGCAGCAGGTCGATCCGCAGATGATCGCCAACACGGTGGCCGCGCGGTGGTCCTTCGCGCTGTTCGGCGTCATCGGCGACGTGCTGCTGGCGCTGGGCGTGGGGCGGCTGGCGTCGCAGGTCGTCGGAGTGCGTGCGCGTGTCCCGGCGGCGATCGCGTGCTGGCTGCTGCCGCCGATCTGGCTGGACTCGTGCTGGTGGGGGCAGAGCGATTCGTGGGTGCTGGCCCCGCTGGTGTGGATGCTGGCGGCGATGGTCGGACGGCGATGGCTGCCGGCCGGCGCGCTGTGGGGCGTGGCGCTGGCGCTGAAGCCGCAGGCGCTGCTGGCGGCGCCCGTGTGGCTGTTCGCGCTGGTCGTCGAGCGTCGCAAGAGCGAGCCGCGGGCTTCAGCCCGCGCGGATTCCAGCGAGCCGCGGGCTTCGGCCCGCGCGGATTCCAGCGAGCCGCGGGCTTCAGCCCGCGCGGATGTTCCTGCACAGACTGGTCTTCCCGATTCGCAGCGCGTGGACAGCGGGTACACGCCCCAACGCTGGAGCGCCGCTTCAAGTCGCAACTCCGCGCAGGCTTCAGCCCGCGGCTCGGTCAAGATACTCGGAGGAGGCATCGTCGCGTTGACGGTGCTGATGGTCACGTCGCTGGGATTCGTGACGCACGACGGCTGGGCATGGCTGGAGCAAAGCTACCTTCGCAACCTGGCCGATGAGTGGCCGCGCACGACGCTGGCGGCGTTCAACGTCTGGTACGTCGATCTGCTGTTGACGTTTGACGTGAACGTTCACGCCGCGCTGCTGGGCGTATCGCGCGACGCGTGGGGAAAGGCGTTGACGCTGGCGGCGCTGGCGGCGGTGTGGTGGCTGGCCCGCCGCCGCGCGCTGGTTCGAGCGGTGCAGTACGTGACGTTCGCAGCGTTGTGGCTTCTGGCGGTCGCGACCGTGGCGACGCGCGTTCACGAGCGCTACATCGTGATGTGCCTGCCGCTGCTGTGCGTGCTGGCCTGGCGCGGGCGGCGCGCGGCCGCGGCGGTGGCGATGCTCGCCCTGGCGGCGAGTTTTCAGATGACCCATCACACCTGGCTGAAAGTCGGCGCCGACGCCTGGTCCACGAAGATCCGCCCGCGCCTGGTGCGCGACTACGAACAGGCCGCCGCAAGTGCGCCGGACGGCGTTAACATCCGGCCGCTGGACGAAGCGCTGCGCGAGCCGTTCAGCCGTTTCCGCCAGGCCCATCGCCCGTACGCGCCGCTCGAATGGCTGCTCACGCTGGGGATGCTGGCGTCCACGGCGTGGGCGGCGCGCGAAGTCACACGTCCGCCGGACGCCGCGGCGGCGGTTGAGTAGCGGCGCTTCGCCCGGTTCTTGTTCTTCGACCATGGACCTTCGACTTTCGAGTTCCGACCTTCGACCTTCGACCTTCGACCTTCGACTTTCGACTTTCGACTTCCGACCTTCGACCTTCGACCTTCCACTTTCGACTTTCGACTTTCGACCTTGGACCTTCCACTTTCGACTTTCGACTTTCGACCTTGGACCTTCGACCTTCCCGACGTTCGGCTCGATACGCGCCCCGCGGGCCGGCGGCGGTTGATCCGGCTGGCTACGTCCTGCGGGTCCATACACTGCCGGCGTACTTGATGAGCAGTTCCTCCGCCCGCGACAGCTCCTCCACGGTCCAGCCGCCCGCCTGGGCATCGAGGCCGGTAGCGTCCGACAGGGCGATGACGAGATCGGTCCGCAGCCGGCGTGTGATCTCCTTAACGTTCCATGGCACGACGGCGGTGGGCTGCTGGTCGAAGCGGCTGCCGGTGATGATGCTGCCGTGCTGGAGCAGGGCCGTGCGGGTGCGGCGCTGGGCGCTGCCGGCGATCTTGTCGCGGTCCACGAGCACGTCGAAGCAGTGCCGGCGGGCGAAACAGAAAAACGGCCCGCGGGCGGCCGACGACCCATCGCTTTCGCAGCCGCGCCAGGCGCCGGCGCCGCAGGCGTTCAGGCATGCGATGACGGCGTCATGCACGAGCGCGTACAGCGCGTTCGGCCCGCCGGCCAGCAGCGGGTGTGCCGCCGGCAGCGCCAGGGCATACGTCAACTCCCGGTCGTGCAGGATCGCCCCCCCCCCGGTGGGGCGGCGGACGACGTAGAGCCTTCCGGCCGGCGGCGGCAAGGCGTCGAAATCGTCGATCTTCTGAAAATACCCCAGCGATACGGTGGGGGCGGCCCATTCGTACAGGCGCAGCGTGGGTGGCGCCGCCCCGCGGCCGACGGCCTCCAGCAGCGCCTCGTCCCGGGCCATGTTGGTGGGACCGTCCAGGGGGGGGTCGTTGAGGATCCGCAAAAACGAGCTGTTCAAGGCTTGATTACCGACGGTTCGACGACCGACCGTTCCTCGATTGACGGATCAGGCGCTGGATGAGGGCGATCTCTGCGTCCGTCGCGTTGCTGCCGTGGTCGCGGGGCCGTTCGCCCGGCAGGCCCTCGTACCATTCCTCGCCGTAATGGAACGTGATCTCTTCGTCGCGGGCGACGTCCCGGATAGCATAGAAATCCAGCGCCCCGTACAGCGCGGCGTTGGGCCAGGGGCTGTGATTCAGGAAGCGCAGCTTCCCTATGCCCAGGTAGCCCACCGGGCGGGCGTGGTCCCCGTCCGCCACCCACAACACGTAACGGGAATCGCGCTTCACGATGCGCGAGACGTAGCGGCCGATGAACTCGCCGGCGCGGATGCGGCGGGCGGCGAAGACGCCCCGGCCGTGGATGGAGCTATCCTTGACGTAGTAGCGTTGGTCGTTCATGACTAATGGCGAATGTCGAATGCCGAGTAACGAATGAATCAGAGCCCCGACCGTGAGGGAGGGGGTTGCGATCCAGCCAAGCTAGCCACTCAGGTTGTTCCTGCCACGGCGACGCGTGGCGATATCCTGAGCGCAGAACCCGCTCCCTCACGGTCGCGGCTCGGATCGAGGGACAAACCCGCTCCCTGACGGTCGCGGTTCGGAGTGTCTCGCCCCTCTTCATTCGCTATTCGCCATTCGTTGTTCGCAATTCCCTCCAGCACACCAGCGGCTTGCGGTTGGCCCCCACTTCGTCGAGCCGGCCCACGGGGGTGGTGTGCGGCGCGTCCCTGACCGTCTGCGGGTCGTTCTCGATCTCGTCGGCGATCTCGAGCATGGCAGACACGAAGTGGTCCAGCGACGCCAGCGACTCGGTCTCGGTGGGTTCGATCATCAGACAATGGTGGATCGGCCAGCTCATCGTGGGCGGGTGGACGCCGTGGTCGATCAGGCGCTTGGCGATGTCCGTCTCGGTCACCTTGCTGTCGCCGAACTTGGGTATGGTGATGAACTCATGCGCATACGGTGGCGGGAACGGCATGTGATAGCGGTCCTTCAGCCGCGCCGCCACGTAATTGGCCGCCAGCACCGCCTTCTCGGAAGCGTCCTTCAGCCCGTCGCAGCCGTTGGCCCGGATGTAGGCATAGGCCCGCACCAGCACGCCGATCTGCCCGAAGAACGACCGCACCTTGCCGATCGACTGCGGCCGGTCGTGGTCCCAGGCGAACGTGCCGTCGTCCCGCTTCACGACCTGCGGAACGGGCAGGAAGGGGCGCAGGTGCTCGGCCACCGCGACCGGTCCGGCGCCCGGCCCGCCGCCGCCGTGCGGCGTGCTGAACGTCTTGTGCGTGTTGTAGTGCATCACGTCGACGCCGAAGTCGCCCGGGCGCACGATGCCCAGCACGGCGTTCATATTCGCCCCGTCGAGATAAAGCTGCGCCCCTTTCGCGTGCAGGATCTCGGCGATTCGGTCGATCTGGTTGTCAAAGATGCCTACCGTGTTCGGATTGGTGATCATCAGCGCCGCCGTGGACTCGTCCACGTTGGCGCGCAGGTCCTCCAGGTCCAGCCGCCCGTCGTCGCGGGCCTTGATCTTGATCTGGGCGCATCCGCAGGCGGTGCAGGTGGCCGGGTTGGTGCCGTGGGCGCTGTCGGGCACCACCACGTTCGGGCGCGATTCGCCGCGGCGGCGGTGGTACGCGTTGACGATCATCAGGCCGGTCATCTCGCCGTGCGCCCCGGCCGCGGGTTGGAGCGTGACCTCCGCCAGCCCCGCGATTTCCGCCAGCCACACGCGCAGGCGATAGAGCATCTCCAGCAGTCCCTGCACGTCCTCATCTTCCTGCCAGGGATGGAGCATGGCGAAACCGGGCATGGCCGCGACGCGCTCGTTGATCCGCGGGTTGTACTTCATCGTACAGCTCCCTAGCGGATAGAAGTTCGCGTCGATGCTGAAGCAGCGGTGGGCCAGGCGCGTATAGTGCCGCACCACGTCCAGCTCACCGAGTTCCGCCAGCGTGGGCGGGGCGTCGGCCAGCAGTTCCTTTGGAATGACGCCGTCCCGCTTTACCGCGGGCACGTCCGACTCCGGCAGCGCCGCCGCCGAAAGGCCCGGCGCGCCCTGTTCGAACAGCAGCGGATGGTTGATCTGTCTGGTCCTGGGTACGTGGGACATCTGAGGTCCTCTCAACGTTCACAGTTCGGAGGTCACGCATCGGTGGTGACTTCCGCCTTGTCCTGTGGTGAATCCTCCTCCTGACGCACGGCCTGGGGTATCCTCGGATCGGTCTTGAACAGGTAGGCCCGCCAGAGGGAATCCAGCGAATAGGTCCGACCGCACTCCGGGCAGCGGCAGTGCGACAATCCCGCCATGTTATAACCACATGCGGGGCACATGGGCGTCTGGTTCCGCCGTGAGGCCCGCCAGCCGCGGATGTATCCGTTTCTCCATATCAGGAACGCGAACAGCGCCGCCACGACGATGGTCAGCACGACCAGCAGCAGCACGCCCACGTCGATGATGTCCATGATGGCCCGACCCGCTCACTGCCTTTCGCCCAGCGCGTCACACAACCGGTCAATATCCGTCTTCGTCCGTTTCTCCGTCACTGCCACCAGGAAACAATCGGCGTACTGCTCATCGAACCGCCCCAGCGGCACGCCCGCCAGTATTCCCAGCTTGCGGCACCTCGCCAGAAGCGCCGGCACGTCGCGGTCCGTCTGCACGACGAACTCCTTGAAGAACGGCGCCGCGAAGCGCAGCCTGTATCCCTTGATTGCCGAGATGCGCTCCGCCGCGTAATGCGACTTGTCCAGGCACATCGACGCCACCTTCTCGATGCCGCGTCGCCCCATCGCCGCCATGTAGACGGACGCCCGCATCGCCAGCAGGCCCTGGTTGGTGCAGACGTTGCTGGTCGCCTTCTCGCGGCGGATGTGCTGCTCGCGCGTCTGCAACGTCAGGCAGAACCCGCGGCGCCCGTTCTTATCATGCGTGACGCCGACCACCCGGCCGGGGATCTTGCGAAGGTACTCCTCGCGGCAGGCCAGCAGGCCCAGGTACGGCCCGCCGTACTGCGGCGGGATCCCCAGCGCCTGCCCTTCGCCCACCACGATGTCCGCTCCGAACGCCCCCGGCGGCTTGAGCACGCCGCCGGCCAGCGGGTCGAACGACACCAGCGCCAGCGCCCCGCTCGCCCGGATGGCCGGCACGATGCGATCCAGTCGCTCGACGCAACCGAAAAAGTTGGGCGACTGGACCAGCACGGCCGCGACGTCGTCGTCCAGCGCCGCCGCCAGCGCCGCCTCGTCCACCACGCCGCCCTTCGACGCGACGACGGCCACCTCGACGCCCCTCTGCCGGGCATACGTGTCGATGACCGCCCGCGTGTCCGGGTGGACGTTGTCCGCGACCAGCACCCGGTTTCGCCCGGTCACGGAGAGCGACATGGTGACGGCCTCTGCCGCGGCCGTGGCGAACTCGTACAGCGAAGCGTTGGACACGTCCATGCCGGTCAGCCGGCAGATCATCGTCTGGAACTCGAAGAACGCCTGCAACACGCCCTGCGAGGCCTCCGCCTGATAGGGCGTGTAGGCGGTCAGGAACTCGCCCTGCATGGCGAGGTGGTCCACCAGCGTGGGCACGAAATGGTCATACGACCCGCCGCCCAGGAAGCAGACGCTCTGGGTCAGATCGCGGTTGCGGCCGGCCAGCGCCTGGCAGTCGGCCAGAAGCTCCAGCTCGCTGATCCCCGGCGGCACGGCCAGCGGTTTGTCGAGCATGTGCTCGTCGCGGACGCCGGAGAAGAGGTCGCGGATGGTCACGACCCCGATGACCTTCAACATCGACTGAACCTGGGTGGGCGTAAGCTGCGTGTACTTCATGCTCGCTCGGTTCCTGCGGAACGCTCCTCTCCGGCCGCCGCCATTGTACGGGGGGCGAGCCGCGGACGCGACTGCCGCGGGGGGCGGCGCGCGGCCGGTTGCCGGCTCATGGGGCCGCACGACGATTCAGGGCGCCTGGATGGCCTCGCCGCCGTCGGCGACGTTGTCATTGGTGAAGATTCGCGAGCCGAGGGTGATTTCCTTCGGCACGGCCTGGCCGTCGAGGATCTTCAGCGCGGCCTCGATCGCTTCCGCTCCACCGGTGGGATAGAGGAAGGTGGCGTCGAGGATGCCCTGCTTGACGTACATGACGCCTTCGTGCGGCAGGGCGTCGATGCCGACGAATTTCATGCCGTCGGCGCGGTCCGCGGCCGCGGCGGCCAGATACGCCCCGTGGGCGCCGGGGTCGTTGTGAGCATAGACCAGGTCGATGTCGGCGAAGCGGGCCAGCGCCGACTCCATCTCCTTGCGGGCGTCCGGCTCCAGCCACTTCATGTCCGCCTCGAAGACAATCTCGATGTTGCTGCCCTTGATGGCCTCCCGGAAGCCGGAGTGCCGGTCCTGCCCGGGCGTGGAGGTCATCAGCCCTTTTAGCTCCACCACCCTGCCCGCCCCGCCCAGCGTGGCGACGATCCACTCGCCGGCCGCGCGGCCGATCAGCTTGTTGTCCGCCCCGATGAAGCAGGTGTACTTGTCGCCCAGCACCCGCCGGTCCAGCACGATCACCGGGATGCCGGCGTCCATGGCCCTGGCCACCGGCTCGGTCAGCGGCTGGGCCTCCTTGGGGCTGATGAGGATCAGGTCCACGCCGGCGCTGACGAGTTCCTCCACGTGACCGCGCTGGCGGAGGGCGTCGTTCTGGGCGTCCTTGAAGACCATCCTGATCTGCGGGTGCTTTTCAGCCGCGGCCGCCACGTCGGCGTTCATCTGCACCCGCCACGGCTCGCCGAGATTGCACTGGCTCATGCCGATGGTGTACGTGGCCGCGGCCGGAGGCTGAGTCACACTCTGCCGCTTGCAGCCGGGCGCAGCCGCGATGAGGAACGTTGCGATGACCGCGATGCCGCGATGGGCGCTCATCCACGTTGCCGTTGGTCTTTCGCTGCGCATACTTGCACCTCCCCCGATGTCTCCCCCGGCTCGAAGCGCAGATCCTGCAACGACGACGGCGTGTCCGCAAGTGGGGCGGAACGGGTGTCAGGATGATTTACGGGCGCCAATGCCATGTCGTGTTCGGCGATCGACGCTCGGGCCGAACCTCGCGACATCGGAATAATTATCCTGACACCTTTTCTGGGCCGAGACCGAGGGGGTCGGCGCCACGGGTTGGTCGATTCATGACGTACGCGTACACGTTGAATCCACCACCAATTCCGATGGGATCGCGCTGGAGGAAACGCCCGCCGGCGGGGTCGTAGTAGCGCCAGCCGAGGTGGAGGTAGGGGAAGGGGTAGGGGTCGGCCTGTTCGTCGCACGCGAAATCCTCGTGGGCGCGGTAGCCGGCGGCGCCGACGTAGCCGTAGCGGTGATTGGGGCCGTCGATGCGCTCGCCGAAGGCGGTGTAGACGGCCGCCCCCAGGTCGTCGCCGCCGTCGTCCGACAGCGCCCGCAGCGTCCCCAGGTCGTCGCTGTGGTCGTACTTGACGGTCGTCACGTTGCCCAGCGTGATCGAGCCGATGCCGGGCAGGAAGCTGACCAGTTCGGTGTAAACCGGGATCCCGCCGCCGGACCGGGTCACCTCGTAATCCCCGTAGACGCTCCCGCCCAGGTAGTCCGTCCACGTCCGGGCGAGCACCGTCGAGGATGTGTCGCAGTCCCGCTCGACCGTCAGGTACTTCGCCCGCGGCTCGTCGTACTCGTAGCGGAACTCACGGACGTAGAGCCGCTGGTAGTCGTTCGGCTGCGGCGGCTGGCCGGTGCAGGCGCCGGCGGCCGTCCAGGACTCGCCCGCCACCGCCGCCACCCGCCGGCCCTTGTCGTAGACGAAGCGCACGGCCGTGAAGGCGTCCGGCGAGGCGTCAAGCTCGGTCACGATGCGCGTCGGGTTGCCGTTGGCGTCGTAGTAGTACCAACTCGTCGACTCCAGCACCGGCGTCTGGCCGGAGATGTCGGAGACGGTGTAGAACTGGAGCCGGTTGTTGTCGCTGCCGTACGTGGACGGGTCTTCCACGTCGTAGACGTACTCGGTGAGCCGGTCGCGGCCGTAGTCCCACTTCTTCAGCCGGTTGCCCATTTGGTCGTACACGTAATCCATCTCGTACTCGGGCGTAGTGACCCCCTGGGCCGCGACGCGCGACTCGCCGATCAGCCGCCCCCGATTATCGTACTCGAAGGTCACGGTTGCAACCGTCCCGGCCGCGTTCGACTCGACGATCTGCGTTGGCAGGTCGCGGCCGTCGTAGGTGTAGGCCAGCTTCAGAAACAGCGCCGTGGCGAAAGAAAAGGTGTCAGGATGAATTACGGGTGTGAATGCCGTCTTGTGTTCGACGATCCCCGCTCCGCTTGTAGCCCGCGTTTGCTGCAATAATCATCCTGACACATTTTCAACCACGACCGGGCGAGCGCGGTCCGTCCCATCCGCCCACAATGCATCCACACTCCGGGCACCGCGGAACCGGGGCACCGCGCAGGTCGTATCCACATTGTACGCAAGGAACCGCCAGCTCATGCCGCACACGCATTGGCAAACGCAGGCGGTAGGCAGCACGAGCGCCGATGATGGCCAGCAACCCGACCGGCACGGTTCCCAGCCCGCCGACGAGCATCAGCAACGCGGCTACCCGATAGCGCTCGCGGTACACCCACCACTCGGCCAGGGCCAAAATCGCCAAGGGGACGCAATACCACACCAGTCTGGACCGGGTGACGGGCGCAACTGAACCCAAAGCGATAAGCAGCGCTACAGCGATTCCGCCTGCTACTGCGGCCCCGTTCAAGACGAGAATAGCGCGCTTGGTATTCATGATCCACCCGCCCGCTTGCCGGTCCTACATCCACCCCGGCTCCCTCTTGAACCAAAACGGGGGCGGCAACTTCCGGGGCGGCTGTGCCGGCCGTGCGGGCTGCACTGGCTGTACCGGCTGTGTCGGCTGCGCCGGCGGGCGTCGCGGCGGTGGGGGGTCGGGATAGAATTCCATCGCCTCCGCGTGGGCCTGATACGTGTCCTCAACAAACTTCCAGATGTTCCAGGGTGCAAGAAAATCCACCAGCGAACATCCGCCCCACCCGAATTGACGCATCCGTTTCCTGTAGTACTCCTCCCGCTTACCCTCCACACTTCCGCCAGCGTCGGGATCCGGCATCTCCTCGCCCCACACAATGGGGGGATCGAGACCGAGGGGGTCGGCGCCACGGGTTGGTCGATTCATGACGTAGACGTACACGTTAAATCCACCACCAATTCCGATGGGATCGCGCGGCAGGAACCGCCCGCTGGCCGGGTCGTAGTAGCGGAATCCGACGTGGAGGTAGGGGAAGGCGTAGGGGTCGGCCTGTTCGTCGCAGGCGAAGTCTTCGTGGGCGCGGTAGCCGGCGGCGCCGACGTAGCCGTAGCGGTGATTGGGGCCGTCGATGCGCTCGCCGAAGGCGGTGTAGACCACCGCGTCCCCGTCGTGGCCGGCGGAGTCGGACAAGGCCCGGAGCGTGCCCAGGTGGTCGCTGTGGTCGTACTTGACGGTGGTCACGTTGCCCAGCGTGATCGAGCCGATGCCCGGCAGGAAGCTGACCAGTTCGGTGTAAACCGGGATCCCGCCGCCGGACTGGGTCACCTCGTAATCCCCGTAGACGCTGCTGCCCACGTAGTCCGTCCAGGTGCGGGCGAGCACTGTCGAAGAGCTATCGCAGTCGCGCTCGGCGACCAGGTACTTCGCCCGCGGCTCGTCGTACTCGTAGCGGAACTCGCGGACGTAGAGCCGCTGGTAGTCGTTCGGCTGCGGCGGCTGGCCGGTGCAGGCCCCC
>QZJT01000095.1 GCA_003597935.1 Phycisphaerales bacterium | reverse complement strand
CGGATCAGAAAGCGCTCGGCACGCGTCGCCGGTCGCCCCTCACATACACACTGGGTCGTTTCGTGGCCGATCGCACGAACGTGGGCGCGGCGATCGACGCCGCGGCGGGCGAACTCCGACGGCCGCCCGTCGCTGACGCTCCGGGTTCGGATGGCGCGTCGCTGACGCTCCGGGTTCGGATGGCCCGTCGCTGACGCTCCGGGTTCGCATGGCCCGTCGCTGACGCTCCGGGTTCGGATGGGCCCGTCGCTGACGCTCCGGGTTCGGATGGGCCCGTCGCTGACGCTCCGGGTTCGCATGGCCCGTCGCTGACGCTCCGGGTTCGGATGGGCCCGTCGCTGACGCTCCGGGTTCGGATGGGTGCGTCGCGCTCAGTCGAACAGCACGTATCGCCGCCCCGGCCGCGCGAAGCCGGCGAACTCGCCGGCAACGCTTGCGAAGCGAGGCGCGTCCCAGTCGTCGCTGTAGTGGTAGAGCCATATCCGTCGGCGCACCTCCGGCGGCCAGAGGCGTAACTGATCCAGCCGGGCGTGAACGGGATCCTCCTCGTCGCCGAGCTGCACCTCGTGAAAGCTCACGTCGGCAGCGGCCAGCATGGGGCCGAAGGCCGCCGGATCGTGCCGCGTGTCGCCGGAGTAGAACGAGGAACGGCCGCTCGACTCGTCGCGCACGCACAGGCCATAGGACGGCCAGTCGTAAGGCTCGGCCAGACGGATGTGATCCGTGGCGAAGAGGTCGAGCCGGTATCGGTCCAGCAGCCGGAAGCCGCGGCCGTCGCCGACGTCGATCGCCGCAGCCTCGAAGTAATCCTCAAGGCACGCGGCCCGTCCGTGCAGGACGCCCAGCCCGCCGCGCAGTGATTGCTCCCAGAGCCGCTCGATCACAGGTGCGCCGGAGAGCAGCATCGGGCGGCGCGGTTCGCCGCCGTCGTCGCGCTGCACGTGCAGATTGCAGAAGGCCAGTTCCTCCAGCCCGCCGACGTGGTCGAAGTGGGTGTGCGTGACGAAGACGCGCTCGATTCTGCGATAGTCGGCGCTGGCTCCGCAGCGCAGGTACTCGAAACCCGCCACGCCCATCAGGGCGTGCAGCGCCAGCGGCCCGGTCACGCCGAAGTCGATGAGCAGGGTGGCGTCGGGCGCCGACTGGCGATCCGGACCGTCCCGCCACGCTTCGACCAGCGCGTTCGAGTTGAAGTTGCGCTTGGCGAAGGCCGAGCCGGTCCCCAGGAAGGTCAGCGTGAGCATGGCGGTCGGTCCCTCACCACGGTCATGCGCATCGACGCGCGCAAGTCAGTTGCACCGGTGCCCTCGTTCGCCTCAATATACCGCTTTCGACGCGCCGGATCACGGCCGCGACGCCGCCCGGGATGCCCGATGCCCTTCGACTTGCGTGACAGACACGTGTTCATCACCGGCGCGTCGCGCGGCATCGGTCGGGCGTGCGCGGAAGCGTTCCACGCCGCCGGGGCGCGCGTCTGCGCGGCAGCCCGCTCGATGGCCGATCTGGCGGCGCTGCAGGCGGAGCTGGGCGAGCGGGTGCTGGCGCTGGCGATGGACGTGACGCACCTGCCGGACCGGGCCGCGGCGCTGGAGCGGGCGCGGGAAGCCTTCGGACCGATCGACGTCCTGGTGAGCAACGCCGGCTGGGCGGCGTTCGGAGCGGTGCAGCGTGTGCCGGCGGAGTCCGTCGAGCACATGGTGCGGCTGAACGTGCTCGCCCCGATGCACCTGACGGCCGAGGTCCTGCCGCAGATGCTCGCCCGACGCAGCGGTCAGATCATCTTCATCAGCTCCGTGGTAGGTCATCAGCCCATCGCCGGCATGACCGCCTATTCCGCAACCAAGGCGGCGGTGGTCAGCTTCTCCGACGGACTGCGAATGGAACTGGCCGGGACGGGCATCGACGTCATCACCGTTTCGCCGGGTTCCACCCGCACGGACTTCTTCACCGCCGCCGAGCGGACCGGGATCCGAGCGGTGCGGCTGGAGCGGACCCAGTACACGCCCCAGCGCGTCGCCCGGGCGGTGGTGAACGCTTCGCGCAGTCGGCGCCGCCGGGTGATCCTCACGGTGGAAGGAAACGTGATCTGCCGCATCCGCCGCTTGTCGCCGCGGCTGGCGGATGCGATCATGACGCGTTTCGCGCGCTGGTCGATGCCGCGGGAGGGGTAGGGGTGGCGGGGGAGCTTGCGGCAACGCAAACCTGGCGTCACACCGACCGTCCCCGCTTATACTCTGCCCATGCGCATCCCCCCAGTGCCGCATCGATGGAACGTCACACCGAAGCGAGCCGTCGCCATTCAGCGGCGGCTGGCCGGCGATGTGGTGACGCAGGGAAGCGTGCCGCGTTTAAGGCTGGTGGCCGGGGCGGATATGGCGTTCTCGACCGACCGGGCGACCTGCATAGCGGGTGTAGTTGTCTGGGACGTGGCGAGCCGCCAGGTGGTTGAGCACTGCGTGGTGGCACGCCCGGCGCGGTTCCCGTACGTGCCGGGTTTGCTTTCGTTCCGCGAGATGCCGGCGCTGCTGGCGGCCCTGCGGGGCCTCCAGCGCGAACCGGACGTGTTCCTCTTTGACGGGCAGGGGCTGGCCCATCCGCGGCGTCTCGGGCTGGCGTGCCACGCGGGCGTGCTGCTCGATCGACCCGCCATCGGCTGCGCCAAGAGCCGGCTGGTCGGCGAACATGCCGAGCCGGACCCTGCGGCCGGGTCGTTCGAGCGTTTGCTCGACGGGGGAGACCAGATCGGGGCGGTGTTGCGAACCCAGGATGGGATCAAGCCGGTGTTCGTCAGCATCGGGCATCGGGTGTCGCTGGCGGAATCGATCCGGATCGTGCTGGCGAGCGTGACGCGCTATCGTCTGCCCGAGCCGACGCGACTGGCGGACCAACTCGTCGCCCGCGTGCGGCGGTCGGGCAGCATGCCCGCCCGCGCGGACGACGTGGTCGCGCCGCTATGAGTCGTCGGCGGTGGCCGAGACGGCGGTTCTGGCACGGTCGAGCAGGCCGGCCAGCGTGCCGGCGTGATCGGCACACTCGTCGGCCATCGTATTGAAGAGCGGCTTGAGCGACGGGTCCGGCGTGTGCTCACGGAGCGAAGCACAGAACCGGCCGGTCCGAAGCTCGGACTGGTGCAGGATGCGGATCGCCTCGTCCAGGGCATCCGGACCGGACCGCTCCGGCAGCAGCGTGCCGACGGTCACCAGTTCCCTTTCCTCGGCGGTCAGGACGAAATCGCTTCCGGGGTAGCGGTCGTGCAGGCATTTCTCCACCCGTTGGAGGTTTCCTTCCTTCAGGTCGGCCAGCTCCTGAAACGTCGTCCGCAAAGTCGGGCCGTCGGTCCGCTCGCACAGCGAGCGGTATCGGTCGGCCGCGACCGACTCGGCATGGCGGAGAATGGCCAGCGCTCTGCCCACGGAAAGGAGCTGGATCCTGGCGTCGAAGTCGTCCATCGGGTCGAATCTCTACCAGACGAACACCGGTCGAACAAGGTGATCGCGACGGCGCGGCCGGGCTTGCTCGCGTGCCCGCTCAGCGCGACGATCTTGGCGGGCGTTGCGCGAAGAGCCGCATGGACACACATCGCGTTCAGCTTTTGACGCCCGGCGGCGCGGGGGCCATCGGCGTGCTGCGGATGTCCGGGCCGCGGGCGGATCGGCTGCTGGAGCGCGCTTTCCAGCCAGTTTCCGGCGGCGCGCTGGCGACGGTGGAAGCGGGCAGCGTGCGATACGGCCGGATCGTCGCGGCCGGCGAGTTGATCGACGACGTGCTGGTCTGCGTGGTCTGTCGCGAGCCGGACACGGTGCTCGAACTCACCTGCCACGGCGGGGTCCGGGTCGTCGAGCGGCTGATCGAGATGCTCGGCGACCTGGGATTCCGTTTCTGTGCAGACGTGCCGGACCTATGGTCGGCCGCGGCGGCGACCCCGGTGGAGCGGGCCATCACAGCCGCGCTCGGCCGTGCCCGCACGGAGCGATCCGTCCGCTTCCTGGCCGCCCAGCGCTCCCGCCTCCCCGACCGCGTGCGCGAGGCGCTCACCCTGCTCCGCGACGATCCCTCCTCGGGGCGGGCCGCGCTGGAAGCGCTGATCGCCCACGCCGAGTCCGCTCGCCGGTTGGTCGATGGAGCGAGGGTCGTCCTCGCCGGCCCGCCCAACGCCGGCAAGTCGACGCTGTTCAACCGGCTGGTCGGCCGCGGTGCGGCCATCGCCTGCCACCTGGCCGGAACGACCCGCGACTGGGTTCGGGCGGACGTTGAAATCGACGGCTTCCCGGTTACATTGTACGACACGGCCGGTGTTTACGAGGAGGCGGAAGGCCTCGACCGGGCGGCCATCGCGGCCGGGCTTTCGCAGTTGAATTCGGCGGACCTGGTGATCGCGGTGTTCGACGGTGGGGCGGGTGACGTATTCCCGCAGGCTCAACCTCTCTTGCGGCACCTGCCAGACGTGCCGCTGGTGGCCTGTCTGAACAAGTCGGACCAGTGGGACCGGCCGCCGCCGCCGCGAATCGGCGATCTGCCCGCGGTGTCGGTTTCAGCGCGGACCGGCGACGGCCTCTCCGCGCTGGTTGCCGCCGTGATGGGACGGTTGCTGGATCGGGGGTTTCGCCCGGATGAGCCCTGCCTGTTCAGCCCGGAGCACGTCAACGCGGTCCGGGATGCCCTATCGGACCGGCGGATTTCCGGCAAGGCGGCCGTGGTGCTGGCAGAAACGCTCCTGGGCCGCGTTTTCACGTGACCGGGGCCACGTCGAGGCTATAATGGTTGCGGGGCTGGTTCTTTACGTCTCGCGATGCCCGGGTGCCGGGGTACAACTCTGAGCGCGGGCGGACGGGTGGCATCCACCGTCCACCCTCGGATCGAGACTGCGTCGGGAGCGGCTTCATGTCGGTCGGCAGCGATGCCACACAGGGCGGAACCACCACCACGGGGCAATCGTCCCTGATGGGGGACGACTCGCAGTTCGCCCGCAAGATCATCGAACGCAAGCTCGCCTCGGTGGATGAGGTCGAGCTGGTCCGCGACCAGGTGCGCGAACTCCAGAAGAAGGGCCAGCCGGTCACGCTGGCCGAGATGCTGGTCAAGTTCGGCTACATCACCAAATCGCAGCTCGACCGGCTCAACCTGGCCATGGACGAGGACTCGATGTACCGCCCGGCCCAGCAGATCCCGGGGTACCAGATCCTCGGCAAGCTGGGGCAGGGGGCGATGGCGACGGTCTTCAAGGCCAAGCAGCTCAGCCTGGACCGGATCGTGGCCATCAAGGTGCTGCCGCGGCGGCTCAGCGAGAACCAGGAGTTCGTCGACCGCTTCTACCGCGAGGGGCGGGCGGCCGCCCGGCTCAACGATCCGAACATCGTGGCCGCCTACGACGTGGGCGAGGCGATGGGCTATCACTACTTCGTCATGGAGTACATCGACGGCACCACCGCCTACGACCTGCTCAGCAACGGTCAGAAGAAGTGGCTCGACGAGAAGGACGCGATCAGCATCGTCTCGCAGGTCGCTCGGGCGCTGCAGCACGCCCACGACAAGGGGCTGATCCACCGCGACGTGAAGCCCAAGAACATCATGATTACCCGCAACAAGGTGGTGAAGCTGGCCGACATGGGTCTGGCCCGCGAGGTGGACGACCACAAGGCGGCCACCGCCGAAGCCGGGCGGGCCTACGGCACCCCCTATTACATCAGTCCGGAACAGATCCGCGGCGAGATCAAGATCGACCACCGGGCGGACATCTACTCGCTGGGGGCGACCTTCTATCACCTGGTCACCGGCAAGGTGCCGTTCGAGGGTCCGACGCCCTCGGCCGTGATGCACAAGCACCTCAAAGAGAGCCTCATCCCGCCGGACCACATCAACACGGCGCTGTCGACGGGCATCGGCGAGATCATCGAAGTGATGATGGCCAAGAACGCCGACTTGCGCTACCAGTCCGCGGACGAGGTCATCGAGGACCTGGAGGCGGTGCGCAACGGCGAACCGCCGTTCCAGGCCCGCCGCCACTACAACGCCGACCTGCTGGAGGACCTGGCCAGCGGCGGCGAGGTCATCGCCTCTCCCCGCCACCCGCTCCACGCACCGATGCCGGCCAACCACGTCTCGGTCAACTGGGTGGTGGCGATGGGCGTGCTGCTGTTCGTCTCGGTGATGGTGAACCTGCTGCTGCTGCTGCGGTAGCGAAGAGACTCACGCGGAGGCACAGAGCACGCAAAGGGGGTTGGGGCGTTGTCGTCCGGCCGCCCTTGCCATACCTGTCCCCTCGGCGCCCTCCGCGCCTCTGCGTGCGCTTACCACTGTAGACCTGCCGTTGCGTACGTGTACCCACGCGGACGGACCTTGACGCCCGGCGAGGGAACCCACATGATCCCGGACGGCGTGGGCACGCCCAGGTGTTCGCAAGAGCCGACCGATCGTCACACCCGTGGAGCGCCTGGAATCATGCCCATGACCATCGCCCGCCCGACGCCTCATGACGCCGGCACGCCAGACTGGGTGACGGCGCCGATCCTCTCGACCTGGAGGAGATTCATTGCGGCGCTGGCCTGTGCGGCGGCGCTCTTCGTCACGGGGTGTCCGCCAAGCGGCAGGATTGATCTGGTAGCGGAGGTCGTCCCGCGTCAGATCGCGGTGGATCGGGTCAACGCCAACGCGGCCCGGGTGACGGCGCCGCTCAACGCCCGCGGGCGGGTCGCCGGATACGTGACCGACTCGGAAGGGCGCAAACGGAGTTTCAACCTGGCGGCGCACCTGTTCTACCTGCGGCCTTGCTATCTGAGCCTCGACCTGAAGGACGACCTGGCCGGATCCCAGTTCCTGATCGGCTCGAACGAGACGCACTATTGGCTGAACAGCAAGCCGCAAGGCGACACCTACTGGTGCCGGCGCCATGATTCGCTCATTGCCGGCCGCGACCGCGACCTGCCGATCAACCCGATGGAACTGATCGAGGCGCTGGGGCTTCAGCCCGTGTCGCTCGATGTCGAAAACCCTTACGATGCCCCGGTCCAGCGGATCGTCGATGAATACCAGCAACTTATCTTCGTCGGGCTGGACCCGGCAGGGCAGACGACGATCCGCAAGGAATACTGGCTGTCCCGCCGGCCGCCGTTCCTGCTCAGCCATATCGTCTTCAGGGACGCCTGGGGCCGAATCGAGTTTGCGTCGCTGCTGAGCGACTACCGGCCGCTGGAAGAGGGCGGACCCATGCTGCCGACGCGGATCGAGGCGATCTGGCCGCAGAGCGGCGCTTCGATGGAGTTCAGGATCACGCGTTGGCGCGCGGTACCGACCGTGCAGCCGGACGGCCCGCAATTCACGCCGCCGCATCGCCGCGGGATCACCTTCGAGCAGGCGTTCATCGATGATGCGAGTTGAAAGGTCGAAGGTCGAAGGTCGAAGGTCCAAGGTCCAAGGTCGAAGGTCCAAGGTCGAAGGTCCAAGGTCGAAGGTCGAAGGTCGAAGGTCGAATGGCGACGTTCGGGGCATGAGGGAGTGAGGGAGTGAGGGAGGCAGGGAAGAGTCTGGGAAATCCTGGAACGATCGCGGTGGGTGCGGACCGCGAGCCGCGGGCTTCAGCCCGCGCGGAGGTTCCGTCCGTCATTCACCGCCCAATCGCGCAGGATGACGGCGCGCGCTCATGTCATTCGCGCGTCGGCGGACGATGGGCTGCCTGTCTCCGCCAATCCGCAATTGCCGTCTGCGCATGCACCACGTTGCTGCTCGGCACCGGCGCCGACCGCGCCGAGCGCGGCGGCGACTTCTGGATGGCGGGCGGACCGGACACGGTATGGGTGTGTCAGGTCTTGTCAGCTTCGTCGGCAGCGTCCGCCAGCACGCGCCTGGCGATGATGGAGGTCTACGCCCCTTACGACCGGCGGTTCCGCCTGCTGCCGGTCGGCGCCCTGTCGGACCGAATCCGGCTGGCGGCGGTGCGGGCGGACCGGCTGCACGTTTTCTTCCGGAGCGGCACGCATCGCAGTTTCAGTCGGTCGATGGTGGAGATCCCACCCGGCGAGGGCAGCGTGGTTCCCCTGATCGAGGTGGACCTTCCGGACGCGGACGTGCTGCCGGTCACCGTCACCTCGGACGCGCAGGGCGCTGCGCTGTGGGCGGTGGTGAACTCGACGGTCGCCCGCAAGATCGACGAGGCCGCCGCCCGCCGCCGGACGGCTGAGCCGACCGGCCAGGAGGACGCTCCACCGCAGACGCCGCCGGTGCGGGACTTCGACAGCGAGTTCGTTCTGGTCCGCTACGACGGGTTGTACTGGTGGACGGACCGGGCCATGCCCGAGGCGCTGGACGCGGAGGCGGCCCAGCGGTGCTTCATCATCGTCGATGGGTCGCGTGCCGTCGTCGGCTTCAGGGGGGGGCGGGAAACGGAGTGGCGCACGGCCGTCAGCGACGGCGCCGGGGGGGGCTGGACGCCGCTGCCGGAGGTGGCGCTTCAGGAAGGGGAGGAGTTGCTGGACGCCGGGACCACGCACGGCGCGGCCGCGCTGCTGCTGGCGGCCGGCGGCGCCGCGGCGCCGACCGTTCGAACGCTTGTCCTCGATGGAAGCGCATGGGTCGAGGGCGCGTCATGGCGGGTCGATGCCCCTTTTCCGATCGATTCGGCCGGCCTGCGGGGGACTCTGCTGCCGGAGGAAATCGTCCTCGGCGCCAGGGACGGGCAGGGATTGGTCCACTACGCGCGGTGGTCCGCCGCCGACGGCTCGATGGTGGCCGGGTTTCAGCCGGTGCAGGCGCTCGTGCCGGCGCCCTATGCTTTCGTCCGGGTGTGGCTCAGCCGCATGGTCGAGTTCGGGCTGCTGGGTCTGGCCTTCATCGTGGTGTTCTTTCGCCGCCACGACAGCGTGGCGGCGGCCATCCCGCTGCCGGTGACGCTGACGCTGGCGCCGCTGTCGGCGCGGCTGTCGGCGTTTGTGATCGACGCGGCGCTGCTGGCTGGGGGGGGGTACGCGGCGCTGCTGGCGGCGGGGCTGCCCGTCACCGAGGACTGGCTGGCGGCGACGTGGGCGCGGACCCGGCTGGACGTGGCCGGCAAGGTCCAGCTCCTGCTGCTGATCGGGCTGGCGCTGGCGGCGTACGGCGTCGTCTTCGAGACGGCGATGGCGGCCACGCCGGGCAAGCGGCTGCTGGGGCTGGCCGTGGTCGGCCCAGAGGGCGCCCGCCCGGGCTTCAAGGCGATCCTGCTGCGCAACCTCCTGCGCCTGGTCGATCTCCAGGTGCCGCCGGTACTGCTGCTGGTGGTGATGACGGTCAACCGCCAGCGCGTCGGCGACATCATCGCCCGCACGGTGGTCGTCTGCCCGTCAGGCCGTGTGCCGCAGGCGGAAACGTCCGCAGAGGATGATGAAGAAGAAGCGGAAGCGGAAACGGGGGAAGCAGAGGACGTGGACGCGGAGGAAGCGGAGGAGGTACGGCGGTAGTACGCCCCAACGTTGGAGACGTTGGGAATGGCGAGTATTGGCGAATGTCGAATGCAGAGTGAGCGCGGGCCGTGCCACGTTGCCAGACGTCTCCCGCCATGGCGCCGATGTACGGACCACACGAGTTGCTGAGCCACGTCTTCCAATCGCCTCCGGGTGCGCCCGGGTCTGCACCCACAGGACTCCGAGTTCGAAGGTCGCGGTCGAAAACTCCTTAGTTGACGATGCAGCTTGCAGGTTTATGGCCCAATGGCATCCGCGTGCGTCGCCGGCTGCGCCTTGGGGGGCTGGTTCAGGCCAGCACCTGGGTGAAAGCCACCTTCCCGGTATCGGATTCGATGCGGGACGGAGTCCCAGATTCTGAGGACGCCGTCATACGATACTGACGCCAGCCGGGTGCCGTCCGGGCTGAACGCCACGGAGCGGGCGGCGCTCTCGTCCCCGCTAAGCACGAGCAACTCCTCGTTGCTTGCCGTACTCCAGACATGTACGGTTCCGTCTTTTGCCGCGGTGGCCAGGCGCTTGCCGTCTGCCGTGAACGCCACGGATTCGATGGGCCGTTCGTGCCGGAGTTCGAGCAGCGGCTGATCGCCTTCTAACGCACTCCACAACCGGACGATGGTCTCACCGGCATCCGCGCTCACCGCGGACGCCAGCAACGTGCCGTCCGGACTGTACGCAACGGAGGATACGCTGTTCTCATGGGGAGGCAGGACACGCACCCGTTGCCCGCTCGCTGTGTTCCAGATGGGCACCCGTCGATCGTCCGCTCCGGATGCCACGTAGCGACCGTCCGGGCTGAAGGCCACCGAATGGACAGCGCCATCGACAGCGTCCAGATTGGCGTCAAGAGCGTGGATCCCCTTGCCGGTCAGCGCGTCCCAGATCAGCACCCGGCCGGCATCCGATCCCGACGCCAGGCGGGTCCCGTCGGGACTGTAAGCAACGCAGGAGATTCCCCCTGAATCGTCCTCCATTCGCAGCAGTTCCTGCCCGCCGACTGCGTCCCAGACGCGGACGGTGCCATCGAGTGAGCCGGATGCCAGACGCTTGCCGTCCGGGCTGAACGCAATGGAACAGACGGAGTCCTGGTGTTCCTGCAGCCGGACGAGTTCTTCCCCGGTGAGCACGTTCCAGATAAGCACGGTATGGTCCAGCGCACCCGACGCCACCCGGCGCCCGTCCGGGCTGAAAACCACGGACGACAAGGGGCTGCTGTGCTTCGCAAGGATTACGGATCCTTCACTCGCATGCGCATCCCACAGGCGTATCGTGCAGTCCTTCGACGCCGTTGCCAGAAGGGTGCCATCGGTGTTGAACGCCACGTTCCAGATTTCGCGTTCGTGGCCGCGCAGGATCCCCAGCGACACGCCCGTGACCGGATCCCAAAGGCGAATCGTCCTGTCCCACGAGGCGGAGGCCAGTCGGTCGCCTTTCGGACTGAAAGCCACGGACGAAGTGAAACCCTCGTGGCCATACAGGACGTGGACCGGATGCCCGGATACCTGCGAGTCTCCACTCTCCCCGGATGTTCGCGACTTCTCATGCGCAGCCAACGCCCAGATGCGCACGGTCTTGTCATTGGACGTGGACGCAATCAGAGCACCGTCCGGACTGACGGCCACCCGCGAGACGCCGAGTTCATGCCCGCGCAGCTCGTGCAAGATCTGATAGGGGGGCTCCGCGTCCCAGACGCGGAGGGTCTTGTCGTATGACGCCGATATCAGGCGAGTGCCGCCAGGATTGAACACCACACAGGAGACCTCTTTTTGATGCCTGTTCAGAACCGCGACCTCGCGCAGCGAGCCCGCGTCCCAGACGCGCACGGTGTTATCCATGGATGCCGATGCCAGGCGGGATCCATCCGGGCTGAACGACACCCACCAGACGTCGTCGCGATGAAGTGCGACGACAGCCAGTTCCCTGCCGGCTCGTAGATCCCACAGGCATACGGTCCCATTCGCCCACGCGGACGCGACGCGATCGCGATCCGGATCGAACGTCGCGCAGTAGGCCTCGCCCCATTCGGGCCTGCTCAGCGTATCGAGCAAACGGCCGGCTGGCGCGGTGCGATCGCCGGTCTCGATGTTCCAGACTTTGACCGTCTTGTCTTCCGACGCCGACACGAGACGCCCGCCGTCGGGGCTGAACATCACGGACATGACGCCGTCCTGGTGGCCTCGCAGCACCGCCAGGCTCTGGTCGGAGGCGGCGTTGAGGTAGTTCCATTCCCAACTGCGATACTCCGTCGGGGCGGCATCGAGGTTGCGCCGCACTGTGGCGATCTCTCCCGCGTTCAGCGCCATCCGGGCGGCGCCGACGTTGGCGACGTAGGCCTTCCACCGTGCCTCTTTCCTGGCGCGGGCCTGGCCGAGGGCAAACAGAGACGAGGCCACGATCCCGGCGACCAGCACGATCAGCACGGCCGCGGAGCCTGCCACCAGCGCGCGGTTCCGCCGAACGAACTTACGAACTCGGTACACGGTGCCCGGCGGTCCGGCCGTTACCGGCTCGTGCCGCAGGTGCCGTTCGATATCCTCCGCCAGATCGGACGCGGTGGCGTACCGCCGCGACCGGTCCTTCTCCAGCGCCTTCATCGTGATCCAGTCGAGATCGCCACGCAATTGGCGTCGCAGCGCCCTGGGGTCCGTGCCGCGATTTCCGGCGGAGTGGGTCGCGTCCGGCCCCAGGCTGCTGACGCGCGTGCTCGGACGAGGCGGCTCATCCTCGCAGATGATCCGCTGGATCTCTGCGGTGCTTCGGTGGCGCAGGTCACTGCCATCGAACGGCAGCGTGCCGACCAGCAGCTCATACAGAAGCGTTCCGAGCGAGTAGATGTCCGTGCGCGTGTCGATGTCGATCCCGACCGGCCCGGCCTGTTCCGGGCTCATGTATTCGAGTGTGCCCACGAATCGGCCCTGCTCGGTGACCAGCGTTCGCTCGGTCAGTCGTTCTCCGATCGCCTTGGCGACGCCGAAGTCGATGACCTTGGGGACGGGCTTGCCGTCGATTACGCCGACGAGCACGTTGGACGGTTTGAGGTCACGATGGATGACGCCCTTCTGGTGAGCGTGCTGGATCGCCCGGCAGACCTGCACGAACAGGCGGAGCCGCTCGGCGGTCGTCAGGCGGCGCTTATCGCAGAATCGCGTGATGTGGTCGCCGTCCACGTACTCCATAGCGAAGTATGCCTGGCCGCGCGGGGCGGTCCCGGCATCGAACACCCGGGCGATGTTGGGGTGATCCATGATCGCCAGGGCCTGTCGCTCCGCTTCGAACCGGGCGACGATCTCGCGGGTGTCCATGCCCAGCTTGATCACTTTGAGCGCGACTTTTCGACGGATGGGTGAGATCTGCTCGGCCAGATACACGACGCCCATTCCGCCCTCGCCGAGCAGATCGACGATGCGGTAGTTCCCGATCGACGCCGGGTGGGCGGGCGGCGTCCTGGCTGGGACCGGCGCCTGGCTGGTTCGGGCGGGCGGCGCCGTCTGGCTGGTTCGGGCGGGCGGCGACGTCTGGCTGGTTCGGGCGGGCGGCGACGTCTGGCTGGTTCGGGCGGGCGGCGCCGGCTGCCTGGTTCGGGCGGGCGGCGCCGTCTGCCCGTCGGCCGCCGCGGCGTCGGCCCGCGAGACCTGAACGGCCACCGGCGTCGAGAGAAACCCATTGGCGGCCTGGTGCTGTTCCAGCAGGGAGTTGACCTCGGCGCGGAGTTCCTCGTCACCGCCGCAGGCCGCGGCCAGCCGCACGTCCCACTGCGGTGGGGACAGGCCGCGCAGCTCCGCGAAGATCTCCCGAGCCTGCTCGTACCGCTGGGGGGTCATCGACACGTCTCGCCATCACCCAGTTCTCGGCGCAGCCACGCCCTGGCCATCTGCCAGTCGATCTCAACCGTGGCATGCCCCACCCCCAGCACCGCGGCCGTCTCCTCGATCGACAGGCCGCCGAAGAAACGCAGGTCCACGATCTGCGCCTGCCGTTCGTGCAGGGACGCCAGCCTGGTCAGGGCGTCGTTGAGCGCCAAAAGGTCAACGGTGGGATCCGCCGTCAGCGCCACCGAGGAACCCAGCGTCACCCGCTCCCACCCCCGGCCGCGCTTGCGGGCCGCCTTTGCCCGGGCGTGGTCCACCAGCACCCGGCGCATGGTCCGCGCGGCGAAGGCGATGAAGTGCGCCCGGTCCTGGTAGTTGAGCTTGGTCTGGTCCACCAGCCGCACGTACGCCTCGTGCACCAAGGCGGTCGGCTGAAGCGTGTGCCCGGGCTTTTCCCCGTGCAGCAGATCCGCCGCCAGGGCGCGAAGTTCCGCGTAGACGATCGGAAACAGCCGGTCGGCCGCGCCCTCGTCCCCCCGGCGCAATTCCCCGGCCAGTACGGTCATCTCTGCTCTGTCAGGCGCCGCCAAGTCTTGTCCCCCCCAAGAAAACGCAAAAGCTCCCAGGGACTGCGCGACCCATTCTCGCCTATCTGTGGGGGAAGCTCAAGAGTCGTCCTCTGCAATGCCCCAGCGTCTGGGTAGGCAGCCAGCGTGCGGCAGACACGGCCTTGATGAATGGTCCTCCGTCACCAAAGAAAGGTAGGTTCGCGATGGGCAGACAGCGAGCGTGTCGTTTCCAACCGCGCAAGACGATGCAAGACATTGGACTTCCCGGCCCGGCCCCCGCATTCATGCTGGTGGTTGCGTTCATGACGCCCGCCGTGGTCCACGCAGAGAAGATCCGGGTGCCGCGGGTCTATCCGACGATCCAGGCCGGAATCGACGCGGCCGACCACGGCGACGTAGTCGTCGTCAACGACGGTGTCTACGCCGGAGATGGAAACCGCAACATCGACTTTCGCGGCAAGGCTATCACCGTACGCAGCAAACACGGCCCGGAAAGCTGCATCATCGACTGCGAAGATGGGGGACGGGCGTTCTACTTCCACTCGAGCGAAGGGTCTGACTCGGTACTGAAGGGCCTGACGGTCACACGGGGCTATGTCACAGGAGGTGGCAAGGACGGCAACGGCGGCGGGATGATCTGTGATGAAGCCAGCCCAACGGTCATCAACTGCTCGTTCCGTGACAATTGGGCCAACGGCGGCGGCGCCGGGGTGTCCGTCGCGGGCGGCGGAAGCCCGACGTTTGACTCGTGCATGTTCGTCGGGAACTCAGACTGTCCCGGTTATGGCGGCGCCCTCAATATCGGAGACGCGAGCAGCCCAGCCGTGGTTAACTGCATCTTTGTTGAGAACCTGAGGGCCAATACCGGAGGTGCCATCTGTGCCCTGGACTCCAGCAACACCAGCATCGTCGGATGCACGATCATTGGCAACTCAGCTATCTATGGTGGGGGAATTTCACTCGGGAACTCGGCGCGAGTCGAAATCGCCAACTGCATCATCAGCGACAACTCCGCGACCGGCAACGCTCCGACTTGGGGTTGGGGCGGGGGCATCGTCGCTCATTCATACGCTGAAGTCATCATCGGCAATTGCACGATCTCCGGCAACTCTGCCACGAGCTACGGCGGCGCAATTTCCGCAAGCGCCGGCCGCACGACGCTGGGCAACTGCATTCTCTGGGACAATTCCGCTCCTTACGGCGGCCCTCAAATAGCGATTGGCCACCGTGGTGATCCGTGTACGTTATCCGTCGGCTACGCTGACGTGCAAGGGGGTCAAGAAGCAGTCTACGTCGGACCCAACAACACGCTGCTCTGGGGCGAGGGCAACATCAACGCCGACCCGCTCTTCGCAGCCGGACCAGCCGGTGCCTACTACCTGAGCCAGTTGACCTGCGGACAGGATCAGAACAGCCCTTGCATCGACGCCGGCGACGGAACTGCCAAGCAGCTTGGTTTGAAAAAGTCCACGACCTGCACGGCAGGCGGAAATGACAGAAACATCGTTGATATGGGGTACCATTATCCGCGGTAATACCAGCGGATCGGTCTGATCTGGCGTGAGCGCCGCCGAAGAATCCAGAATCACGCGCTCCCACCCCCGGGGCACGCTTCCGCGCCGCCCTAAGCGCGGAGTCCGCCGAGGCATTCAAGGCTCATCGGCGACGTAGCTGCCGCTACCGCTTCACGAGGCGTTACGAGACTGATCTACGAAATCGAGGATGCTTGCCTTGTGCAACGCAAACCCAGATGGAAAAGGAGTAATGCGATGAATGGACGATGTCGATCTGCTTCTATGTTGGCGGCCGCATGTGCAGCGTTGGTCGTGGTCGGTGTTGCCGGAACCACATCAGCCTCTGCAGATCCGCCGACGTTGAAATGGTCGCGTGCGTACAGCGGCGCGGGAATGGCGGAAGGTCACGGTGCTGCCGTAGATGGGTCCAGTGTGTACATGACGGGAGGAACCTGGAACCAGGTGACACCGTACGATGTGTTCTTGGTGCATTACGACCTGGTGGGCAACGTGGTGTGGGAGCGCACCTGGGGCGGCGCGGGCAGGACAGATTATGCCTCGAACGTCGCCGTCGTCGGCAACGAAGTGCATGTGGCCGGGAATACTCGGCGGTACACGCTCGACGATGAGCCCGATGCTGTGACACTGAAGTATGACACCTCCGGCATGCTCGACTACGGAAACAGCGTCGATGGCTGGTGGACTGCGTTTACCAGCCACGGCTACGATGGGTTCGACTACGCGAAGGGCGTTGTGCTGGACGACTCCGGGAGCCTGTACGTATCGGGCACGTCGGAGCAGGGGTTCAGAAACACCTGGACCTACCTCGAGAAGTACGATTCGAATGGGACGAGACTGTGGCATCAGCACTACGGCGAGCCGGGAGTTGGTAACGATGTCGTGAGCTATAGAACCGCAATATCCGGGGAAAACCTGTACCTCACCGCCAGGGTCTCGCCGTCCGGTCCAGGCATGCAGGCGCTCGTGTTGAAATACACGACTGATGGTACGCCGGTGTGGGATTGCCGCTGGGGACCGGATCGTAGCGCTGCGACGGCCGCAGCCATTGTCGGAAGCGACGTCTATGTGACGGGATTGACAGTCGAGGAGGTTCTTCTCCTGAAGCTGCACGATGAAGGGGATTCAGTGCAGTTTGTTGGCAGCACCGATTTCGGCGGGTCGGGTACAGACGTCGGTCACGGGGTCGTGGAGGCCAAGAGCCAGATCGTCATCGCCGGCGAAATCGACGCAGGCGGAAACACCGATGCGATTCTCCTGGGCTACGACACGGACCTGAACCTCCTGTGGGAGCTGACGTGGGGAGGCGACCAGAACGACGCTGCGTACGACGTCGTCTATTCGGAGGGCGTTCTCTATGTCACGGGAGTTATGGACGGCGAGGCATTTGTGAATGCGTATGCCTGGAATGAGACGCCTATCGCTGACGCCGGCGCGGATCAAACGGTTGATGAAGGCGCACTGGTCGCCTTGGACGGCTCTCTGAGCAGTGATCCGGACGGTGACGCGCTCACCTACGAGTGGACGCAGGTCGCCGGATCGAGCGTTGTGCTGTCCGGTGCGACCACTTCAGTGCCGACATTCACCGCGCCGTCTGTCGCGCCAGGCGGGGAGACCCTGACCTTCCAACTCGTTGTCCACGACGGCCAGGTTCCGAGCGAGTTTGCTGACACCGTGGACGTCACGGTCAAGAACGTCAACCACGCTCCTGTCAGCGATGCCGGTGATGATCAATCCGTCAACGAGGGCAGCCCGGTGACGCTGGACGGCGCCGCCAGCTATGACCCCGACGGTGACGCGCTGACGTTCAGTTGGGTCCAGACGTCCGGGCCTGCCGTGGCTATCGACGGCGCAGACACGGCCGCACCGACCTTCACGGCGCCGCTGGTCGGCCCCGACGGAGCGTCACTGACGTTCGAGCTTACGGTGGACGACGGTGCGGCCAATGCGGTGGACTCGGTGGACGTAAGGGTCGAGAACGTGAATCACGATCCGACTGCCGACGCCGGACCGGACGAGACCCGCAACGAGGAAGTGCTCGTGACGCTCGACGGCACGGCCAGCAATGACCCCGATGGCAACCCGCTGACGTTCGAGTGGGTGCAGACCGCCGGTCCTGCCGTGGCGTTGTCAAACCCAACCAGCGCGATGCCGTCACTCACCGCCCCTTCGGTGGTGGGCATCGCCAGCGTAACACTGACGTTCCGGCTTACCGTGGACGACGCGTATGGCGGGACGGCGAGCGACGAGGTCGACATCACCGTGCTCGACACCAACGCCCCGCCGGCGTGCGACCTGGCTCAACCGAGCGTCGCTACGCTGTGGCCGCCGAACCACAAGCTCCTGGCGGTCACGATTCTCGGGGTCGCGGATCGCGAGGACGAGACCGTCAACATTACTATCACCGACGTGACGCAGGACGAGCCGCTCGACGGACAGGGAGACGGCGACACCGCCCCGGATGCCGTCATTCAGGGCGATACCGTGCTGCTACGGGCCGAGCGGAACGGCGACGGTAACGGCCGGGTCTACCGAATCACGTTCGAAGCCAGCGACGGCGTCGGCGGCGTCTGCGCGGGATTCGTCACCGTGTGTGTCCCCCACAGCAAGGGCAAGAACGCGCCGCCTTGTGTCGATGACGGTCAGTTTTACGACTCGGTCGGACCGTAGAAAACCCCAGGGCTAAACGGAGGCTGAGACCCGTCGACACCTGCAACCTGCGAACAGGCCGGTGGACACATCGTCCGCCGGCTTTTTTTTTTCGCCATGGGCGCGTCCCTCGCGGTGTTCTGCCGCCCGGAGTCTGAACCATCAGAGGCTACTCGGAGAAACGTAGCGGCACTCGACGCGGCAGGGAGGCACGGGACGCATGGAAGTTCCGACAGATCAGTCTGACACCGTGAATTGGCAACACTGCCACGGGGAAACCGTATACTCGATCGATTCGTGAGTGAGCGTGCGGCCTCGCGTACGGCGCGGGCCAGCGTCATCAGAATTGTCCAACGACCGCCTGCAACTGGCTCAGCGCCGTCTGCTGGCGCTGGAGGTTGGCCAGGGCGGTTTCGAGGCCCTGGAACTGGCGTTCGAGGCGGAGTCGCTTCTTGTCGATCAGGACGTTCAGTTGGGCGATGCGGTCGGAGAGGATCTTGCGCTGGCCGTCCAGCAGGTCGTTCTTGCGGGTGATGACGCCGTCCACGTCGCCGGCATCTAGCCGTGTTTGCGTCCGAGAACGGCTCCGCGCGCCCCTTATGGGTCGCCGGACACGGCCCCTGGGGCGCTGACCGAAATCAACGCTCGTGGCTCGCCGATGCACCTGAGCATCGGGCTTTCCGACCGGGGTCGGCGGCCCAGGACTTCCGCGGCCGTCGTGCCTCGCCCGACGCCGCGGCCGGCGGCTGATTCCCATGCACTGGGGCATCGACCAGGACGCGCAGGGCCGCCCGGACGGCCCGGACTTCGACACGCACGAGCTGGACGACGGCCTCGGCGAGTTGGAAGCATCCCTCGACGCCATGCGTGAATCGGACTTCCCCGAACAGACCGCCCAGCAGTGGGACACCGGCGAACGGGGCGATCCCCGGCCGGAGGACGGCTTCGGCGACGAGCCACCTGTCGACGTTCTCGACTCGCTCTTCGACGGCGCGGCCGGTGAACCGATCCCAGCCGGGCCGGACATCGAGGACACCCGGGCCTTGTCGGTCCGGGAACTGCGCAAGGTCATTCTGGAATCGGTCCGGTCCGGGCTGGCGCTGCCGGACGACGTCTATGACGACAAAGGCGTCCTGCTGCTGGCCGCCGGGTCGCTGATCACTCCGCGATTTCTGCAACTGCTGCGCGAGCGCGGCGTGACCCGTGTCCGGCTGCGGCCCAAAGCGCCCGCCCGCCCCCGGGTCGTCGGGCCTCCGGAGCCTCCCCCGCTCTCTCGACCGACGGGCGGGCGGCGCCCGGCCATCCACGTGGGGCCGGTGCCGCAGACCCAGCTCAGCCGCGACCTCGACCGGCAACTGGCTGGCGAGCTGCAGCGCACCATCACGCTCGCGCCGGTCAAGGCCTGGCGCCGACCGCGGCTTCCGGTGGTGGAACTGCTCGATCAGGCCGCCCGCGGGCAACAGAAGCACGAGGCGACCAGCCTGGCGGTCAGCGGCCTGTGCGACGCCGTTCAGCGCGGCCGTCCGGCGTCCTCGTCGGAGCTGAAGCGGGCCGTGTCACGATTCATGAGCGCCGCCGCCACCGACTTCGACCTGCTCCCGCTGATCGTCGCCATGCAGCAGTCGCACGACGACTACCTCTTCGACCACTGCGTCAACGTGTCGCTGCTGAGCATGGCGATGGCGTGCCAGCTCGGGATCACCCACGAGAACGTCGCGCTGATCGGCCTGGGCGCGATGCTGCAAGACATCGGCATGTTGCGCGTGCCGGCGTCGATCCGGCTGTCCACCGAACCGCTGGGCGAGCGCGAGTGGCAGGAGATCCGCCGCCATCCGCTGCACACGCTCGACATGCTGGCGCCGATGCGCGGCATCCCCCAGGCGGCGAAGTTCATCGCCTACCAGGTACACGAGCGCGGCGACGGGGGGGGCTACCCGTTCCAGCGCCACCACGGCCAGGTCCACCTGTTCGCCAGGCTGGTGGCCATCGCGGACGCCTACGCCGCCATGACCCATCCGCGCCCCTACCGCGACGCTTACACGCCCTACGAGGCGGCCAGGACCATCCTGTACGACGCGGCCGCCCACCGCTTCGCCCCCCAACTGGTGCGGGCCTTCCTGGACACGGTCTCGATCTTCCCCATCGGTAGCCGGGTCACGCTCAGCAACGGCAGCCTGGCCCGCGTGCTGCGGGCCAATCCGGACCTGCACACCAAACCCGTGGTGGAAGAACTGACGGCGGACGGCGTGCCCACCGGCAACCTCATCGATCTGGCGGCGGAGGACGCGCCGGTAGTCATCCTCGCCGGGTGACGGCAACCGCCTGCGCCGGGTACGGATTCCACGGAGTGCGTGACACAATCGGCGGGGCATCTGAGCGAGCCGCGTGGCTTCAGCCCGCGCGGAGTCCTGACCCGGATGCCGCTTTCTGAGGGGGCACGACACTCCCGCAGTCGCTAGGCTGGAGCCTGGCGATCCCAGGGGGACCGCCGATTGTTTCACGCACCCGACTCCACGCGGAGTGCGTGACACAATCGGCGGGGCATCTGAGCGAGCCGCGTGGCCTGAAGCCCGCGCGGAATCCCGACCCGGATGCCGCTTTCTGAGGGGGCACGACACTCCCGCAGTCGCCAGGCTGGAGCCTGGCGATCCCAGGGGGACCGCCGATTGTTTCACGCACCCGACTCCACGCGGGCGGCGCCACGGCGGATCGACCACGCTCGCACCATTCGCTACAATCTTGTCGGTATCGACTCTGACCTACGTCCCTGGACGGGAGCGCGACAGGCATGAGTACGGCGTCCACGAGAAAAAAGCCCGAAGCCGACTTCGTCGTGCGACTGGTGGGCGCCGGCCTCCGGCCCTGGGTCGTCCCGTTTCGGTCGCTCGCCTCGGTGCTTCGTGCCGTCCAGCGTTTGGTGGACCAGCGTGAGGACGGTCAGGCGGAGGAGGATCACGCCGACCAGGAGCAGTCCGGCGATACCGCCCTGCACCTGTTGAGCATCAAGGCCTCGTCCGGCAGCTACGCGGTGGCTGCGCCTGATCGCGGCGCGGCGTTCGACGTGCTCCGCGCGGTGGGCGCATCTCTGAAGTGCCCGGATCAGGCGGACTGGACGGAGGCGACGCTCTCCTCCCTCGAAGAACTCAGTGGAGTGGCGCGAAGTCTCGACTGCAGCATTGAGTTTCGCGAGGAAGCCACGGACGGCAGCGTCCTCGCAAGGATTGAGCCGACGACGTATGATGACGTTGCCGGCCTGGCCTGCATCGACGGCAGGACCTCCGTATATGCTACGATCGAGCGCCTGGGGGGGGCGACTGAGATGCACTCATCCCCGCGGTCGCCTTGTGTGAATACCTGACCGGCGTGAAACCGGAGAAGCAACGGGACGTCATCGCCAGCTTGTCGAGCCGGTTCGTGATTCACCCGTTCGACGTGCGGTGCTGCAGTTTTGCGGCCAGGCTGTTCTCGAACGGGCGTTCGGTGGTTCATCCGGGCAAAAAGGGCGAGCGCGTCTGCCTGCGCGCCGACACCATGATCGTCGCCACCGCCGCAGTCTACGGCGCTTCGGTGCTCTACAGTGCGGACGGCCGGTGCCGCAGGTTGGCGCCTCTGGTTTCACCGTTGCGAATCGAGGACTTGCCATCAATGCCGCCGGACCTGTTCGGATACGCAGGCAACGGCGAGCGCCCGTCCTGACCCCTCAGTACGCCTGCTCCGGGTTGTTGATCCAGCCGAAGGGGCGAAGCGTGCCGGAGCGGTATTCCATCCGCACCCACCTGTGGTCCCCGCGCACGTAGAGATCGTTGGCGTCGAGATCCCGAACCTCCTGCAGGCGGTCGGTCACGCCCATGGGGGCGTGGAACGGCTCGACGTGGCCTTCCAGGAAGGCGACGTTCCCGGCGCCGTTGTGGCGCGTCTCGACCTGGTCCATGTTGCTCCACAGGCCGTCGACGTAGCGCTCGTTCCACCAGCGGGTGTTCTCTTCGATGAAGACCGGCATTCCGGTGAATCGCCGGATGCGGCTGGTCAACGGAAGCGTGGCCGGCGGCAGCGCCCCCACCGCCCAGCCGGAAGGATCCGGCAAGTATCCCATCGGGCGGATGCGCTCCAGCCGCACGCCGTGCGTGTTGGCGACCATGGTGTAGTCGAAATCGAGCGGCGTTTCGCCGTCGAACATGTTCCGCCCCCCTCCGCCGACGCTGTCGCGCCGCTTGTTGCTGGGGCATTCGCCGAGCACGTCGATGTTATCGGCGTACTGAAAGAGGAACCCGGGCTTGACGCCGCCGCGGCCGTCCGGCAGCCGCGCCCAGGCTGCCCCGATCGGCATGATCCGCCCCTGCGCCTCCGGATCGACCGGCCACACCTGGTCGCGAAAGTCGGCGGCGTAGAGCTGGACGATCATCGAGAATTGCCGCAGGTTCGACTGACACGCCAGTTGCTGCGCCGACGCCCGCGCCCGCCGCAGCGCCGGCAGCAGGATCGAGATCAGCAAAGCGATGATCGAAATGACGACCAGCAGTTCGATGAGCGTGAAAGCCGTACGGCGACGGTGTGGCGCGGACGAGGCCATAAGCCCAGTATAGCGGAACGATTCGGCGGCGCAAAAGCGACGACGCCCGTCACGCACGGGGGAGCGCAGCCGGTGGATCTCAGCGAGCATGCCCCCCCCGCCCGACATGCATGCCGGGACTCTGGATCACCGCACCAGCCGCCGCAGCGCCGCCAGGTTTACCCTGTCCAGGTCGCGCCCGCGGGCATCGGTCCCCTTCGGCGTTTCCAGGATGAAGGGCAGCCCTGCCCAGCGGCCGTCGCGGACGAAGTGGGCGAAGCCGGTCTTGCCGATGCAGCCTTTGCCGACGTGTTCGTGCCGGTCGACGCGCGAGCCGCAGGGCTTCTTCGAATCATTGGCGTGTACGCAGCGTACGGCCGCGACGCCGACGTGCTCGTCCAGTTCGGCCGCCATCGCCTCGTATCCCTCAACCGTGCGGAAGTCGTACCCGGCGGCGAACAGATGGCACGTATCCAGGCAGACGCCCAGCCGCGCAGGCGCTTTGACCCCCGCCATGATCCGGCCGAGCTGCGCGAACGTATGCCCGATCGCCGATCCCTGCCCGGCCGTCGATTCGAGCAGGATGAGCGTCCGGAAGCCGGCGGTGGCGGCCGTCACGCGATCCAGCGACCTGACGATCCGCCTGATCCCCGCGGAAAGCGTACCATCCATATAGGCGCCGGGATGGAAGATCAGCGATTCGACCCCCAGTGCCTCGCACCGCGTCAGCTCGTCGATCATGGCCGCGATCGACTTCTCACGCACGCCGCGGTCCGGCGACGCGAGGTTGAGCAGGTAGCTGGCGTGGGCGACCACCGGATATACGTCCCGCTCAGCCGCCTTTCGCGGCCTCGACGTTGCGCCCGCTCCCGCCATTGCGGCGCCGCCCGTCTCCGCCAGGGCGGCGGGGCCCGTCCCGGCCAGGGCGGCGGAGCGGAACAGGTCGATCTGCTCCTGCGACAGCGGCCGGGCGCTCCACTGCCGCTGATTCCGCACGAAGATCTGCAACGAGTCACACCCCGCCGCCCGCGCCGCCGCAAAGGCGTGCTCCAGCCCGCCGGCCACGGACATGTGGGCGCCGAAGCGGGGGGTGGGAGCAGACGACTCGCTCGCAGTGCCGGGCGTCGGCATGGGGCGGAATTGCATCGCCGGACCGACAACCGGTCAACTGGGCACGCGCCCGCTCAGCTCCAGCTCGCCTGCGCCGCTTGACTTTCGCCCTGCCGCTTCGAGAATCGACGGCACATGCTGCCCAACTCACTGAAGACGCGGGAGATTCGTTGTGCCCTGCTGTTCGGGCCGCCGCGCTTCCTTTCGCGGGAGGCGGCGTCGGCGGTACACGGCGCCGTGTGCGATGCGCTGGGCGTGGACGACCTGGCCTTCCGCTACAGCTCGATGGACTCGCAGGCGGCCGCGGCGTCGCGCGGGTTCAAGATTGAAATGGACCGCAAAGAGGGGCGGGGCGGCTTTGCCATCGCCCTCGACCACGCGGGGGGTCAGGCCGGTGATCCGATCCGGCTGCTGATGCTCTACCGCTGGCCGCCGTCGATGGTCCACGTCAGCGAGGTGTTCGACATGGCGTCCGGTGCGGTCTTCGGGACGCTGGAGGGCCGCTGGCAGACGGTCATGGCCGAGGTGAACCTGCGGGCCCAATGCGAAACGGCCCACCGGGACGGCCTCCGCTACGTGCTCGACCGGTGCATCAAGCTGCCGCAGGCATGGGTCGAAGGGCTCGGCAGCCCCCTGGCGTTCGCGTCCGTCGGGTTCGAGGTCAACCCGGCCGAAGTCACGCAGGACCCGCTGGACTCGCCGGCGCGGAACCTGAAGGTGGAAGTACTGCGGGAAGACCCGTCGGGCCTCTATATCGAACTGGTGTCGCGCTGGACGCAGCTTCCGCTGCGGCCGGGGGCCGGGCCGGCCATCCCCGTGGACGTGCGCATGGTGCGCAAGTTCGACCAGAAGCCGAGCGCGTACGTCAAGAACGCGCAGGAGTTTCTCATCGAACGGATCGGCGCCCTGGCGGAGGCGGGTGACGGATGACGGCAGATCCCGATCACGACAGCAAGCCCGTTCTGCCGCCCACGGACGACGCGGCGCCGCCGCCGGAACCGGAGGGCAACCCCGCCCCCGCCGGGCGGTGGGAAGAACAATACCGCTATGCCTGGCAACGCACGCGCGGGCAGTACACGCGGACGCGCGACCGGACATCGGACGGGCAGCGGTTGGCGGATGGGCACGGGTCGGCGGATGGGCACGGGTCGGCGGATGGGCAGGGCTCGACCAAGGCGATCTGGTCCGATGACGCGGCCGGCGACTCGACGGACCGGCCGCGCGACGGACGGGATCGTTGACCGCGGCGCCGGCATTGCCCGCAACCCAGGCCGGGACGGCAGGCTGCGCTCACCCACAGCCGGACACCTCGCCGGAATCGACGTTGTTCTCGCAATGGTGCCCGCGACGTCTGCTCGTCGCCGTGGTTCTTGCCGTCGATCTGGAGCGACTTCGCGCCGGCGTTGTCGTAGATGGACGTGTCCGTGCTCGACCGCCACCGCCGGCCGTGCGACTCGCGGGCCGCCCCCAGCCAGACGCGGAAGTCGTCGAACTTCGCGCCGGCGGCCGTGGCGATCAGGCCGGACAGGCCGAATTCAGTGATGCTGTAATTCTCGTGGCTGATGTTTATTGACGGGTCGGCGTCGAGCCAGGCGTAGATCGTGTTCTGCCGCTTGACCACGTTGAGCGTGTGCTCGGTGCTGTTGGCGATGGTGGCCGTGTACGTCTGTTGAGGCGCGTTGAGCGTCTTGCCGTCGTTCACAACCTTCGAGATCTCGAGCGTCCCGTTCGAACTCGACCCGGCCGTCAGCGTCACCGCCCAGCCTTCGCTGCCGTCGAAGTCCACCACGATGCCCGCTTCGTCGCCGTCGGTGGGCAACGTGATCTTGGCCTGGTAGGAGGCGTCGGACAGGATGGCGTCGAAGTACGCTGCGGCCGTGGCGGGGTTGGTCCCCAGCGAATCGACCTTGAGCTTGCCCGTGTCGATGACCATCGAGCCGTGCACCACGCCCCAGGCGTCCGTGAGCGTGGCGAAGTCGTCGTCGAGCGCCAGGTCCGCCCCGGCCGGGTTCTCGCTGTCGATCTCGGTGATCTCGTTGGTCGAGTTGACCTCGTGCGACATCGTGACGCTGGTGCCGTTGATCTTGTCGCTGACGGTGGCGCCCACCTTGGTCATGGTGAAGTCGCGCTCCAGGTCGTCGTACTCCAGCGTGCCCGATCCGTTGACCCTGCCGCGCCGGTCGTCGCCCCATCCGCGCCGATCGCCGCCGGACCCGCACCCATCGTCGCCCCACCCGCGCCGATCGTCGGCCGCCCCGCACCCATCGTCGCCCCACCCGCGCCGGTCGCCGCCGGACCCGCACCGTTCGCCGCCCGACCCGCGCCGGTCGCCGCCCGCCCCGCCCGCGCCTTCCCGCCGACCCAGACGCCGTACCCACGCGCTCATCGTCTGATAGCGAAGGTCACGCGACCAGCAGAACGCCGCCCGAGTCGTCCCGCTCGCCAGCCACTCTTCTATCACCGACAGCCAACACGCCACACGATCCGACATGACGCACCTCCCGACGCATCATGCCAAATCCGGGCCAGCGAATACCAGATGTACTTCGTCGGACGGTTACAACCAATTCGTCGTTCCCCCGCCGCAGGCGCACAGCGGCCTTTTTCTGCTTCGCCATGAGAGGGCCGAGACCTCACTTCCGCTGCTGACCAACCCGGTTCCGCGAGCCAACTGCTAGGGGTGCGCATTCAAGCGCCCGGGCCTCTCCAGAAACCGAGCACGCGAGTCAGCTCTTGGGCGAAGAAGGCCACATCGTCTTCGTTTGTCCGCTGCGCTCCGACGCGCTTTGCCATGTCGAAGAAGCCGCGGCCGGGCATTCCGCCGTCCGGACCGGCATGAACGACCACGGCGGACAGCAGCGGACGGCCGTGGTCGTGCTCATGGGCCGAGATTTCGTCGAGAATCTCTCCGATGCGCGCGCGGTGGTCCGGACGGCCCATGTCGAGGTCCGCTAGCGGTGCGATCTCCCCGTAAGTCACGGTTCCGCGGGCGCCGCCGGCGCGGGCCGTCGCAATGAGGCGCGCATAAATCGCTTCGTGCATGAGTCCCTCCCTTCGGACGTCAGGTGACAAATGCGCCGGGCCAGCCGCCGTGCTTGTCGATGACCCTGTCGATCTCGGCCATGATACGAATGGTCTCACTGATGGCGACGACGATCTTCTGGTAGTGGGCGATGTCGTCTTTGCTCAGCGTGCGGCCCTTGCGGTCCTTGAGCCACTTGTGGCAGACCTGGTAGCCGCCGATGTGGAAGTTCCAGACCGCCTCGGGCACGCCGGCAAAGCCGCATGTGTGCTTCTTGTCCAGCCAGACCGTACCGTGGACGTAGCTCACCTTCTCCATCTCTGGCCCCGATGGACCTACGTACGTGGTGATCGACTTGCCTAGCGGCGGCGCTTCAAGCAGGTGTAAGTCCATTAACTCGGAACCGAGCCGGGCCAGCGCCCCGAACAGGCGCAAGCCGCCGGGACGTGGAACGCGAGGGAAATCAACCTTGAGAAACTCTCGGTAACGTCTGCGATAGCTTGGGCTGTGGAGAACGGCGTAGATGTAACCGAGGATTTCCCGTGGCGTCATACCTTCGGGAACTGCGTGCTCGGTCGAGCATTCCGCACTTAGCGCGCCAGCAAGCCCGCCAAGAAACCTCTGACTGAAATTCGGTCTCCGTTGCCGGCCGTGTAGGCCATCGGCGCCGACAAACAAGGGAAAGACGTATGCGTTCGTCGACGTCTTCGATGAGATGAAGATCTTGTCCACGGGCTCGTTCGTGACGAAGCAGTGACCAAAGACGAGGTCGTTGACGGCGCGGGAACAAATCAGAGCAAGATTGTGAGCGGATCGCCCGGTCAGTTGCGACATCACGTGATTGCGCAGAATCGTCAAAACGTTCTTGTGCCGTACCGTCCATCGTCGGTCAAAGGGTCGATATGCCACCTGCCCGACATGTTCCTGCCAATCCCCGCGACGAGCGAAGCGCTTCGCCTCATCGTAATTCCATTGGTTGGTAGTGCAAAGTCTGTACTTGTCGTTCAACTCATCGAAAGTATGAGAGGCGGCCAGCGCCTCCATCTTCTCTTTGACTTCGGCGCGGGAGAAGGACATCGCGAGGTCATCTTGTTGACTAGCAAAGCCTGTTGCCCAAGACGTTTCCTTGTCCGCTTGCCTGTTACCCGTCCCGAAAATGTCTGGCAGATCCGGCCACTGTTGATACTCTGTGGCAACATCTTCCGCAGTTGATGCGGGGGCGAAGTGGAAATATCGAGGAGCCGGCTTGTGAGCAGCACATTCAAACGAAGCACCCACGGCTGTCTTCTCGGTCAAATATGCAAACTTGCTCGCAAGTCGTCCCGTTAACGATGACAACGCGGCAACGCCCCTTGCTTGGACAACGGACTTCGCGGATGCAACTATGATCGCCACTCCGGTCATGATCTCGAAGACCGGTTCGTCCTCGGCGTCGTCTGTTCCGATGCGACGGATGCTGCCGTGCAAGTCCAGGCACAGACATCTCGCGAATGTGCTGCTCAGATGGTCTCGCAGATCGCGCGGTTGGGTGCCGTGCAGATAACCGTGCCCGGTAATCATTCCCACTATCCCGCTGCGCGCCTGCTCGATTTGCCATTCAGCAAGCCTTAGAAACTTGATGTAGTCGTTGGACAGAGCCTGAATCTGTGACTCCTCTAAGCGCACGGTCCGTTTATAGTCTTCCGCAAGACCGGTAATCCATGTGCCGGTGTTCCAAGACGAGACCGAGTACGGCGGGTTTCCGATCACCACCGTAAACCGCTGATGCCGCTTCACGTCGTTGACGGCTTTCGCTTCGTGGGCCAGCGCCGGGGCCATCTGCTCAAAGGTGTCGGAGAAGTCCTGCGGCGGTTCGAGGGCGTTGGTGAGGTAGACGCGGGCGCGCTCGCCGGAGCCGAACTTGTAACCGGTCTCGAAGAGCTTGAGGCCGATCTTCATGTGGGCGATGGCGTACGGGGCCATCATCAGCTCGTAACCGTGCAGGCGCGGGAGCAGGTGGACCGGGACGTACTCGTTCCAGAGCCGGGGGATGTCGAACATCTCCGTGTGGCCTTGCTTCTTCCACTTGGCGACCATCGTCCGGTGAATCACGTCGATGACCTCGACCAGGAACGTGGCCGTGCCAACCGCCGGGTCGAGTATCTGCACAAACGGGGTGGCCGGGTCGATTGGCTGATCGATCAGGTCGGGCGAGTCGGGCTTCAGCACCGTGATCGTGGGTAGCTTGAGGCCCTTGTGCTTGCGGAGCATCTGGCCCCAGGTTGTGGTGTCGGCGAGGCCGTCCTTCAGGCCGAACTCGGTCTGGAGCAGCTCATGGACGCTCCGGACGATGTAGGATACGACGGGCTTGGGAGTGTAGAACACGCCGCGCTGCATTCGCTTCTTGCGGTCGTATTCCCTCAGAAACCACTCGTAAAAGTGGATGACGGGGTCTTCCTGGGGGTTGCGCCTGCCAAAGTCGCGCAGGACGGCATCCATCTGGGCGGCGCGCAGCAGTTCGACGACTTCACTGACGCCGAGTTCGTCGAAGTCGATGTGGCCGTTGCGGCCGGCGCCGTTTCGACGCCCGCCGACGTGCAGGAAGGTCTGGAACAGGTCGCGCAGGAAGGGATTCGTCAGCGGGACCATGTCGGTCAGGTTGTCGGCGGTGAGGATGCCCGGCTCGCCGGGGCCGGCGTAGCGCGAGATTCGGGCGCTGAGCAGGCCGTAGCTGATGGTCTGGGCGTACATGTCGGCGAAGTCGTCCTCGGTCAGGTCGTGAATGAGCCCCTCGCGGAAGGCGGCCATGAGCTTGCGCAGCGGGCCGCGCTCGGTTTCGATTTCCAGGGCGGCGTTGACTTTCCTGCGGATGCGCTGGGCAAGCTGAGCGAGTGCCACCGCCAGTTCCCGACTGGTCTTGACGACTTCCCGGACGCGCAGGGTGAAAGCGGAGGACCAGCGGTCCCGCCAGGCGTCCACGTTTGCGCGGTCCGCGGGCGCGAACCGCATCTTCGTGGTGAGTTCGCGATGGACGTGGTCGAGCTTGAGCTTGGTGTCGTCACCGTCCCAGCCGACCACCCTGAGCGTCGGGAGGTTCTCGTCTTCGTCGGCGAAGTGGGCAAAGCTGATCTGGCGGTGGTCGCCTTCGCCGTACTGGGAAATGAACAGCAGGTCGTGGAGTTTCCATGCCGCACGTTCGGATTTCCTTGCCGATGCTCGATTCCTGACGACGAGCCGTGCCAACAGCCGTCGAAGCGCGACAACGGGCAACCGCTTCGGCTCGAACTTGACGAAGAAGATGCCCCAGGACTGGTCGTTCAGGAACGGTCGGAGTTGCTTGACCTCCTGCACCTTGGCGGCCGTTTTGGCGTCCAGGCCGAGTTCCGTCGCGGGATCCCAGTCGAACGTAAGTTCCTCGAAGTCGTCCGATTCGATGGGCCAGCCAAGCTCGTCGCGAAGGTATTTGACCAGTTGCGGGAACGTGCGGATGGCGCCCAGCGGGTTGGAGTCATCCTTGGCCATCGGCGTCAGCCTCCGGGCGAACCAGGTCAATGCACGCCGCGATAACGCAACCCAGTACGTCGAGCGGGATCTCCGGTCCCTGACGTAGATGTCCTTTGGCGTCGCGAATCTGAATACGAAGCGTCGGGCAACCATAGCCCGGATTGCCCGCGGCGATTCGAGTGACGCGGACGTGCTCGCCGAGTCGCAATCGCACGTCAATGTACGGTTGTCCGGAAGAGTCCCTTACGATCTCCATGCGGCGATCTCCCTTAGCTCAACTCCATCCAGCACTTGATGACCGGTTTGACGCCGACGGGCGCCTGCACACGTTTCAGATACGTGTTCTTGACGTGCGTCTCGACCCTGGCGCGGATGTCGGCGAGCGTGCGGGGTTCGAGCGTGCAATGCCGCGGCGTGTCCGGCGTGCATCGGATTGCGTCCACGATCTGGGCAGGGTCCTCGACGATCTGGTCGTCGGCGATCTGGTACAGATACCACTGAACCGGGCCGCGTTCGATGGACCAGAGACCCTCGGCGGCTTCCGCGGGCGTCGGGTCCGCGATGGGGCGGCCGGGCAGCGCGACACAGAAGAAAACGGCCCTTGTGCCCGGCGTCGGGTGCTCTTTGCCGCTGAATACCTTGTTCGGCAGGGCACGAAGGCGCGCCTCCAACTGCGGGTCGTCCTGCAACAGGCGTTGGAACTCCAGGTGCATCGCTTCCGTCGTGCTGGTGGCGCCTTCGTACGCCTCGTTGAACTCGCGTAGGGCGTCGTAATCATCATCTGGGCGCAGGAGTTTCCGCCCCTCGATGCCGAACGTGCGCGAGATGCGTAGCGTCTTGTGCACGACGCGGCCGTAGAGGCGGAGCAATTCGTCGAGTTCGTCCGGCGGCAGGAAGTTCCAGTAGGCGACCTTGCCGCGGAGCGGCTGCTGGTCCGGATGGTCGGCCAGGAGCTTCGCCTCAATCTCAGGGTTCAGGCGGCGGTCCACACGGCCGATCCGTTGCATGAGCCGGACGGGGTTCCAGTGGAGGTCGTAGTTGATGAGACGTGTGGCGTCCTGGAGGTTCAGCCCCTCCGACAGCACGTCAGTCGAAATCAGGATGCGGGTCTCGTCTACGCCATTGCGGGACAACTCCGCGGACGATGAGTCGTTGTAGTAGGGTGCGAACGCCCGGATGACATCGCTGCGCTTGCGCTTCGTGGAGCTATCGATCCGGTCGAGACCTGTGATGCCCGCGCTTTTCAGTTCCTGTTCAAGGTAACGCGCCGTGTCGGCGAACTCGGTGAAGATCAGGACCTTGTGCCGACGGAGCACCGGGTCTGTCTTGAGCAGTTTGAGCAACGCCTTGAGCTTGTCGTCGTGCCCGGGCGTAAACTTGCGCAACTCGTCCAGAAACTTGGCGATCTCGCTAAGGTCGAGAAACGTCTCCTTCAACATCTCCTCGATCTTGAACGTCTCTCTGTCAAGGTCGTCAAATCGTTCCAACAGTTCTTCAGTGACAAGGTCTTCCAGTGTCTCATCGTCTTCGTCGTCGCCCCAGAGTTCATGCTGGTGTTGCAGGACGTGGTCGATTAGCTCGCCGTTTTGCCCCTTCCACCGTTCGAGTTGGCGCTTTTCGGCGTTCGTCTCGCTGTATCGTGTCACGAATGCCAGCAGGCGGACCAGCAATCGCTCGCAGGAACGCTCGAAGGCGCGGGCTGAACTCTCGAAGCGCTTCAGGAATTGTACACGGATCAGGCTGACGACCTGCTTCTGGCGATTCTCGGCGAAGCGGTCCATCAATTCCTCCGGCCCCTTGTAATAGAACAGCGGGTAGTACATCGCCAGCACGAAAAGCGGTTTGTTCTTATTGAAGGCGTCGTCGATCAGCTTCAGCAGGCGGCCGTACGTCTTCTTGACGGAGTATTCCGCGACGTGCGGCGGTTCGCGCTCGGGAAAACTCGCGACGCTCGCCCCGCTCTGCAACTGGCTCCGCCGGACGTAGGCACGGCTGCGCTGGACGACCAGCGCGTGGAAGAGTTGATCGCCGGCGAGCACGCGCTCTGCCTCGGCAAGGTCGGTGGCCGCGTCGCCGTCGGAATCGCCCACCTGCGTGAGTCGCCGCAGGTCACGCTCCATCTTGACGAAATGGCCGCGGAGGGAGTGTATGCCGACGCGGGCGAAGTAGTCGTCGCGTCCGTCACAGAACAACTCGACCATGTGGCGGAAGTCGGCGAGCTTGTTGTTGATGGGCGTTGCTGTCAAGAAGTAGACCTGTTTATCCCCGTTCGGCCCGTCAATGATGTGTTTCAATTGCCGATACCGGGATGGGCGCACACGCCCCTCACCGCGAATCCGACCCGATTTGTCCACGGACTCCACTTCCTGCGCCGGCTGGCCGAGCGTGCCGGGGTTGCGAAAGTGGTGGGCCTCGTCGATGACGATGGCGTCAGCCTGCTCGCGCATGCGCTCGAAGTCTTCCGGGAACTCGCCGCCGCGCTGGAGGTCCGTGTGCGAGAACACGAGCAGATTCGCGAAGCCGCGGTGGAGATTCGGGAGGTAGCGTCTCAGCGCAGGCTCCCAGACGGCTTCACGAGCGGACTTGGGAACCAGCAGCATGACGTTCTTCTTATCGCGGATCAGTCGTTCGATGAGCATCAGGCCGATGAAGGTCTTGCCCAGCCCAACGCCGTCGCACAGAAACGCACCGTTGTACGTCTCCGCGACCTTGAGCAGGTTGCGATAGCCTTCGCGCTGATACTGGTCGAGAACGGGGAACATCCGAGAGCCGGCCTGGTCCCACTCGTCGCCGGTCATCTCGTGAGCGCGAAAGAACTCGGCGAGTGCCTTGGCGTAGACGTCGAAGGGTTTGTATTCACGGCTATGGCGCTCGATGACGCGCAGAATTGCGGACGTGACGTCCTCGGCGTCGCGCCAATGCTCCTCGTACCATTCCTGGAGGACGGTCACGGGGCGACCGGTGATCTGCACGTTCAGTTCGATGTTCTGTGTGATGCCGGGTAGTGTGAAGTTTGACGAACCGACCAGGGCGGACGAACCCACGACTTCCATACGGGCGTGTGTAATATACGCCTTGGCGTGGAACTTGTCCTTTCGGTACACGCGGCACTTGATCTTCCGATCCGCGATCGCCTTGACGATTGCGGGGACGCCTACAAGAAAGTCGTTCCGGAGCTTCTCCGTCTCCAAGCTGCGGTCGAGCCGGTTCTCGACGGCGGCGAGTCCTCGCACGAACGCGTCGTGCGTTCGCAGGGAGACTTCGTCCCCCATGAGGACTCGGACGTGGTCCACCTTCTGCCACTCCTCCTTTAGGGCCAGGAGTGCGCCGATCTCGAAGTACCCGGTCGCAATGTCGATTGACTTGCAGAGCTGACACCAGTCGTGCAGGTATCGCGAGACCTTCCAGTCCGCGTCGCTGTTATCGACGATAAAAAGCTCGCTGCCTGTGCTGCTGGTACGGTTCGGCACGATTGCCCCCGGCGATCGCGGTCCCTGTCGTCATCCGGCGGCCGGTCGGCGCGGCAGTCTGACTCGGTCTCCGCCAGTATACCCCCACCCCCTCGCGTCGTCACGCACGATCCTGCGCGGCGAGGCACGGCGAGCACCCCGGTCGCCGTCGCCGAAGACGGTGTGGCGGCGGGCGAGCACCCGGCCGTAGGGGGTGTAGTTGTACTCCTCGGCGAGGCGCCCGCCGGGGGTGGTCAGACCGATGACTTTCCAATTGGCGTCCTGCCAGGCGAAGTAGGCGCCATTCTGCCCAAACATCATCAGCAACTCGTCCACGTACTGCGTGCCCCACACGTACGCCTGCGTCAGCGCACCTGCGGTCTCGGCCGAGTTGTACTCGGCGATCTCGCGGGCGCCATCGTAGTAAAGCACGCCCGTGGAGTCCAAGACGCCCCGGTTGGTGACGGTCTTCTTGGCCCGGCGGTTGTCGGCGTAGGCTTCGTACCGGGCGACGACAATGTCGGCAGCGTTTCCGCCCCGTCAGGTTCAGTCGGCGTCCTTCCGAGCGGAGACCTTACCGGATTGTTCCCGGCGTAGCGGATGCTGGTCTGCCCGTCCTTCGTCATGCGCCCTTTCGCGGCCCATTGCGAGGACCTGGCCCTGGTTGGCGTCTGCCCACGGCCCGCTTCGATGTTGCCCCCCCCCGGGGCTGCCTCCGACGGCCATCAGGAAGCGTGCGCCGCACGTGGCGAAGTGCCAACGTCAGAAGCTACACCCCGCCGTCCCGCCCCGGCCGGCGGCGCAGCGCTTTCGTCGTCGAGCGCCGCGTTTTGTCTTCGAGCCGGCGGCGCTTGGCGCGGCGGGGCGTTTTCGTCGGGCGGCGCGGCGGCACCGGCTTCAACGCTTCGGCCAGCAACTCATAGAACCGGTTGAGCGCGTCCTCGCGGTTGGCCGACTGGCTGCGATAGCGCGACGAGATCATCCGCAGCACGCCTCCGTCACCGATGCGCCGCCGGCAGCGCGAGCGGATTCGGTCCCGCTCCTCGTCGGACAGCGCAGCGCAGCCGTCGAGATCGAACAGCAGCGCGACACGGGTGCTCGTCTTGTTGACGTTCTGGCCGCCCGGACCGGAAGCGCGCGAAAACGTCCAGCGCAGCGTCGACGGGTCGATGCGGGCGCGGAGGGCGTCCGCGGCAGCGGCGTGACCCGCGGCGGCGGCGGCGTGATCCGCGGCAGCGGCGTGACCCGCGGCGGCGGCGTGGCGGTCGCTTACGGCGCCCACGATTGACGCTCGGTGGTTATGCCCGCCCGGCCGGTCCGCCATCCCGCGGCCGCGGGCCCGAATCGCAGCGGCGCCTTGCCGATCGGCGGTACACCGGGCGGCGCCAGCCGCTCGGACGTGCCCGGGGATCCCGAGGGGGCGGACGCGCCCGGCGCGGACCGCGCTGGATCGTTCGGCCGGCCGAAGTCCGCCGTGGACCGGGTCGTGGCCGCCGCACTGCCTCGGGTCGCCATGATCTTCTGCGAGATCAGGATCTTGGCCGCGGCGGAGTTACCGACGGCCGACATGGCGGCGAAGAAGTCCGCCAGGGCTTCGTCATATCGCCCCGCCCCGCGCAGGAAGTCCCCCCGCGAGACCAGCGCGTCGGCGTTGTCCGGCTCCAGAGCCAGCACGTGGGTGCAGTCGGCGATCGCCTCGTCGTGGCGGAAGCGGACGAAATACTCGAACGCCCGTCCCAGGCGGCCGACCACGGAGTCCGAATGGAGTTCCAGGCAGCGTTCAAAGTCGGCCAGCGCCTCGTCGTGAAGGCCCAGCCGCAGATGGGCCAGTCCGCGCACGGCCCACGCCAGGTAGAGCGACTCGTCGGCCACCAGAGCCTGGGTGCAATCCGCCACGCTGGCGTTCCATTCGTTCACGAACAGATCGGCGAGCCCGAGCAGCAGATACGCGTGAGGACCGGCCGCCGGATGCGCCGTCAGCGCGGCCGCGTCCTTCGCCATCTCGTCGTATCGCCCGGCGCGGGCGTACAGCAGCGTCCGCAGGTAGAGCGCCGTGTAGTCCGACGGGTCGCGGACGTAGGCGTCCACGCTGCGGATGGCGGCGTCCGGGTCGAGCGAGTCGATCGCCTGCTGGAAGATCATCAGCCGAGGGTCGAATGCCAACGTCTGTGCCCGCACCGCGTCCAGCGGACGGGAGTAGAACAGGTCCTTGACCGCCCGTCGGGCAATCGATCCGAGCGTCCCGACGTCCGCCTGCACCGCCGGGCTGACGATTGGACCTTCCTCGCCGGTCAGCGCCTTGGCGGTTTCCTCCACCAGCCCGGGGCCTTGAGCGCCGACGAACTCGGCCCCTTTGACCAGCCCCTGAAACTCCAGCGGCAGGCTCTTCATCAGCGTGTCGAGCTGGATGAGCTGCTCTTGCACCTCTGCTTCCTTTTTCGCGACGACGCTCTCGCGCTCGGTGACGCTGGCCTTCTTCGCCTCGATGCTGGCCCTGGCCCGCCACCAGACCGTCGCGGCCGCGGCCAGGACCACGACGGACGCGGCGATGGCGACCGCCCGCGGGTGCCGGCCGACGAGCCGCCGGCCGCGGGTGAACCAGCCCGCCCGCTTCGCACGGATCCGTCCACCGCGCACGAAAGCCCGCAGATCATCGCGCATCTCCGCAGCGGAGGCATATCGCCGGGCCGGGTCGCGCTCCATCGCCCGCAGGACGATCGTCTCCAGGTCCTGCGGCACCGAAGGATCGATCGAGCGCGGCGGCTGCGGCTCGCCGCGCAGCACCTGGCCGATGACGGATTCGCGCGTCCGCCCGGGAAACGGCGGACGCAAAGTCAGCCACTCGTACATGGTGGCCGCCAGCGAATAGACATCGGCGCGCCGGTCCACCTGGGTGCCATCGCCGGAAATCTGCTCCGGCGCCATGTACAGCGGCGATCCGATGAACTCCCCCGTCACGGTGACGCCGGGCTGTTCGAGCACCCGCGCCAGCCCGAAATCGGTGATCTGCAAGCGTCCGTCGCCGGAGAGGATCAGGTTGTGCGGCTTGATGTCGCGATGGATGATGCCGCGGGCGTGGGCGTATTCGAGCGCGTCCGCCACCGAGGCGCAATGAAGGGCGATGTTCTCGTAGCACCCGGGACCATCCGCCGCGGTCGGCTCCAGCGTCAACGACACGCTGGAGTCGGTGACGCTCTTCAATCCGCCGCGGGAATCCGACCGCAGCACGACCGTGGCGTCCGGATCGTCCTGGGGGGCCGAGCCCACCACCGTCTCGGCGATGTCGGAGACCTGCACGTCGGCGGCGCGGGCCAGCCGCGCCTCCTGGATCAGCCCGTGCAGGCTGACGCCGTCGATCAATTCCATGGCGTAGTAGTAGTGGCCGCGCTCGCACCCCTGGGCGTGGATCGGCACGATGTGGCTGTGGTGGAGCTTGGCGGCCGCCTGGGCCTCGCGCTGGAAGCGGACGACGGCGCTGGGGGAGTCCGCCACGTGCGGCGCCAGCACCTTCAAGGCCACGATCCGGTGCAAAGAGCGCTGCCAGGCGCGATAGACCGTCCCCATGCCCCCCCGGCCGATGACTTCGAGGATCTCGAACTCACCGAGGACGCCTCCGTAGGGCAGCGCCGCGCCGTCGGCGGCGGCACCCCCGGACCCTTCCACCGCCGCGGCCGGGTCACTGGAATGGAGGGGATCGTCGGACACTCATGCCATCCGTGGGGTCAGGGCCGGAGGGGCGGGAGGACCGGCCGCTCCAACACTTCATGTCGGCCAGAGGCCGCGCGTTCCACCATACTTGTAAAGACGCAGCCGCCGCCGCACGACGGTCGCGAAATCAGCGCGCTACAACCACGCGCTCGCAGTCGGTTTTACTCTGCCGCACCCGCGCCGGGGCGGCAATGCGATTCGGAACCGATTATTATAACGCGCTGCACGGGTGTCCGTTGCTGTTAAACTGGGCGATTTGCGCGGCCGGCATGGGGAACCAGTCGCCGGCGCGAGCGACACGCCCCGCCGCGGTAATGCCACAACGGCCACCGGCAGAATGCCGGTGCCACACTCCGTGCCACACTCCGGAGGCTATTCGCTCAAGCGGCGGCAGATATTCGGGTAGCCGCCGCTCGCGTGGCGGGCGGCCAAGTCGATGTAGCGATCCACGATCGTGCCCGTGTAGGCTCGTTCCGGCTCTGTGACATCACGAACGACGCGGCGGGTACGCCCATCGCCATCTTGCCGGGCGGCACGACCATCCCCGGCGGCACCACCGCCCCAGCCGCCACGATCGCGCCTTCGCCCACGTCGCATTGATCCAGCACAATCGCCCCGATGCCGATCAGCGCGCCACGGCCGACGCGGCGGCAATGCACCACCGCCCGGTGGCCGATCACCACGTCATCGCCGATGTCCAGCGGCACGCCGGTCTCGGTGTGGATGACCGCGCCGTCCTGGACGTTGACGCGGTTGCCGATGCGTATGGCCGCCACGTCGCCGCGGATCACGACGTGGTGCATGATGGTACACGCGTCACCGATGGTCACGTCGCCGCCGACGTAGGCCGTCTCCGCCAGATAGACACCCCTTCCGACGCGAGGTTGGATCGACTCTTCGTTCATGCCCCGCATTGTAGATGGCGCTGCGAGCGGGGGAAGAAAGCGAGGCGCCCGCGGCAGCCCGCACGGTCATGGCGCCCACGTTCCCTGGCGACGCCTGCGCGGCCCGGTCGGGCCGCGCGCCGAGGGGCATGGCAGAGCGTGTCGGCCACTTCCGGGGAGGACGACGCCGGCACGCTGCCTGTGGAAACCGCTGGACCAATCTGGACACGCCGTCCATGCCGAACCTCCGCGCGGGCTGAAGCCGCGCGCTTCGTCCAGAAGCGCCGACGGTGTTCCCGCCCGACGGCTGGGTTGCCGGGTCGTTCCGCGGCCCCCCCGGACCCCCGAATCCCGGCTGTGCGATTGCCGGTCGGGGCGAACACGGTACGCTGTCCACACACGTGCAGACGCCCGGGCTGACACGCGCCCCGTACCGCGCCGTGGTGGGTGAAGCGATGCCAACGCACGCATCGCCCTGCCGCTCGGACGGGTCCGGGCCGCGCCGCGGCGACACTGGGACAACGGACCGAACCCCGGAGTTCATCATGGCAGGTGCGCTGGTTCTCGCCGGTCTTTTGTTGCTGCAAACGCCCCCGGCGCCGACGGACGCGACGGCGTCATCGCCGACTGCCGCCCCAGCGGATCCGGCCGCCCTGGCACAGGCACTTCCCACTGTGGCCGAATCGAGCGACTTCAAGGCCACCGCCCGCTACGACGAGGTCATGGACTTCTGTCGCCGGCTCGACGAGCTGTCGGACACGACGGCGCTGGTCAGCCTGGGCAGGACCTTCGAGGAGCGCGACATCCCGGTGCTGATTCTGGCCGATCCGCCGGTGACGCGACCGGGCGAACTGAACCGCAAGGATCGGCTGGTCGTCTTCGCCTTCGGCGACATCCACGCGGGGGAAGTGTGCGGCAAGGAAGGACTGCTCATGCTGGCCCGCCAGATCGGCCTGACGCCGCGGCACCCGCTCCTGCGCGATCTGGTGATCCTGATCGCCCCCATCTACAACGCCGACGGCAACGAGCGCGTCTCCAGGGACAACCGCCCGGGCCAGAACGGACCGGAAGAGGGCATGGGGCAGCGCCACAACGCTCAGGACCTCGACCTCAACCGCGACTTCATCAAGCTGGACAGCCCCGAGGCCCGAGCGCTGATCCGCTTCGTGACCGAGTGGGACCCGGCCCTGGTGATCGACACGCACACCACCAACGGCTCGAACCACCGCTACACCATGACCTACGACGGCGCCCGCAACCCGGCCGGAAACGCGGCGCTGCTCTCGTATACCCATGACACCCTGCTGCCGCAGGTGCGACGCCGGCTGATGGAGGAGTGCGGCTACGACTCGTTCTACTACGGCAACTTCGACCGCGAGCACACGATGTGGCACGTGTCGTACCCGGCCACCGGCCGCTACAGCACGCCCTACTTCGGCCTGCGCAACCGGCTGTCGATCCTGACTGAAGCCTACGCCTACGCCTCCTACCGGGACCGCGTCCTGTCGACCCGTGACTTCGTGCGGCTCTGCTTTGAAACCGCGGCGCAGAACCGGACGCAGATTGCCGCCATGATCCGCGAGGCGGATGCGGAAACCGTCCGCCGCGGCGAACGCCCCGCCGGCGACGATCGGGTGCCGCTGCGCAACGACACGGTGGCGTCCGAGGGGAAGATCGTCATCAGGGGTTTCGTCGAGGAGGCGGAGAAGCGGCACTTCGTCTCCACCGGCGTCGAGAAGGATTACGAAGTCGAGCACTTTCTGCGCTACGCCCCCACGCTGAGCGTCCCGCGTCCGTTCGCGTATCTGGTTCCCGCGGAACAGGTGACGGTGGCCGAGAAGCTCCATCAGCACGGCATCGCCGTAGACGAGCTGCGCGAGGACATCGACCTCGACCTCGGGACGTATCGCATCACGAAGATACACCGGTCCGAGCGCACCTTTCAGGGTCATCACCTGTGCTCGGTAGAGGTCGAGCCGCAGACGGACGTGCGGCGGGCCACGGCCGGGACGTTCCTGGTGCGCACGGGCCAGCCGCTGGGGACGCTGGCCGTCTACCTGCTGGAGCCGCAATCGGAGGACGGCCTGGCGACCTGGGGCTTCTTCGATTCCGCGCTCGGCGAGGGCGGCGAGTTCCCGGTGGCGCGGCTGCCGGCGGCCGCGAATCTGTCCTACGGCCCTGCGTGGCTGGGGGATGACGGCGGCCCCGCGCACGAGTTCACCTACGAGACGCTGTATGGGGGGGGGCCGCGGCCGCAGACCCGAGGGGCGTCGGTGGCAGGGTTCCGATGGCTGGACGATGGAGAGCACTACCTGCGGATCAAGGGAAACCAGTACGTAAAGGTCCACGCCGAGTCCGGCCGGGTCGAGCCGTTCGTCGACGCGGACAAGCTGACCGAAACGCTGACGGCACTCGAGGGCATGGATCCGTCACGGGCTCGGCGTCTGGCGCAGAGCCGGTCGTTCGAGATGACCGAGGACGAAACCACCGCCCTGTTCGAGCACAACAACGACCTCTATGCCGCCAGACTCGACGGAAGCTGGGCGGCGCGGCTGACCCGCACGCCCGGTTCGCCCGAGCAGGACGCGACCTTCAGCCCTGACGGAAAGTGGGTCGCCTATTCCCGAGAGTTCGACCTGTACGCGGTCGATCTGGCGACGCAGACCGAACGCACGCTGACCACCGGCGGCAATACGATTGTCCGCAACGGCCGGGCGGACTGGGTGTACTATGAAGAACTCTTCAACCGGTCGTGGAAGTCCTACTGGTGGAGCCCCGCGTCGACGCACGTCGCGTTCCTCCAGCTCGACGACTCGCCGGTGGGTCAGTTCACCGTCATCGACCACATGCCCCCCCGGCAGGAGAACGAACAGACGCGGTATCCCAAAGCCGGCGATCCGAACCCGACCGTGCGCGTCGGCATCGTCGCCCTGGAGGGGGGCGAGCCGGTGTGGGCGGACCTCAGCGCTTACGACCCGGCGTCGCTGCTCGTGTCACACATTTCGTGGCGGCCGGACGGCTCGGAAGTGATCTACTACGCCCAGAACCGCCAGCAGACGTGGCTCGATTTCAATACCGTCCCGGTCACCGGCGGCGCCGGCAGGACGCTCTTCCGCGATGCCACCGAGGCGTGGATCGAAAGCCCCGGCGATCCGACGTTTCTGAAGGACGGCGGGTTTCTCCTGACCAGCGAACGGTCGGGCTTCAAGCATCTCTACCGCTATACGGCCGCTGGCGTGTTGGTCGGTCCGGTGACGTCCGGCGACTGGGAGGTGCGATCGCTGGAGCACGTCGACGAAGCCGGCGGCTGGGTCTACTTCGCCGGCACGCGCGACAGCGCGATCGCCTCCAACCTCTATCGCGCCCGGCTGGACAGTTCCGGCATCGAGCGGCTGACGCCGGAGGACGGCAGTCACCGCATCGAGTTCAGCCCCACCGGCTCCTATTTCGTTGACACGTTCAGCAGCCACGACACGCCGCCGGTGGTGCGGTTGCGGCGGGCAACCGGGGAAAACGTGCGGACCATCGAATGGGACCCGCTGGCGGCGCTGGCGCGCTGGCGGCGCGGACGGTTCGAATACGTGCAGATCCCGGCGCGGGACGGGTTCGTGTTGCACGGAAGCCTGCTCTATCCGCCGGACTTCTCGCCCGACCGGCGGTATCCGGTATGGCTTCAGACCTACGCCGGTCCGCACGCACCGGTCATCAGCGATTCCTGGCGGGCGTTCAACACCTGGGACCAGATGCTGGCGCAACTGGGCGTCGTGGTCTTTCACGTCGACCCGCGGGCCGCCAGCGGCAAGGGGGCGCGCTCCGCCTGGGCGGCCTACCGCAAGCTGGGGGTCACGGAGATGGAGGACCTCTCCGACGCCGTCGAGTGGCTGGCGGCCCACCCATGGGTCGACCGCGAGCGGATCGGCATGCAGGGGTACAGCTACGGTGGCTACATGACCGCTTACGCTCTCACGCACAGCAAGCTCTTCGCCGCGGGGATCGCCGGCGCGCCCGTGACCGACTGGCGCAACTACGACACCATCTACACGGAGCGCTACATGGACACGCCGCAGAACAACCCGGAGGGCTACAAAGCGTCGTCGGTGGTGGACGCGGCCGCCAATCTGCACGGCCGCCTGCTGCTGGTCCACGGCAGCATGGACGACAACGTCCACCTCCAGAACACCCTCCAGCTCGCCCGAGCGCTGCAGGAAGCCAACAAAGACTTCGAGATGATGATCTACCCCACCTTCCGCCACGGCGTTTTTTCGTCCCACTTCCGCGACCTGCAATACGATTTCATTCGACGCACGATGCGCGTCGGCGCCGAGAATGGGAGAACTCCCGCCGGGGAAGGGGAAAGCGAGTGAGGTTGTATCCGGGCGGGGCGCTCCCGGAGGTATACTGGTAGCCACAGTGAAGTCCGGCGCCGCGGTCACAACACGCCGTACCAATAGTCGGTACACCCGTAGCCACAAGGAAGTCCGGTGCAGCATCACGCCGTGCCAATCGTCGGTGCGCCCGTAGCCACAATGAAGTCCGCGCGAATCTCGGCCAAGAGCTTCAGCCCTTGATGTGTGGTTCTCTTTTTCCACTTTGCGGCCCGTAGGGCGCACGATCGTAGCCACGGGCTTCAACCACCGATGCGTGGTTCCCTTTGTCTGTTCTGCCGCCCGCAAGACGCACGATGGGAGCCAGTGCCTTCAGCCCTTGGTGCATGGCTGCCTTTTCGGTTCTGCCGCCCTACGGGCGAAGAATGAACTCCGGATAAACCATAGAATCCGCGCGAAGATCGGACTGCGGGCGGAGAATGTGAACTCCAGACAGATCGCAGAACTCGCACGACGATCGGACTGCAGGCGAACAATGAACTCCAGGCAAAACCATAGAATCCACCCGAGGCGCTGACTGCGAGCGCACCCTCACGTGGACGAAGACCGCGATCCGTGGTGCCGCGCGCAGCGGCCGAGGGGACGTAGCGGCGGCTACAGCCCGTGAGCCGCATTCGCGGCTGAAGACCGGAGCATGCACAGTTCGTCACGACCGACCCCTGGGTCGGTGTGGCCCGCTTCCCGACCGTCGCCGGTTCCCGCTGTGCTCCTGCCCGACTGAGGCAGGCGGCGATCCGCTGCCCGCCTGCTTTGCGCGATCAGTAGCTCGACTCGTCGAGCTTCACCTTGCCGCGGAAGACCCAGTAGACCACGGTCGTGTAGGCGATGACGAAGGGCATGCCGATCAGCGCAATGACGAGCATGATGCCGAGCGTCTTCTCCGACGAGCAGCCGTTGAAGATGGTGACGCTCCAGGCGGCGTTGGTCCGTGAGACGACCAGGTTCGGGAACATCGCCACCGCGAAGAGGAACGCCAGGGCGAGGATGGTGGCCGCGGAGCTGAAGAAAGCGTAGCGGGGCGAGCCGCCGCGCAGGGCTCGCGGAATGTTCGCGATCGCCAGGAGGTTCAGCGCCGGCACGATCCAGAACCACGGATGGATGGCGAAGTTCTCGGTGGCCCGCGGCACGGCCGCGACGACGTAGGCGGTGCAGGCGACGTAGCAGGCCACGAACGCCCCGTACGACCGCCACGCCCAGCGGCGCACGACGCGCTCCAGGCCGCCCTCCGTCTTCAGCAGCAGGAAGATCGCTCCGTGCAGGCAGAACAGCGTAACGGTGAGCGCACCGGAAAGCAGCGGCAGAGGGTGGACCCAGTCGCGCACGGCCACCGTCGCCCGCAGGTCCTGATCGAGTGGGATCCCGAGCATGGTCCGCCCCCCGGCCGCGCCGAGAAGGTACGCCGCCAGCAGGCTCCCGCCGAAAAAGCCATAGTCCCACACGCCGCGCCAGGCCGGGTTTTTGACCTTGCTGCGAAACTCCAGGCTGACCGCGCGGAAGATCAGCGCCACCAGCAGCAGCGTGAACGGCCCATAGAAGGCGCTGAAGACGGTGGCGTAGGCCACGGGGAAGGCCGCGAACAGGGCCCCGCCGAAGGTCACCAGCCACACCTCGTTGCCGTCCCACAGCGGCCCGATCGAGTTCATCAGCACCCGCCGCTCCCGGTCGCCCGGCGCCAGCGGATGGAGAATCCCCACCCCCAGGTCGAACCCGTCCAGCACGACGTACCCCATCAGCAGCACGCCCAGCAGGCCGAACCACAGGATCGCCAGCGTCTCCTGCACGGGGGCATTGTACCGCCGCCCGGGCGCGGCGGCACGGCGGGCCGCGGCGACGGCGCCGCCGCCCCGGCCGCGGAACGGGGACCATCTCTTCCGGGCGTGAGTGAATCGCGCCGATGTCGCCCTGCCATGTGGATGACGCCGGGACGGACGGGCGTTATCCTGCTAACGTTCGGAGTTCGGACCCGTCCGTCACACCAAGACTAAGGAGTACAGCATGTCCATACGATTCCGCGCCCTGGCCGCGCTGGCGAGCCTCGTCGCATACGCCGGCTGCGCCACCACCGGCGGCCCGAAGCAGGTTTCCCACTCGAGGGGCCAGCTTTTCGACCACATGGGTCCTTACGCCCGCACCGTTTCCACCGGATCGGCGGAGGCGCAGCGCTATTTCGAGCAGGGTCTGACGTGGTACTACGCGTTCAATCACGACGAGGCCATCCGCTCCTTCAGGCGGGCGGCGGAACTCGATCCGGACTGCGCCATGGCGTGGTGGGGCGCGGCGCTGTCCGAGGGGCCGAACTACAACGACCCGGTGATGACCGAGGCCCGTTCCGCTGCCGCCTGGGACGCGCTACAGGAAGCGCTGGCGCGAATCGACCGTACCACGCCGGTCGAGCGTGCCCTGATTGAAGCCCTGGAGCACCGATACGCCAACCCCTGGCCGCAGGACCGAGCCTCCCTGGATCGGGCCTACTCCGAAGCGATGGCGAAGGTGTGGGCGGCCTGGCCGAACGACCCGGACGTGGGCACGCTCTATGCCGAGTCGCTGATGGTGCAGATGCCGTGGAAGCTCTACACGCTCGACTTCAAGCCGGCGGCGGACACGCCCACCATCGTCGCCACGCTGGAGCGCGTCATGGCGCTGGCCCCGCAGCACCCCGGCGCGAGCCACCTCTACATTCACGCGGTCGAGCCCAGCGACGACCCCTATCGCGGCCTGGTCGCGGCCGAGCGGTTAAACGACGCCGTGCCCGCCAGCGGACACCTTCTGCACATGCCGTCGCACATCTACGTCAAGACCGGCCGCTGGAACGAGGCGATCGTCCAGAACGAGAAGGCGATGCGCTCCGACGACAAATACCGCAAGCTCTCTCCCGAGCAGGGCATTCAGCACATGTACATGGTCCACAACGCCCACATGCTGGCCTACGCCGCCATGATGTGCGGCCGCGAGAAGGAGGCCATGAAGGCCGCCCGCGCGATGTGGGCCGACCTGCCGGCAGAAGCGCTGGAGTCGCTCGCCCCTTACCTCGATCTGTGGATGGCGTCGGTGTACGACGTGCAGAAGCGGTTCGGGCGCTGGGACGCCATTCTGACGGAAACTGCCCCGCCTACTTGCCTGCCGATCACGACCGCCGTGTGGCGCGCCCACCGCGCCATCGCGTGTGCCGCCCGGAAGGACATCCCCGGCGCTGAGCGGGAGTATGAGGCGTTTCGTCAGGCGAGGGCAGCCGTGCCGGAGGAAAGCGTGTTCGGCCAAGACCCGACACACCGGATTCTGGAGGTCAGCGAGCGGTTCATCGCCGGAGAGATCGCGCTGCAACAGGGCCAGTGGGACCGCGCCGCCGAGTTGCTGGAGCAGGCCGCGGAGGTGGAGGACACGCTCTCCTATGGCGAGCCACCGCAGTGGCTCCAGCCGGTGCGCCACACGCTCGGTGCGGTGTACCTCAAGTCCGGGCGCTACGCCGACGCCGAGCGCGTGTACCGCGAGGACCTGGCGAAATGGCCCGGAAACGGCTGGTCGCTCTACGGCCTCAGCCGAGCGCTGGAGGGCCAGGGCAGCATCGAGGAGGCGCGGAAGGTCAAGGACCAGTTCGAGCGCGCCTGGGCCCGCGCCGACGAACGCACCACGACCAGTTGCAAGTGCATCCCGACGGCGTAGCCCCTGACTCAACAACCGACGTACTTCGCGTAGGCCGAACGGGCCACCTCCGGCGACCTGGTGCCCTTGATGATGGCCCGGCCGTCGCGGAAGACGGTGAGGGTCAGGCTGTCCACCACGGCGGTGAGCATGAACTCATTGTGCTTCACGTCGCCGCAGGCGA
>QZJT01000024.1 GCA_003597935.1 Phycisphaerales bacterium | reverse complement strand
CTTGGGGGGCGGGGCGCTGAGGGGCTGCGTTACAATCTCGCGAGACTGCGGTAGGGTTCCCCCGTCGGCGACAGTGCCGCATGACATGGACAGGGAGCATGACTGGCATGAGTGCAGCGCAGAACCGCACGTCCGTAATCACCACCGTCGGACTGGCCATGATGGTCACCTTGTCCGACGCGCAGTCCGCATGTGGGGCGTGCGACGCCGACGCGAGACAGTCGCTGACGATCGACGGTCCCGGCGCCCGCGACTGGTTCGGCTGGTCGGTCGCCGCGTATGGCGGCACCATCGCGGTCGGTGCGCCGCAACGGGACGGCACCGGCGAGGATTCGGGTGCGGTCTACGTCTATCGCCACGATGGACGGCGCTGGCGGCCGGTACAGGTGCTGACGCCGTCAGACGCGGAAGCCCGCGACGGGTTCGGCATCCGCATCGCCATCGACGGCCGGCCCGGCGGGCCTGCGGAGACGATGTTGATCGGCTCTCACATCGACGGCGAGGGAGGCGGATTCGCCGGCGCGGCCTACGTGTTCACCTTCGACGGGCGGGCGTGGACCGAGCGGCACAAGCTCGTTGCCCAGCAGCGCGACTCCTTCGACCAGTTCGGCTACTCCGTCGCGATCCAGGACGATACCGCCATCATCGGTGCGATCGGCGACGACGACGCGGGGCGCGACGCCGGGGCGGTCTACGTCTTCGAGCAAGGCGGCGGCGAGTGGACGCTGGCGCAGAAGCTGACGGCGTCTGACGGCGCCGACTGGGAGCGCTTCGGCAATGACGTATCGCTGGACGGCGACGCCGCGGTCATCGGGGCGTTCCGCGACGAGAACACGGGACAGTTCGATCCCGGGCTGGGCGCGGCCTACGTGTTCCGGCGGATCGACGGCCAGTGGAGCGAAGAGGCCAGGCTGACCGCGCCCCGGCGCGAACTCGACGACCGGTTTGGATGGTCGGTGGCGCTGGACGGCGGCACGGCCGCGGTGGGGGCTTACTTCCGCGACGACGTCGCCCGCGACGCCGGGAGCGTATTCCTCTATGACTTCGCCGACGGCCGGTGGACGCACGCGACGACGCTGCACCGGCCGGGTGCGGCCGCGGGCGACGGCCTCGGGCTGGAGGTCGTGCTCTCGGCCAACGTGCTGCTGGCGGGGGCGCCGTTCGCGGCGGTCGATGGCCGGCCGAACGTCGGGCTGGTGACGGCGTTCCGGCGGCAGTTCGGCACGTGGGTCGAACGCGGCGCGCTGGCCGCCGTCGTGGCCGGCAGCGGCGATTCGCTCGGTGCGGCGGCGGCCTGGCACCGCGGTACGGCCATCGTGGGAGCGTATCTGGCGGACGCGGAAGGCATGCTGGACGCCGGCGCCGCACATGTGTTCGACACGTCCGCGTGCGTACCGGTCTGCACCGGCGACGAGGCGGTACGGAAAGCCCGGTGCCGCGTTCGGAACGGCGCAGGCCGACTGACGGTGGCACTGCGAAACGGAGCGCCGAACGACGACTACGCGATTACCGTCGGTCAGATGCCGGTAAGGACGGGCACGTTGAGCCGCCGCGGCCGGGCGCGCGTTCGATTCGACGGCCTGCCGCCGGGGGAAGGCGAGGCGAACGTGCAATGGGGGTGCGGCGCGGAGACCGTAAAACGGTTCACCTGCGGGTAGAACGCGCCGGCGCGCGCCGTTAGTGAGCCGCGTCGGGGCACCGCGCGCCGCGCCGGCGGGGCGCCGCGCCGGCGCCCACTTGCCGGTCGCCGGCTACCGCCGAGTGGCCTTCTTATTGCGGCCCATCAGTTCGCGCTCGGCCGTGACCCAATCCGACGCCGCATCGCCCGGCGTTCCGGACACCATACGCTGCCGGAAGATCTCATACGCCCGGACGCGGATCTCCTCCTCAGTCGGGCCGGCGGGCCGAGGACGCTTCTGTGTGCGCCGTGCAGACGCCACCGGTTCCCGTCCGTGCTGAGCAGTCTTCTTCTCTTTGTTCATCCGTGATCTCCGTTGGAGGCTCAGACGGAGCAGTATACGTCACGTCGTGAGCATCGCAATGAAACCCATCATCCAACCCCATCCTGACATCATCACGGGGTCTCCTTCAAGAGTTCCTCTGTTGCCGACTCAGCCTGTCCATCTGACCTGGCGACGGCCGTTCGGATGGCCTCCCATTCGGCTGGGGCCACGCGAAGAAACGCGTCCACCACGTCAGGATCGAAGTGCGAACCGCGTCCGGCTTCAATCTCTGTCCGCGCCTGGGAATACGTCATCGTGTCCTTGTAGGGGCGGGCGGAGGTCAACGCGTCGAACACGTCCGCCACGGCGAAGATGCGCGCCCCCCACGGAATAGAGGAACCAGACAGGCCCGTGGGGTAGCCCGAGCCGTCGTACCGCTCGTGATGAGCATACACGATGCGCTGGGCTTCACGGAGGAAGGGAACCGGGGCGAGTATCCTCCGTCCGAACTCCGGGTGCCTCCGCATCTGGGACCACTCCTCCTCGGTCAGCTTCCCCTGCTTCAGCAGGATGGAGTCAGAAACCCCGATCTTGCCGATGTCGTGCAACAGCGCCGCCAGGGCAAAGACCCGCCGACGGCCCGGTTCGACGCGCAGTTCTTCCGCCAGGCGCAGCGTGTATGCCCGGACGCGCAACGAGTGGACCTCCGTGTCATGTTCGCGCATGTCCAGGGCGGCGACAAGCGCGTTCACCACGCCCTCGTAGGCACGGGTCAGACGCGCGAGCACTCTTTTCTCGGCGTCTGCAAACAGGCCGGCGATGACGGCGGTCAGCCAGATGGTGATCGCCTCGCCAACCTGATTGACGTTCTCGCCGCGCTGCCCGCCCCACTGCAGGATGACGTGCGGAGCGTAGAGAATCGTGATCACCGCGGCCGTCAGCAGTGCGGCCCGCAGGCCGAACCAGATCGCGGCCAGGACGACCGGCAGAAGGTACAGCTTGCGGAGCAGAATATGGACCGCGTGCAGGGACACCTCCCCCTGCGGCGTCCACCAGTGCGCCGCCGTCACGGCCAGCACCAGCATCGCTACCACCGCATGGCGCAGCCTGGAGTGACGGCGTTCGTCCGCGTGTCCGGGCATCGTCAGGTGGCGCTTCATGTCGCTGCGAGCGGCGGGACGCCCGCTCCTGCTATGCGGGCAAGCGACCTGCGACGCCCGAGGCCGGCCCTGTCCCTCGTACCGGACGTGGGCGATGGCAGGTTCTTCACGGCCTGAATGCTGAGGATGATGTCCAGAAAGACGCTGTCAATCCGGCGTATCTCGAATCCGGCACGGCGCACGCTGGCAACGGTATCGCGATTCATCTCGGTACCGGCCAGACGCGTCCAGAGGGTCATGGCGTCCAGAGCGAGGCCGAAGCACCAGTTGCGGCTGCGCACGTGCTCAAACAGCAGCAGCTTTCCGCCCGGACGCAGCACGCGATGGACTTCCTGCAAGGCGCGTCCCGGATCCGGGACGGAACAGAGCGTACACGACGTAACCGCCGTGTCGAACGCCCCATAGGCAAAGGGCAGGTTCAAGGCGTCCGCACGCACCAGGCGCAGTTCGCACGGGCATTGCACACCGCGGGGCGCCGCCCGGGCGAGCATCTCGGCACTTATCTCGATCGCCGTCACGTCGGCATGGGCGGGGAAGTGCTTCAAGTCGATACCGGTGCCGACGGCCATGAAGAGCGTCCTACCCTCCATGTGCGCGAAGAGTTCCGCCTTCCTGCCCCCACGGCGGAGGTCGGAGCCCTCACATACGTCGTAAAGACGGGTGCGCAGACGCCAGAATGCGGTCATTGGGGCCTCCCTTGACGCCAGGCGCGACTTTGAAACGCCGCTCGGCAGTGCGCTCCATACACCTGAACGAAGACGAACATCCCTGTGCCAAACGCGGCCCCCACGGCCGCGGCGCCTTCCATCCCCGGATCCAGGCCAAAGACATCGAAGACGCACACCGCCGCCGGACTCAGCATGGACACCACCATCGACGGGACCATCGCTTCAATCGACCCCAGGAGGGGCGCGGCGGCAAACGCCATGAGCGTCCCCACCAGCATCGCCACGATCATGCCGCACGCGCACTCCAGGACGAATCCCCAACCAAGTTCGTGTACCATGTGCATGGCGACGGTGGTCGCGCAGGAAACCAGGAGCAGGAAAACGCCGTCGCCCGCGAGGAACGGAAGCGTGTGCCGTCCATGGCCGCCCGTCATGATGGCTTCCCTCCGCACATGATGCCGGCCTTGAACGGGGGATTCCGTTGCCCGTTTCGATCAGGGCGTGATCGAATCGTAGACATCGCACGTTTCCCGTGCGATCGCCTCCCAGTTGAAGCGCCGCTCCACCTCCGCGCGGCCTCTGTGCCCGATGCGCCGGGCCTTGCCGGGATCCGCCAGCGCCGCCTGCAGCCCGCACGTGATGGACTCGACGGTGGGCTGGACGAGAAAGCCCGTCTCCTGATCGCGCACGAACTCAGACGGACCGCCGTTGCGGGTCACGACCACCGGGCGTGCAGCGCTCCAGCCTTCCAAAACCACGATGCCGAAGGGTTCATTGCGGCTTGGCACACTGAGCACGTCGGCGCACTTGAACAGGCGCACCAGTTCAGCACCGTTGCGGTAGCCGAGGAAGCGAACACCACCGTGCAGGCCCCTTGCAGAGGTCTCGCCTTCGAGGCCCGCGCGCATGTCGCCGTCTCCGACGAACACGAACTTCACGTCGGGCCAGTCACTCAGGATGCGGGGAAGGGCCGCCAGCATGAGATCCGGGGCCTTCTGCCACGTCAGCCGGCCGACAAACAACACGATCGGATCGTCCTCCCCGATCCCGAGGTCGCGTCGGGCGGCACGGCCGTTGATGGCGCCGTCAAACCGGTGTACGTTGACGCCGTTGTAAACAACTGCGACCTTTTCCGCCGGAGCAGAGTAGAGGTCGCGTACTTCGCCGGCCAGGGCGCCAGACACGCAGATCAGGCGATGCGCGAGCTGCACCCCCTGGCACTCGATCTTTCGGATCGCCTGTGACGTGCCGTTGCAGGTCCTGTTTCCGCAGCGCCCGAACTCAGTTGAATGGAACGTAAGGACCACGCGGCGTCCCGGCTCGCTCGTCATCAGATCCAATGCCTGCACGCACAGCCAATCGTGAGCGTGGAGGACGTCGAACCGCCACCCGTAAAAGCGCTCCGCGGCCTGCAACCGATCGCGGAACGCCGCGCACATGCGGCCGATGTACTGAACGAATGGCGCGTTGGGGTCGAACGGACAACGGTGGTAATGCACGCCGCCGATGCAGTCGTAGCGCGACTGGCCGGCGTCCATCCGCGTGAAGACGTGCACGTCGTGTCCCAGGCGTTGCAGTGCTTCCGCCAACTCCGTCACGTGTGCCGCCAGCCCCCCGACGGCGATCGAATTCAGGGACTCCCACGAGAGCATGGCGATACGCATTGGCATCAACGCTCCTACGTTCGTTGTGAGGGGACTGAATCACCGTGCGCGATTCGTCGCCAAGTCATGCCGGACACTCCGCGCGGGCTGAAGCCCGCGGCTCGCTGGCGGCGCCTGCTCGCGCACCCTGTTTTCGCTCCGGCAGGCGCCGCGCGGCGCTGACGCTGCACCGCGGGCGCCGGTTCAGTCATGCGTACTCGCGTCCTACCGGGGAACAGCGTGGGCCTTCGGAGTCCTGCGGTTCCGGACCGCACACGAAGTCAGAACCGCCCGCCGGTGGGCCGGCCGGGCGACAAGGAGACGTCCCGTCCGAACTCCGTCACCAGGCGCCCGACGTCCGCGAGCGGCCCCTCGCCCAGAATGCGCCGACTCGCGCTGACGATCAGGATCCAGGCGTCGCCGTCCATGCCCCACAGACGGCGGACCAGGCCGCCGCTGTCACAGATCGTCACGAATTCGCGCCGCTGCGAAACCACGTGCGGCCCACGGCGCACATTGCAGAAGGCGTCGTGCGACCGGATATCAAAGCCGCAAAGCGATCCATACCCAGTACCCTGGATCTCCGCCAGGAAACTACGAACCAATTCGTTGCCGGGGCTGTGCGACACCCTTACGGAGCGAGTCACCAGAATGACGTTGATCTCTGCCAGGAGGTCCTCGAAGGACTGCTGGCATCCGTTGTCATCGCTCAGATTGAAATCGGGAAGAACACTCGAGGATAGCATGATGAGACACTCCTATGGGCCAGCCGCTGCGCGATGAATCTACTCATCGAACGCGCCATTCACTCACATGCTCCCATCGAAGACGGTTCGCGGCCCGCGTGGCCGGCGGGCGGCCGGCGGCGCCTCGGCCCGGGGCTGCGGCGATGGGTCCCCATTCCTGCACAGCAGCGCGTCCCACTTGTCAATCTCCCGGATAGAACCCACGTCTACCACGCGCCGGTTCCGTCCGACGATGAAGAAGCGGTCAGCACCGACGGCCCCGAACGCTCGGTAGAGGCTGCCGTCGCCGTCGCAGACCGTCAGGAGATCTCCCTGCTGGAATACGACGCGCGGCTCGCGACAGGTTCCGCAAGGGCTGTCGGGCGAACGAATGTCGAACCCGCGGTCGGTGCGGTCCCCGACGTCGCCGAACTCGGCCAGCAGGGGCCGCAGAAGTTCGGTCGCCGGGCCGTGCGACGCAACGGGAACACGGCGGATCGCCAGGATGTTGAACTCGGCCAGTAATTCACCCAGCCGCCTGTCAAGCCCGTCGCCGTCGGTGAGACGACAATCCGGCAGATGGAACGTTCGGCGCAACATGTTCGGTCTCTCAGGTGGGGCAGTCATAGCGTGTCGATCCATTTGCTTAGATGCGCCGCGTCTTACGCTCCTTCCCGAGAATTCTGTCGTTTTCTTGTTCGTTGCACCAGCGAGGTCTGTCGATGCGTCTTACAGCGCGCATAGTCTACCCGCATCATGCCTTTCGGCACCACGGAACCGCGCAGCGCAAGGGCGGCGGGCTACCCCGCTGGAGGGAGCCGTGGCTCGCCCGCCGCGATCGGGTCAGATCACCACCCGAGCCAGCCCATTCCGAACATCGACCCGCCGAACATCATCACGAGCATCGCGATCATGCCGATCATCCAACCCATACCTGACATCATCACAGGTTCTCCTTCATAGAATATGGCGCACCTGGCCGTTGACATCGCAGGGCCCTCCGCGCCGTTGCGACGAGCGGCGGTCGACGTCTGCCGGTCCCGGGCTTGGGCGATTCTGCCGTTACCGATTCAGCCGCCATGCCCGCCGGGCTGCGACGCCACCGGCGGCGCGATCGCCGTCAGCACGGCCGGCATCTCCGCCTGCTCATCAATCCGGCTCAACAGGCAGTGACACGTCGTCGGGTCCGTCACGTGGACGAGCGTCCACGCGCCGACCTGCACCTTGTGCCCGCAGTGCTCGCCGATCACGCACGGGAAGTTCTCGTGCGAGCCGAACTTCTCCAGCTTCATGGGCGCGTGGAACACCGTCGCCAGGAACTCGCCGTCCCGGTCGTACGCGGCGGCGATCGCCGGGGTCCTACCGATCCGGAGCTGATAGACGGACTGCAATCGGAATCCGCCCGGCAGCTCCGCCGGCGTGTCGAAATTCAGGTGCGGCGCGATCCGTTTCGCCGCCACGGGTGTGGTGGGCTTCGCATCGTAACGAACCAGGAACTTCCGGAACGCCTTCTGGGCGTCCAACGGGAGGGCATCGAGGAGCATCGCGAAATCCACGGTGGATGCGCGGGCCGTGGTGTCGAACGAGGACAGCCCCAGCATCCCCAGCCCCACGGTCAGCACGATGCCCGCGGCGATAGCCCAGGGCCTGACGAACACCAATCGAGAGCATCGAGCCGGTCGTGTCACGGCGGCATCCGATTCGGCGCCGTCCAATCGCTGCTCGATGCTCCCCCAGAGAGAATCCGGCACGCTGACGGGGGAGAGCCCGGCGATGATGCCGGCGAGTTGGCGCAGTTCCGCCAGTTCCGCCCGACAGTCCGGACATGTTTCAAGGTGGGCATTGACCACGGCCTGTTCGGCCGGCGCCAACTCACCGTCCACGCGAAGCCCAAGTTGTCGTTCGATCTGCTCGCAGCTCATTCCGGTTCGACCCCGGTCACCACACGTGCAGTGACCCTATCCCGGCAGACCGTTTCCTGGGAACACAGGCCATAGCGTTAGATGCGCGGAGGGGGCTTTTTCTTCCCTTCAGCCGTAACTTTCGCGCAGGATCTCCCGCAGGCGGACTCTGGCCCGACTCAGCCGGGAAGCCACCGTCCCTTCCTCACAGTCCAGCACGTCTGCAATGCCCCTATAATCGAGTTCCTCCTGATAACGCAGCAACAGGATGGTCCGGTCGTCCATCGCCAGCCGGGCTAATGCGCCCTCCACGTCCAGCCGCAGATCGCTGGAGGTGCGCTCGGTTTCGACGGGCCGGGCCTGGGCCGCCGCTTGCAGCCTGACCCTCTCACCCTGCCGGCGGCGGCGGAATTGCAGCGCCTCGTTGACGGCGATGCGGTAGAACCATGAAGCCACGGCCGAGCGGCCGTCGAACTGATCCAGGCGCCGCAGCCCCTTCACATACGTTTCCTGCGCCAGGTCGGAGGCCGCGTCAGGATCGCCGGTCATGCGCAGAAGAAGTCCGTAGATCCGTGGCGACGTCTGGTCGAACAACTGCCGCTGGGCTTCGCGATCCCCCTCGCGGCAACGTTGCACCAGCTCACGGTCGTTCACGCGGCCATCCTCGGACGGGGAGCGGACGAGGCGGCGCTCGGAATCATGCCACCCATCGACCGCCATCCTATCCTCACGGAGCAGGGTCGGGAATCGGCCCATCGCCCTCGTTCTCCCGGCCGCCCCAGCAGACGCCGAGGAGCGTTACGTCGTCGCCGAGGTCTTCCTTCCCATGGAACATTCGCACGCTGTTGAGCGTGGCCGCGAGCTGCTGCTCAAGAGGCATGTGGCTTGTGACCGTCAGCAACTGCCAGACGCGCTGGCGGCCGAACGGCTCGCCATCGGGCGACATCGCCTCGTGCAGCCCGTCGGTGTAGACGAACAGCCGACTGTGCGGCTGGACCTCGACCCTGGCGGTCTGATAGGCGGTAGCGGCATCGACCCCCAGCAGCAACCCGCCGCCGTTGAGCGTCGTCACGCCGCCATCGGGGGCGGCGAGCACCGGCGGGTCGTGGCCGGCGATGACGTACTGGACGCTGCCCCGCTGCGGCCCCAGCCTCACCAGGACGGCGGTGGCGAACACGCCCGCCGCCGCAATCTCGCACAGATCGCGGTTCAGACCGCACGCGATCTGGCTGAGGTCGCAGGTGGCGGCGGCCAGGTGCCGCAGGGATGACCGCAGCAGCGCCGTACACAGGGCGCCCGGTACCCCGTGTCCGGTGACGTCGATGACAGCCAACAGCGTCGTACCATCGCGAAGCGTGACCACGTCGAAGAAGTCCCCGCCCACGCTGGCCGTGGGCAGGAACAGCGCCTGGATCCGACAGCCGTTGACCGACAGCTCGCGGTCGCCGACCAACGCGCGTTGAATGTCGCGGGCGCGTCGCATTTCGGAAGCCCGGCGCCGTTCCGTACGTTCCAGCGCCTGGACCATCTCGTTGATGCCGGCGGCCAGGTAGCGGACTTCCGCCGCCCCTCGCGGTGGCACGCGCTGATCGAAGTGCCGGTTCCTGACCGCGGTGACCACGCTGACAAAGGCGCGCAGCGGGTCGCGCACCCAGGCCAGCAGGCACACGCTCGTGACGCCGAAAAGCACTAGGACGAGCATTCCCGTGGCCGCCGCCCGCCGGACGCCCTGCGTGCGGAGCATCTCCTCAGCGGGTTGAAGCGATACGGCCACCACCAGGTCGGCGCCCGGGTCGAGGCGCAGCGAATAGGCCGCAAAACGCTCCCCGCCGAGCGTGAACGTGCGCAGGTTTCTCGCCGCGCTAGCCTTCATTTGGGCTTCCAGGGCTGAATCGGCCCGCTCGTGTGCCCGCACCGCCACCCGCCCATCGGCGCCGAAAAGGGCGATGTGGTGCCCGGGCGAGGCGGACGTGGTCATCTGGCGGCAGAAACCGTCGACGAAGCGCTGAAAACTCGGCGCATCCCGAAACTGGCTCCAGGCGGCGCGAAGGACGTGGGCTTCCTCCTGAAGCCGGTTCAAGGTGTGCTCGACCTGGGCCGCCGCGTCCCGCCGGTGATCCAGCCACCCGGACAGTGCGAGGACGGCAACCACGGTCGCGTTCACGACCAGGCCAAGTCGGAACGCAAGCGTGTTCCACCCCCTCGGTTGCGAGAGGGAAGGGACGGGACCTGGACTGCGGTGGGCCAAGTCAGCCGGCATGAGTTCTCCTTGCGACACTCCAGCCGCGCTGGGGGCGACGAGGATTCACCTCTCCGTTTAGATGCACAGGCCCGCGGCTGCCTTCCGAGAAAAGACCCACAGAAACGGCTGACAGGAGCAGACAGCCGACCGGGAAGGAAGGCGGCTCGCGGCGCATCCAAATGAAAGGTTCGACGAGGGATGAACGCCCCGACGAGGTACCGATCATGTCAACGCCCTGGATGAGTTCCGGACTGGTCATCAACGCGGCCCAGGAAGAGCGCCGATCGAGATCATTCCGGACGCCATCCGGCGCCGACGTTACACCCGCGAATGCGAGACGCTGCGTCGACACGTCGCTGACGCCGGAACGGAACGCCCGGGCGCCGCCCCGAGCCTCGCCTGGCGTATGAAGCGACTCACCCCGAGAGGGATTATGAGCCTCCGCCAGTCGAACACTCGCCAGGCTGACGAATGGGTAGACCGGCCGGGCCGACGGAACCTACCGGCTCGCGTGGAGTCGGACGGCCCGGTCGTGGGACCAAGCCAGGACCGCAGGCGGATCGGTTCGACGACGTGGCGTCATTCACCCCACCTCGTTGACCGATCGCTTGCGGTTCGCGTCTGGCGGATCCACGAGGTTGAGGAAGGCGATGGTGAACGCCCGATCGCGCGTCCCGGGGACGTCGGCGACCCGTATCGTTGTGCGGACCGTACGGTCCGCCCGGGCAATTGTCAAACCGAGTTTTTCTTCTCGGGCCGTGGAAGGCATCGCCTGGCCCGTGCATCTAATGGGCTGTAACGCCCGGGTGTCATGGATTCAGATCGCGTGTTCGGGTCCGGATACTCACCACGAAGACGTCAAGGAGCTTTCTTACGATGAACCATCTGACGGTACAGGTACTGTTCGGGATGATCGTTGCCACCGGACTCGCGCCGCAGTCGGCGCCGGCGCAGCACGAAGGTCACGGCCACGCCGAAAAGGCGCCCCCGACGGCGGCCGTCCCTATGTGCCCCGTCATGGACGAGCCGGTCAACCTGGCCGTCAGCGTGGCGACCGACGACGGACCGGTTTTCTTCTGCTGCAAGGACTGCATCACCAAGTACCAGGCCGATCCGGCGAAATACGCCGCCCAGGTCAGCGCCCAGCGCAAGGCGCTGGCGGACCGGCCGAAGATCCAGGTGACGTGCCCCGTCTCGAAGGATCCGGTGGACCCGAAAGCCTTCACGGACACCGACAAGGGAAAAGTCTACTTCTGCTGCAGCGGCTGCATCAACAAGTTCAAAGCAGACCCCGCGAAATACGCCGTTGCGCTTGCCAACAGTTACACCTACCAGACCCAGTGCCCCGTCATGGAGGAGGAGATCAATCCGAAGAGCTTCACGACGCTGGCCAACGGTCACAAGGTCTACTTCTGCTGCGATCGGTGTGAGAACAAGCTCTTCGCCAAGCCGTCAGAATACCTGCCCAGGCTCAAGGCGCAGGGATATGACTTCAAACCGGAGGAGATGGCGCACGAGAAAGCCGGCGGCCACGACGACACCGATGACCACGGTGCGCATGGCCACGGCGGCCGCTGATCCGCGGCGAAGCGTGTATCTCGTTCCCTATCAGCGTGCGCGATGAGGCCCGACCAGCGAGCCGCGTGGCTTCAGCCCGCGCGGAGTAGCCGTCTGGGACGAGGATACGAATCGCGCACGGCAACGTCGTCGCCCACGGCTCCGCCCATCGTGAAGGCATCGCAACGTCCAGCGGCAGGGCGCGCACCTGGATCCGGCATGGCTCAGTCCAATCTCGGGTCGCATCGAATGAAGCGGCACACAGAATCGCTCCAGTCTCCCTCCCGGCTACGCGGCGCCTGCGCCTTGGCGGCAGCGCTGCTCTCCGGTCCGGCCGCGGCCGGACCGGCAGCGCCCGCTCAGCCGCCGGTGAACACGATGTGTCCCGTGATGACACTGGAGCAGGCCGACCCTGAGTTCACGACCCTGTACCAGGGCATGACCGTCGCCTTCTGCTGTGACCGATGCCTGGCGAAGTTCGAGGCGAACCCGCAGCGCTACGTCGCCAACCTCACCGGCGCTGGACCACAGCAGTCCCACGACGATGCCGGAGGCGATTCCATCCCCGACGGGGCGACGCAACCCTCCCAGCGCGCCCATCCACCGGAAGCGCAGGCGAACGGGGCAATCGGCCAGGAGTTGGCGCAGTCCGGGGATGACGGCCAGCAGACGCCGTCGGCACACCGACGGGAGGACGGCGCGGAGGAGCAAGCTCCCCACGAGCACGTCGACGCGGAACCGGGCGAACCCGCCGCGGCCGAGTCGCACGCCGGTCACACGCACGACGAAGGCGAAGACGCGTCTGGACTCGCGAAGCTGATCGCATGGATCGGACGCTTCCACCCCGCAGTCGTCAACTTCCCGATCGCGATGCTGACCGGCGCCGCGCTGGCCGAGTGCTTGCTGATCGCGACCGGCCGGGCATACTTTGCTGGCGCAGGGCGGTTCTGCCTCTGGGTCGGCGCGCTGGGGGCGGTCGCCGGCGCCCTGCTCGGCTGGTGCTTCGGCGGGTTTCACGTCGTGGATGAACAGTGGATCCTCACGACGCACCGCTGGCTTGGAACTGCGACGGCCGCGTCGTCGGTCGTGGCGGTCGTGGTTGGCGAGCGAGCGGCTCGTCGCCCGGATGCCAGCCGGAAGCCGCATCGTTTCGCCTTGTTCGCTTGCGCCGCAATGGTCGCGATCACGGGTTTCTTCGGCGGATCGCTGGTGTATGGTCTGGACCATTACGCTTGGTGAGGGGCCTGCCGGATGCAGTTCGTGAAGGTCGCGAGTTCAGCGGCACGTCTGTGCCAAAGGGTTGCCCGGATGTGTGAGTCGAGGATTCATGCCCAGCGCTGGCCATTGGCCGCGGCGGCGTTCTTGCTTGTCAGTGCGGTCATCGCCGGATGTGCCGCCTATCCCGATGCGAGGCAGGAAGTGGCCGCGTATGTTCAGGCCCATGCTGCCGACAGGGAGGCGGATGCGCGCGGCTATGCCCTGGCCCCAACGACCCCGCAGACGCCTCCCTCGCCGGACGCCGGACAGGAGCAGCCGGCCACGCTGGAAACACTCCGTGACTTCATCGTGCTCGCGCTACAGAGCAATCCGGACATCAAGATGGCCGAGGAAACCGCGCGGGGCCGAGCGGAGCGCATCGCCCAGGTGACGGCGCTGCCGGACCCGATGGTCGCCATGAAGGTGCTTCCCGAGCCGGTGCGAACCGCCGAAGGAGACAACTTCTTCATCCTCGGAATCAGCGAGCGGTTTCCCGTTCCGGAAAAGCTCACTCGCGCCGGCGGCATCGCCATGGAAGAAACCCGGGCCGCGCTGGAACGCCTGCAGGAGGTGCGTCTCCGGGTCGTCGCGGAGGTCAAGCGTGCGTATTTTCAACTTTACATCATCGACAAGAGCATCGAGATCACCCAGGACAACCAGAGGCTGCTCCGCGGGTTGATCGACGTGGCTCGGGCCCAAGTGGCCGCGGGCCGCCGGCCGCAGGACGACGCACTCCGCGCCCAGGTGGAGCTGAGCAACCTGGAGGCGGAACTCATCACGCTGCGGCAGCGCCGGGTCACCCAGGCCAGCCGGCTCAACGAACTGCTGGACCGCCCGCCGGCCACGAGGGTACCACCACTCGAGACTTTTGAGATTCGGAAGGCGGATATGGATCTAGACCGACTGCTCGCCACGGCCGCTGACGCCCATCCCGCTCTGCGGCGTCTTCAGCACCAGATCGAACGCGACCAGCACGGCGTCGAGCTGGCCCGGCTGGCGTACTGGCCCGACTTCACCTTGGGCTTCGAGTGGATGTACATGGAGCCGCGCGACGCGTTCCGGCCGCCGCCGAACCCGATGACCGGGCAGCGACCGGCGGTTCCGACAATGAGCGAGGACGGAACGGATAACTGGGCCATCACGTTCGGGTTTACGCTGCCGATCTGGTTCGACAGGATCAAGGGCGGGATTGCGGAGGCCCGGCACCGCCTGCTGGCGACGCGGCAGGAGTACGCCGCCACACAGAACAGGATTGAGTTTCAGATCGAGGATGCGCTGGAACGGGTGCGGGCACAGCGGGACCTGGCCGCGCTCTTCGGCAGCACGATCATCCCGCAGGCCCAGCAGACGTACCAGGTGTCACAGGCCTCGTACATTGCCGGCGCGAGCGATTTTCTTTACGTCATCGACAACTGGCGCAAGTGGCTGGTCTTTACCATTCAGTACCACCGTTCCCTGGGCGAACTGGAGCGAAGCGTCGCCGATCTGGAAGAAGCCATCGGGCTGAGCCTGCCCGAGTTGGGAGAGCCGTAATGAACCTGTCAGGCCGAAGGCGCCGGCAGCGAATGACGCGCGCCGGCCGCCGATCCCCACGTCGAGACGCCAAAGCGCTGATGACGCTTGTCGTGGCGGCCGTGGCGCTGGTCGCCGGCTGGGCCGGCGGCCGCTGGCTGGCCCGGCCGGGCGGAGCTTCTGAGACCGCGGAAGCGCCCGCCACGGACGCCGCCGGTGGGGACACCGAGCAGTGGTACACCTGCGGGATGCACCCGAACGTCTTGCAGAAAGGTCCGGGCGAGTGCCCGATCTGCCACATGAAGCTGACGCCGCTCAAGAAGCAGGACGATGCGGGCGCTGTCGGCGGCTCCTCCGTACAGGAGCGCAAGATCCTGTACTGGCGCGCCCCCATGGATCCCGGTTACATCTCCGAGACCCCCGGCAAAAGCCCGATGGGCATGGACCTCGTTCCGGTCTATGCCGACGAGTCGGACTCGGCGTCCGCCCACACGATCCGGATCGACCCGGTCACGATCCAGAACATGGGCATCCGAACCGAAGCGGTGCAGCGCGGGCCGCTGGTGAAGGTCATTCGCACGGTCGGCCGCGTCGACTACAACGAACAATCGGTCACCTACATCAACACCAAGTTCAAAGGATGGATCGAGCGGCTCTACGTCGATCAGACCGGCCAGCAGGTGGCGAGGGGGCAGCCGCTTTTCGATGCGTACTCTCCGGAACTGTACGCCGCCCAGGAAGAGTATCTGGCCGCCATTCGCAATCTGCCCTTGCTCGAAGGCAGCACTTTTGCGCCGGCGCCGGAAGACGCGGCCCGGCTCGTGCAGGCCGCGGTCACCAAGCTCGAATACATGGACGTGTCGGCGGAACAAGTAGCCCGAATCCGGGACACGGGGCAAGTCGAGAAGGCGCTGACGATCCACTCGCCCGCAGAAGGGATCGTCACCGAGAAGATGGCCCTCGAAGGCATGTACGTCATGCCCGGGATGCGCCTGTACACCATCGCCGATCTGTCCCGGATCTGGGTATACGTGGATATCTATGAATATCAACTGCCCTGGGTGTACGTAGGACAGCCGGCACGGATGACGCTTCCCTACGTGACCGGGCGGGAGTTCCCGGGAAAAGTCGTGTACGTTTACCCCTATCTGGAGCAGCAGACGCGCGTCATCAAAGTCCGCCTGGAGTTCGAGAACCCGGCGCTGGAACTCAAGCCCGGCATGTATGCCAACGTGAAGCTGGAGTCCGAGCTTTCCCGCGACGCGCTGCTCGTGCCGCGGGAGGCCTACATCGACAGCGGCGAACGAAAGGTCGCATTCGTGGATCGCGGCGGCGGCAAGTTCGACCCCCGCGAGATACAAACCGGCGTCGAAGCGGAAGACGGCATGGTCGAAGTGCTCTACGGACTGGACGAGGGGGAGGTCGTGGTCACCAGCGGCCAGTTCCTTCTCGACGGCGAGAGCAAGCTCAAGGAGGCGGTCGCCAAGATGATGGAGGCCGAACGCGCCAAGACGACCCGGCGGATGCCGGATCCCGAACGGCAGGACCACGCGTTGTCGCACGACGCCCCTGCGTCCAACGTCGCTGCTGCGGGCAGGACCATGCCCACGGACGCGGCCTATGCTTGTCCGATGGAAGAGCACCCGGCAGAAAGCGAGGTCGCCCGGCGCGGACCTTATTTCTCCGCCGACCCGGGCGAATGTCCATGGTGCGGCATGACGTTGAAGCCGTTAGAAGATCTTTCCTGGACGGAACAATACTCCCACGAAAAGTAAGAAACGAGGATCACTCCATGTCATACGTCGTTGAGTGCATGACCCTGCTCTCTCTGTCATCCGTGGTCGTCCAGCAGGGGGCGGCGCCCTTGAAGAGCGCCGGCGGCGTTCCCGCGGACGCGAACTATGCCTGTCCGATGGAAACGCACCTCGACGAAGCAGATGCGTCCCGCCAGGGCGCGTATTTTTCCGCACAGCCCGGCCGGTGCCCCTGGTGCGGGATGGAATTGAAGCCGCTGGCGGAGTTGCCCTGGGCGCGCATCCGCAAGGCGGCCGAGGGCGCGGACGTTGCCCATACCTGTCCGGACCATCAGCACGTGTTCTCGAAGAGCGGCGGCGAGTGCCCGCGTTGCGGGCGGCGCCTTATGCCCTTCAAGGTCATGTACACCTGTCCTGACCCGCAACACGCCGGCGTGATTCGAGCGGCCTCGGGAAACTGCCCGCACTGCGGGCGCGGACTGGCGGCCTATCGCGGGGTGTGGCTCGACGAGAGCATGGCCGATGCGAACCTCCCGCCCACTCCCGGCCTGGCAGAGGCGGGCGCTTTCCGCTGCCCGATTCATCCGCTCGTACACAGTGCTGCACCGGGCGCCTGTACAATCTGCGCCCGGCCGCTGGAGGGCAAGGCGGCTGAAGCGTCCGAACAGGCCGTGACGATTCCGGCGAACGCCACGTATGCCTGTCCGATGCAGGAGTGCGGGCAATTCTCCGACAAACCCGGCGCGTGCCCCATTTGTGGCATGAAGCTCAAACCGATCGAACGGGTGGCCTGGGCAAAGGCGATGTCTGACCGGCAGCGCCCGGCTGACCGCCCCGGATACGTCTGCCCCATGCACGCCAGCCAGGTCGCGGCGAGCGAACCGGGGGCCTGCTCCATCTGCGGCATGCAGCTCGTTCACGCCGCCACCTTCGCCTGGCCGAAGGACGCCCCGGAAATCGTCGCCGCCCACGTGGACTACATCACCGAGCACTACCTGGAACTGCACGCCTTGCTGGCCGCGGACCGCGTGGCGGACGTGGCCCGCCAGGCCCTGGCGATCGTGGCGGCGGGCGACGAACTGGCCAGGCACGTGGATGATTCCGGCGTGGTGGAACCCGCTATGTTGCGCTCCGCGACCGAGCGGCTGCGGACGGCGGCGCTGAAAATCCGCGGCACGGACCTGGAACAGGACCGCGTGGCCTTCGTCGAGTTGAGCGCCGCCGTGCGCGCGATGATCGACCTCGCCCGTCCCAGCCGGCAGCGCTGGCCGAAGCTCTACGTTTACCACTGCCCGATGAGCAAAGGCGACTGGATCCAGACCGCCCAGGAGAAGCGCAACCCCTACTACGGTTTCAAGATGCTCACCTGCGGCGAGTTGAAGGATGTGAAGTAGGTTGAAGGTTGAAAGTTGGAAGGTTGGAAGGTTGAAGGTTGGAAGGTTGAAGGTTGGAAGGTTGAAGGTTGGAAGGTTGAAGGTTGGAACGTTGCAGGGTTGAAGGTTTTCAGTTGGGAGAATGAAAATGGCGACGATCGAGCGGTTCGAGGACATCGAGGCATGGCGGGACACGCGCGCGCTCGTCAAGCGCGTTTATGAGCTGACGGGTGACGGCGTTTTTGCCAGGGATTTTGTGCTGCGAGACCAGATTCGACGAGCGGCGATGTCGATCATGTCCAACGTCGCGGAAGGGTTGGAGCGGGGGAGTCCGAAGGACTTCGTTCGGTTCCTGTACATGGCCAAAGGCTCCGCCGGCGAAGTCCGATCCCAGCTCTACGCCGCCGCGGACCTCAGGTACGTTTCGGAAGAGAGATCCATGGAACTTCGCACGATCGTAGAGTCGATCTCGCGCCGGATTGCGGCGTTCATCAGGTATCTGACGCCCGACGCGTGAGCCCTGAGATCCCGGGCCGTGGAAGAGCGGACCCTCGAAGTCCCAACCTTCAACCTTCTAACCTTAAAACCTTCCAACCCTTTTCGCCATGATCGCCAGAATCATCGAATACTGCTGTCGGAACCGGCTGCTGGTCGTCATTCTCACGTCGTTCATCATTCTCGGCGGCGTCTGGACGATATACAACATCCGTCTCGACGCCATCCCCGACCTGTCCGACGTCCAGGTCATTATCTTCACGGAGTATCCGGGCCAGGCGCCGCAGGTGGTGGAAGACCAGGTGACCTACCCGCTGACCACGGCGATGCTGTCGGTGCCGTACGCCAAGGTGGTGCGCGGCTACTCCATGTTCGGCTACTCGTTCGTTTACATCATCTTCGAGGACGGCACCGACATTTACTGGGCGCGGTCACGCGTCCTGGAGTATCTCAATTACGTCGCCAGCAGACTCCCGCGCGGCGTGACGCCCCAGATCGGCCCGGACGCGACGGGCGTCGGGTGGGTCTACGAGTACTCCGTTCGCAATGGCTACTACTGTCCGGACCACCCGGACGGCATGTACCGCCATCCGGACGAGCCGAAGACGTGGTACCCGACGATCGACGAGGCGCCGGAACTCGATCGCGAGAAGCTTGAACGCATCCGCACGTTCGAGCACGGCGGCAGGTGCCCGTGGGACGGCAAGACGGACCTCGTCCTGGCCGAGTACGACCTGTCCGAACTCCGCAGCTTGCAGGACTGGTATCTGCGCTACGAGCTGACGGCGCTCGAGGGTGTATCCGAAGTCGCCGCCGTCGGCGGCTTCGTCCGCCAGTATCAGGTCGTCGTCGATCCGGACCGGCTTCTGGCCTACAACATCCCCCTCAGCCAGATCAAGATGGCCATCCGGGCGTCCAACAACGACGTGGGCGGCCGCGTGCTGGAGATGTCCGAAACCGAGTACATGGTCCGCGGCCGGGGCTACCTCGCGGCACTGACGCCCGAGCAGGTCCGGGACGCACGGGAGGCCGGCCGGCCGATCTGGCGCGTCCGGTCCGACCAGGGACTTGAAGATCTGCGCAAGATCGTGATCCGGGCCACACCCACCGGCACGCCGGTCTATCTGCGGGACATCGCCGACGTGCAACTCGGTCCGGAACTGCGCCGGGGACTGGCCGAAGCCGACGGCGAGGGCGAGGTCGTCGGCGGCATCGTCGTGATGCGGTTCGGCGAGAACGCGTTGCAGGTCATCCGCAACGTCAAGCACAAGCTCGACCAGCTCAAGCAGGGGCTTCCGCCGGGCGTGGACGTCGTCACGGAGTACGACCGGTCCGGACTGATCGAGCGGGCCGTGGCAACGCTCACCGAGACCCTCATCAAGGAAATGATCGTCGTGGGCCTGGTGTGCATTCTTTTCCTGCTCCACGCGCGTAGCGAACTCGTTGCCGTTTTCGTGCTACCCACCGGCGTGTTGTGCGCGCTGATCATCATGCACTACCTGGGTATCAACGCCAACATCATGAGCCTGGGCGGCATCGCCATCTCCATCGGCGTGATGGTCGATTCGTCGATCGTCATGGTCGAAAACTCGCACAAGCATCTGGACCGCGAGGAAGACCGCATTCATGCGGAACTTTCCGCTGGGCGCACACCCGTGCACCGCCCCCGCGTCGAACTCATCATCGACGCCGCCAAAGAGGTCGGCCCGACGCTGTTCTTCTCCCTGCTGATCATCACCGTCAGTTTCCTGCCGGTCTTCGCCCTCGGCGAGGAGAGCGGCCGGATGTTCAAGCCGCTGGCCTTCACCAAGACCTTCTCGATGGCGGCGGCCTCCGTCCTGGCGATCACGATCATCCCGGTCCTGATGCTGTCCCTCATCACGTCCCGCGTGCTGCCGAAGGAGTGGGGCTGGAAGCGCAACCTGCTGATTACGTTGAGCGCGATGTTCCTGCCCGCGGGATTACTGCTTGTCGCGCCCCTGGGCCGGCTGGATGTGTACCGGAACGGGATCGCGATCGCGTGGATCGTCCTGCTGGGCATGTTGCTGGTCCCGCAGAAGATCTTCCACGAGCGCGTGAACCCGATCAGCAAAGTGCTGCAGTGGATGTACAATCCGTTTTTCTCCCTCGCCATGCGTTTTCGCAAGACGACGCTGCTGCTTGCCGTGTTGCTGGTCCTCAGCAGCGCAGTGCCCCTGATGGGCATCCGGCAGGTTCCGGTCATCGGCCCGCAGGCGGCCGACGCCGTTCCGCAACTGGCACGGTGGTTCCCGGGCCTGGGCCGCGAGTTCATGCCGCCCCTGGACGAGGGCGACCTTCTCTACATGCCCACCACGGATCCGGGCATCAGCATCACCAAGGCCCGCGAACTCCTTCAGCAGACGGATGCGCTGATCGCCAGCTTTCCCGAGGTCCATCATGTTTTCGGCAAGATCGGCCGCGCCGAGACGGCCACCGATCCGGCCCCGCTGTCCATGGTCGAGACCACCATCATGCTGGAACCGGACCGCCAGAAGTGGCGGAAGCGCCACCTCGACCGGTTCTACGATTCCTGGCCCGAGTGGCTGAAGGTGTGGACCGGCGCACGATGGCTGTTCCCCCAGGAGCGCCCCATCACCATCGAGGAACTCTCGTACGGCTACGAAGACCGCGGACAGCACATTCCCGGCCTCAACGAAGTGGTCAGCTTCCCCGGCGTCACGAACGCATGGACGATGCCGATCAAGACCCGCATCGACATGCTCTCCACGGGCATCAAAACGCCCGTGGGCATCAAGATCATGGGCGACAGCCTCTCCGTCCTGGGCGATCTTGCCGAGCGCATTGCGGCGGAAGTGCGCGTCCTTCCGGGCACGCTCAGCGCCTTCCCGGAGAAGACGGTGGGCGGCAACTACGTGGACTTCATCATCAACCGCGATGAGGCGGCCCGTTACGGCCTGCGGATCGAAGAAGTCGAGGATGTCATCCTGTCGGCGCTGGGCGGCATGAACATCACCTGGACGGTGGAAGGCCTGGAACGCTATCCGGTCAATCTGAGGTACAAGCGCGAATTACGGGACAACCTCACGGCGCTCAAACGAACGCTGGTCTCCACGCCTTCCGGAGCGCAGGTGCCCCTGGCGCAGCTCGCAGACGTAAAGGTCCTGAAGGGACCGCCTCAGATCAAGAGTGAGAACGCGCGGAAAACGGCCTGGATCTACGTCGATCTGACGACCACCGACGTTGTCGGATGGATCAACCGGGCGAAGGCTCGCGTCGCCGAGGCCGTCGAGCTTCCACCGGGATACAACATCGTCTGGTCCGGCCAGTATGAATACATTCAAGAGACGAACCGCCGTCTGGCCGTCGTCGTTCCGTTCGCCGCCGTCCTCATCATCCTGCTGCTGTACTTTCATTCCCGCTCCTGGTTCCGCACCGGGGTCGTTCTGCTGGCCGTGCCCTTCAGCCTCGTGGGGGCGATCTGGATTCTCTACGTCCTGGACTACAACGTCTCGCTGGCCGTCTACATCGGTATGATTGCGCTGGCCGGCCTCGACGCGGAGACCGGAATGGTCATGCTTTTGTACCTGGAGAACAGTTACGATCGCTTCAAAGGCGAGGGACGGATGAACAATCTGGACGATCTGTGGCACGCCATTCACGACGGCGCCGTGATGCGCATTCGCCCCAAGACCATGACCGTGGCGACCACCTTCATCGGACTGGTGCCTTTGCTTTGGGCGGCCGGCACCGGCGCCGACACCATGCGCCGCCTGGCGGCGCCCATGATCGGCGGCCTGGCCACCAGCTTCATCATGGAGCTGGTGATCTATCCGGTGATCTTCTTTTTCGCCAAACAATGGGAGCTTTGGCAGGAACGCCGCGCTGCGGAAATCGTGCCGGCATGACCGCTTCCGCCACTGGAACGCGGAAGAACGGATCGAGAGGTGACAAGATGCGAAACAAGCGATGGTTCTTCGTGCCGATTTTTGCGGTGCTGCTGTTTCAGACGGGCTGCCTGACGGCGTCCGATGTGCAGAGCATGGCTCAAAGCCAGTTGATCTCCTTCATCAACGCCCTGATCAACACGGTCACCAGCGACGCCATCCGCGGGGTGCTCGGCGGCTGAGGGGCGTGTGGTGGCCGCCCGACGCGGAGAAGGGGGGCACGTGGGGAGCGCTCCCCGGACCGACGTGGTGCGGTGCGTCGAATGCCCTGGACCAAACGGCGGCGGCTGGAAGGCGGTGACATCATGCCCGGGCGGACGCGGGTCAGTCGCGCGGTCACGGCGGTCTATTTCTTCGGCGACGGGCTTTTTCTCGTCGTCGTTTCCGTCACCGCAACGGTCGTCATGCACATGGTGCACAAAGCTGGATGGGGTTTTCTGCCGGAGTGCGCCACCGGCATGATCCTGGCCATGCTGGTTGGCATGCTCATGGCGCTTGCGGCCGCGCCCCTGCTGGGGTCCATCGAGAGCATGGCGCCTTCGATGGTGGCGTCGATGCTCAGCCCGATGGCCGTCTGCGTGCTGCACCTGCTGGGCTGGAAGCCGGCGGAGGAGGTCTGTATCGCGTTGGGCGTCGTATTCGGCGTCGGCATGTTTGCATTCGTACAGGTCTATGGCGCGCACTGTCGCGCCATCTTCCGACGCGGCAGGGCGGGTCCGGGGGGGGTGCGATGACGGCGATCCTGCGTCTGCGGGCGTGGGCCTACGACGTGTGTGAAGGTTCCGACCTGCGCCGGGGAGGCAGAAAGGCGGAACTCTTCAGCCGCATGACCGGCAGAACGCTCTTCATGGCGGCCGGGACCGGAATCGACTTCAAGCACTTTCCCCCCCAGGGCGACATCACCGCCATCGACATCAGCGCGGACATGCTGGCGCGGGCGGCGCGCCGGCGGCAGCAGTGCCCGGGGGCGCTTCGCCTTGTGCGTGCGGACGCGTTGAACCTGCCCTTCGCCGGCGCGGCGTTCGATACGGCGGCCACGTCGTGTACGTTGTGCTCGGTGCCCGATCCCGAACGCGTGCGACGCGCGCCGCCTGCCTGTTTCGCGGTGCCTGTGGCGGTGTCGGGCACCCGGTACGATACGTCGATGCCGTCCGCAAGAACCAAGCCTGAAGCGATACCACCCACGGCCGGCGACGTGGCGGCGACGGTGCGCGTGGGGCGCTGGCCTCGGCGGCACCCGATCGTCTCGGCACTGCTCGTGGTCGCCGCGGGGTTTGCCGTCTACGACCGCGTCCGCGAGGTCGAACACGGCGGCAACGATGCCGTTGACTTCGTTGCCCGCACCGGCTGCGCCGGCGCCAGCGGCGCCGGCGGCATTGGCAGCGGCGTCGATGCCGACGGGACGACGCAGGACCGGGCGACCTATCACGCCCGCTGGTTCGACGTGGCCCGGGTCGTGGATGGGGATACGCTCGAGGTGGCCGCGCCGGACGGGCCGCGGCCGGTCACGCGGATCCGGCTGTGGGGCGTGGACGCGCCGGAATCGACGGGCGACGAGCCGACGCACTACGGGGCGGAGGCGGCCGCGTTCGCGCGGGAGCGGCTGGCCGGAAAGGCCGTCTACGTGCTGCTGTCGCCGCGGCAGACCCGCGACCGGTATGGGCGGCTTCTGGCGTACGTCCATCTCGATCGCAACGCGCCCTCGTTCAACGAGGCGCTGATCGAGACCGGCCACGCCTACGCCGACCCGCGCTTCGAGCACCACTACACCGAGCGCTTTGCGGCCATGGAGACGCACGCTCGCAAACAGGGCGTTGGGTTGTGGGGAGGTGTGACGGAGGAAGCAATGCCCGCGTGGCGAAGGCGCTGAGCACACCGGAGGAATGGCGGCGCGCTTGCTTGACGAAGCCGCCCAGCGGCGCCCGGACATCAATCAAGCGACGCGGGTTAGCTGCCTGCTTCGCGGCCCGTACGACTCTATTGTAGCGCCCGGCGCGACGGGCGCGCTGGCCGACCGGGCCAGATGATCGCGCCGACCATCAGACACAGCATCACGACGAAAACCGTGATTCGCTCGGACTCCGATTCGCCGTAGAGTCGCGAGGTGCCCGGCGAGTTGGGGATGTACTCGATGGTGAGCCGATCGTCCTTCGGCGGGCGCCAGTCGCGTTTGACCATCTTGTCTTCGCGCTGCGTCCCGTCTTCCTCGTGGAAGCGGTAGGTGACGGCTTTCAGGTCTTCGTCCTCTTCGGCATAGGCGTGCTGCCGCACCCGGGTGATTTGCGCCTCGGCGACGCGCCCCGAGATCGCGTATTGCAGCTCCCTGCACGCGCCGATGCCGCTGCCTATGAACAGCACGGCGAGGGCGACCATAATCCTGAATTTCGCGTACTCGCTCACGACGGCCCCACTGCGCGCCCTGTCCAGGCGTGGCGTTCACCCACGCGCCGCAAGCCATGCCGTAGCAGAACCGAGGACAGCGCAACGGGCCTTTTTTGGCCGACGGCAACCCGCGGTCGGCCCTGATGCGCCAAAGGCACGCACCCTACACCCATCTCGTCGCGTCCACGTGGGGTCACTCCGGCTGCACCATGTTATCCAATCGTCATGGCCGACACCACGGGGGCAGTCGCGACCAAGCCCGTCACTATGTCCCCCCTCTCGGGCAGAAGTGCTATGATCGTGACCGACTCGCGGCGAGTAGACCCGCACCAGACTTATGCCAACGTCCCCGACTTTGATTGGTGCCGACCGCGCCGAGGTGTTTCACGTCGCGGCGCTGGACGGCCTCGCCTGTATGACGGCCCGGTTCCGCAGCCATGCGTTTCCCCGGCACATGCACAAGACGTACGTCGTGGAGGTCGTGGGGGAGGGCATCGATGAGTTCTCCTGTGGTCCGGCGGCCGGCGGCAAACCAGCGTACGGGGTGGGCGACGCTGCACCCGGAGAAAACCCGGTGCGAGGCCGCACGTTCGCGGCACAGCCCCGGAACTTCCGTGCCGGTCCCGGCTCGATCGTCGCGATCGATCCTTTTCGCGTTCACACCGGCCGGCCGGGTACGGATGGCACGCTCGCCTACCGCAGCATCTATCCGACCGCGGAACTGATGGCGCGGCTTGCGGGCGGAATTCCGGCGCGGGCGCCATCTTTTGTCGAGCCGGTCGTGGACGACCCGGCGCTCGCCGTTGCATTCGTTGACGCTCATCGGCGCTTGCAGCAGGCTCCCGCAGACGCCGGCGACGCCGGCGCGATGGCCGACGTTCTGCGCACCCTGGTTCGTCGCCACGGCCGCCCGGTGGACGCGCTGCCCGCCGATCGATCCTGCGCCGAGGGCGTGTGGCTCGCCAAGCGATACCTGCTCGATCACCTGGCGGACAACGTGTCGTTGGAACGCCTCTCGTCGGTCGCCGGGGTCAGCCCGTTTCATCTCGCTCGTTGCTTCCGCGACGCCGTCGGCCTGCCGCCGCACGAATTCGTGCTCAACGTCCGCATCGAACGCTGCCGGCAACTCATCGCCAGCGGCTGGAGCATCGCCGACGCGGCGTCGGCCCTCGGGTTCGCCGATCAGGCGCATCTGACGCGGCGATTCCGCCGGCAGGTCGGCGTTACGCCCGGCCGCTACCGCTGACGGGCCGCGACAGGTTTCGACATTGGCGCCGCAAGATCGTTCAAGCACGACGTGGGGCGGCGGCGTATCTTATGTTGCCGGAACAGCGCCCCCGACGGGCGACGCATCGCTGTCCAGGCGGCCGGAGAAAACACATGTCGTCAACAAAAGGTCACCGCCGTTCGGTTGTCACTCCGGGTCAAGAGTGCCCGCGTAGCCGTCCTTGCGACCATGCACGTCAATGGCTGCGCGCGACGGGGGCGATCCCGGTGGTTGTCGGGTGTCTTGCCGCGCTCGCTGCGATTGCCCCAGGCGTTCGCGCCCAGGATGCCGCTGCCCCCGCCGCCAGGGTCTACGTCTGCCCGCCGTGCAGCTCCGACTGCCACAAGGAGACCTTTCCGCAACCCGGCCGCTGCCCGAAGTGCAACATGGTCCTGGTGGAGCAGGGCGCCGCTCTCAACGTCGCGATCCTGGTGTGGAACGGCGTCGAACTGCTGGACTTCGCCGGGCCGGGCGAGGTCTTCTCGGCCGCCAACGGCCGCGGCAGCCTGGCCTTCAACGTCTTTACCGTCGCCCCTACGCGCGAGCCGGTGATCAGCCAGCGGTTTCTGAGCATCAACCCCAATCACTCGATCGACGACTGCCCGCCGCCGGACATCCTCATCATTCCCGGCGGCCACACGCAGCCCATCACCGACAACGACGAGGTGATCCAGTGGGTGCGCCGTCGCGTACTCAACGACGCGCAGGACACGCTGACCGTCTGCACCGGCGCCTTCATTCTGGCGAAAACCGGCCTGCTCGACGGGGCCGAGGCGACCACGTACCACGGCGCCATCGACGCGCTGCGCCAGGCCGTGCCCACCGCAACGGTGCATGCCGGCCGCCGGTTCGTCGACAACGGCGACATCATCACGGCCGCGGGCGTTTCGGCCGGCATCGACGGGGCCCTCCACCTGGTTTTCCGGTTGCAAGGGTACGAGATCGCCCGTTCAGTCGCGGAGTACATGGAGTATCCCTGGGACGCCTCGCACATCGAGAACATTCAGTTCTACTACGGCCAGCAGTGGGAGGCGGCGCAGGACGCGCTGGAGCGATACCTGCGCCATCGTCCCGACGACGGCACCGCCCTGCAGCGCTACGGGCACACCCTGCTGGAGTTGGGTCGCCCGGCTGAGGCGCTGGCCCAGTTGGACCGGGCGGCCGAAGCGGGCCAGGATGACGCCCGGTTCCAGACCCATCGCGCGGCCGCGCTGGCAGCGCTGGGACGCGCCGATGAAGCACTGGTGACGCTGGAAAAGGCGTACCAGGCCGGCCTTGTCGGCATCTCAAACGTGCTGGCCGATCCCCACCTTCTTCCGCTGCACCCGCGGCCGGGCTTCAGGCAACTGATGCGCCGCCAGGCTCGCGAATCGCAAATCAGGTTGTGTCCCGCAAGCGAGCCGGGCATCCCGCTCGTCGTGGAAGGATCCGTCCGGGATCATGATGGAAACGCGGTGACAGGGGCGGAGGTGTACGTCTTTCACACCGGCAACGGCGGCAGCTATTCGGAGTCGGGCGGCAACGCCGCCTCGATGGGAGATTCGCTCAACCCGCGGCTGTTCGGCTATCTGCGGACCGGCTCCGATGGCCGCTTCCAGTTCCGCACCATCCATCCGGGGCCGTATCCTGATAGAGGCCCGCCGGCGCACGTCCACGTCGAGGTCACGGCCGAGGGATTCCACAAACTGGTGACCGAGCTGATGTTCGAAGGAGATCCACGGCTGACGCCTTCCACCCGCGAGTGGGCGGTGGGCCAGGGATTCGTCATTACACCCGTAACCCCTGATGACAAAGGCGTCGAACACGGCGTCTGTGATCTGACCCTGCGCCCGGCCGCATAGGCTCGAAGCGGGGAGTGACGGAGCCGGCGCCTGCCCTCGTCATCGCCCGAATCGGGCAGGTTTCCCGGAGTGAACCCGCTCCCGATGGGAAGCGGCGATGGTCGACCACCGCGACACCATCACGGGCACGCGCGCATCGGCGGGCATCGACGGCGGGCGGCGCCTTTTCCGACCTGCGTTCACGGGTGCGACTCGTAGTGACCTTCTGCCACGATGGGCGGTTCAGCGGCCGTCGTCGCCGTGGCGACTCAGGATCGCCTTGACGAAGTCCACATCGTAGCGACGCATGCGCAGCACGGCGCGTTTGCCGTCCTCGTGGTCGGGGTTCAGGAAGCGCCAGACGATCTGGCCGTCGCGGGTGATCTCGACGCCCGCCCCCGAGTTGGACAGGGCGACCAGGACGTTTCCGTTGGGCAGGAGCTGGCTGGTGCCCCGGCTGGCGCTGTAGAAGTCCGCGGGCGGATCGCCCTTGTATTCCCACACGATTCTTTTCGTAAGCGGATCGAGTTCGATGACGCGCGACCAGCGCCGGTTCATCCCGTTGTCAAAGAGCAGGATGTTGCCGCTGGGCAGGACCGTAGCGTCGTGCTGGCCTTCGATTTCGCCTCGGCCCCACGCCCACAGTGCCTTGCCGGTCGTCCAGTTGAAGATGGCGATCGTGTCCTGCAGGCGGCATGAGACCAGAACGTTTTCGAGCCCGTAGATCTCGTGTCTGGCGGCCAGCGCCGGATCGTCCATCCACTCCACCGAGTTGGTGTGAAACAGGTCGATCCTGTCGTTTTCGGCCGTTTTTGTTTTCTTGGACGGCATCGACACGCTGATGATGTCCGGCGCGCTGCTGAAGACGTCGTACATCGACCGTTCGTCCACTTTTTCGCCGTCGGCGGTCAGACGGATCACGTTGTTGTCGCGGATGTCGAGGTCGAATTCCTCCACGACCCGGACCCGATCGTCCGGCGAAATAATATGGCCGTCGGGCGTGACGTCCGCGTCGTGGTGGAGGGCGAGCGTTTTCTTCCAGATGACGCCGCCGTCCCACGTCATCCGCATGACGTAGCCGTAGTCGTGCGGCGTATAGGCGACCTCGCTTTTGTCCCGCTCTTCGAGCCCCACGACCAGGAGTTTGCCGTCGGGTTCGAGTTCGGCGCTGAACCAGCGCTTGCTGTCCGGCGCGGACCACTCCTTGATCACGGTTCCGCGGACGTCGATCAGCCGGGCGGTCCGCATCGGGATGCTGGTGTACAGCGTGTAGCCGGGCGACGAACGCTGCTCGTCGTACAGGACGACGCCGCTTTGACCCGCGTCTTCGGGATCCTCATCTTCGGCCGTGTCGACGTAACCGAGCCCGCCGAGCATCTCCTGCGCCGAGAATCGCCGCGGCCGGCCCTTCCCGGCCGGCCTCTCGTCCTCGTAGTCCACTTCCTCGTCGTCCACCGGTTCGGAGGGGGACGCCTCCGTCGAGGCGGCGGCGGCGGTCTCCCGGCCCGGGACGCCGCCGTCGCCGTCCTCCCTGGGGCGGCGGCATCCGGGCCACGCCAGGAGACTCAACGTGATGAGAATCAGTATCGTTTCTCGGTTGAACATCGTGAACACACCCTCGCTTGTCTGATCCGTTCGCGTGCTTCCCAATACCCGTCGCGCTTTCGCCCGGCGACCCCGCGGCCGCCGCCCGATGTCACTCGGTGCGATGCCGCTCCAGGATGGCCTTGATAAAGTCGACGCTGTATCGTCGCAGGCGAATGACTGCGCGCTTACCGTCTTCGTTGCGGTCCGGGTTCAGGAACCGCCAGACCACCTTGCCGTCGCGCGTCACCTCGACGCCGGCGCCGGAATTCGACAAACCCACCAGGACGTTGCCATTGGGCAACGGCTCCGATGTTCCCCGCGCCGCGGAGTAGAAGCTGTCCGGCGGATCGCCTTTGTATTCCCAGACGATCTTGTTGGTAAGGGGATCGAGTTCGATCACCCGCGACCACTTGCGCCTCATGCCGTTGTCGAAGATCAGGATGTTCCCGTTGGCCAGCACCGTTGCTTCGTGCTGCCCTTCGGTCTGGCCGCGGCCCCACGCCCAGAGCAGCTTGCCCGTCGTCCAGTTGAAGATGACGGTGGTGTCCTGGAGGCGGCTGGAGACGATGACGTTGTCGAGTCCGTAGATTTCGTGACGGGGGACCAGTTCCGGAAAGCGCATCCATTCCACCGAGTTCGCGTGGAAGATGTCGATCTTGGCACCCCCTTCTTTGAACACCTTCTTCGGCAGTTCGACGGTGACAAGTTCCGGATTGCTGGTGAAGACATCGTACAGAGACCGCTGGTCCACCTTTTCCCCGTCGAGCGTGAGCCGGATGACATGGTTGTCCCGTATCAGGACGTCGGGTCCGAAGTCGGGCACGGACCTGACGCAGTCGTCGAGCGAGACGATGTACCCGTCCGGCGTGATGTCGGCGTCGTGATGCGTCGCGAGCGTCTTCTTCCAGATGACGTCGCCCTCCCACGTCATGCGCATCAGATACCCGAACGCATTCGGCGTGTCGGCCTCTGCGTCCTTCTCCCGCGGATCGATGCCCACGATCAGGAGGTTGCCGTCGGCATCGAGTTCCGCGCGAGACCATTCCTTGCTCTGGGGCTCCGACCACTCTTTGACGACGGCACCCTCGGCGTCGATGAGCCGGGCGGTGGCGAAGGGCATGCTGGTGTAAAGCGTGTAGCCGGGAGAAGCCAGCGCGGGATCATGAATCACCACGCCCTCCTTGTCCGCATCCGCCGAGTCCTCGTCCTCGTCAAAGTCAACGTAACCGATGTCGCCCAGCGGGTTACGGTCGCGCGGCCGCTCCCGGCCGTCGCCCCGCCCGCGCCGGTCGCTCACCTCGTCATCCTCGCCGTCGCTGTCATCCTCCACCTCGGGGTCGGTGGGAGTCGCGGCCGGATCGACGGGCGCAGCCACTTCGCCTCCGGGAGCGCGCTCCTCGGCGGGCCTGCTCTTTCGGCAGCCCGGCCATGCGAGCAGGGCCGTCAGAATCAATACCGGAGCAACTCTTCTACTGCACGTCATGGTAAGGGCTCTCTTTTTCCATCTGACTTCTTTTTCCCTGAACGCTCCCGCTTCTGTCCACCCTGCTTGCGGGAAACGCCGGGATCCTCGAGCGCCCGCCCGCGCGGCTCCGCCCGGCGCCTGGATTCCCTGGACTTCGATTTCGGGTCTTTCGTTCCCTCGTCGCGTCCGACGCGGTTTGCCCTCCGTTCGACCGCCTCAACCCTCGACTCGTCCTCGTTCTGGCGGTCGAGCTTGCGTTGCGTCCGGTCCTCGAAACGATCCGACTTTTCGGTTTCGCTGCGGTACGTCGCCACCTGGGCGCAGCCCATGGCCCCGAACCAGAGTGACAGCAACGCCGCCCGGCCGACGCTCCATCGCGCCCGCTCGACAAACAGGCAGGCGGCGTACAGCAGCAGGATCCAGAAGAACGGCAGATGAAAGCGGATCGGCCCGAAGTGGGTGGCCAGGTGAACGAGCGTCAGATAGGCGACGAAGCTCCACAGCACGCCGTCCGCGACGGAAAACCGGCGCAGGGCCAGCCCCACGCCGGCCAGCAGGAGGACCCCCAGCCCGGTCGACACGAACAGCGCCGCGATCGCGCGCACGCCCCACGTCCCGAATCTCTCCGGGTCTTCCCCCCCCCGTGACATCAGCCAGCCGCCCGGGCGCACGATGCGCGGGCCGACCTCCAGCACTTTTTCATAGAACCACCACGGCTGCCGCTGCCGGACGATGTCCAGCCCGCGCCTCCTGGCCTCGGCGTTGCGCTCGATGGCGACGATCTCGTCCGGCACGCCCGAGCCCGGCCGGACCCGCACCTCGTCTCTGATTTCGTCAAGGATCTTCTCCTTGTCCTCCTTGGTGGTGTTCCCCATCAGGATTGGATTGCCGTCGTCATAGGACACGAGCACGAACCGCCCGAAGCGCTGCCCGTTCCTGTACGTCCACGGCAGGATCACCAGGAAGTTCGCGGCGATCATGACGGCCGCGGCCGCGACGTTGCGGCGGCGGCTCCCACCGCCGCGGAACACGAGGACCAACGCGGCGAGCGGCAGGAAGTACAGCCCGATGCTGCGGACGAGCGTGGTCAGCCCGGCTACGGCGCCCGTCAGCAGGCCCCGCCCCCAGGAAGGACGCCGGACGCACCAGACGAGCGTCAGCAGCGACCAGACGACCATCGGCCAGTGAACGTTATCGACGATAGGAAAGAACGGGTGCGTGACGTAGCGCGGGTCGAGTGCCACCAGGAGGGCGCCGAGCAGACCGAGCCGGGAGCCCTGCATCGCGCAACCCATTCCGTACACGCCGACGATGGCGAGCAGGGAGAAGGCGACGTTCAGACCCTGGCAGATGCGCACCCGCCGTTGTTGCTCTTCATAGCCGGGATGGTCCGGCGGGAGTTCGTGCCGCAGCAGGTCGTAATCGACGAGGTGTTCCGACGGCCCCATCAACGCCCGCTGGGCGGCAGCCAGCACGGCCGCGTATCCCGGCGCTCGGTTCCAGGTGTAATCGTCTCCGTTGGCGATGCGCAGCGACTGAGAGAAATACTCGCGCGCGTCCCCCATGAGCGGATCGACCGGGCCCATGACGAAGACGGCGCCGACGCGGACCAGGAGCGCGAGTGCCAGGATGGCCAGGAGCTTCAGGGTCGGCGCGCCACGACCTGCGGCCGGATGATCCCCGGCCGTCCCCGACGGCGGTGCTGACGGCGGCGAGTTGGTCATCTTGGAGTCGCACCGGGCAGAGCGCCTCACTGATCATCGGCCTCGTGCTCGTCACCCTCCTCGTCGTCGTCTTCCACGTAGCCGATGCCCTGGAGGAGCTTGTGCCGCTCGAGCAGTTCGCGCCTCTGCTCACTCAGCGGCGCGCCCTCCTCGAGTTGCCGCTTGGCGCGATCCGCCAGCCACCTCAGCTTCCCGTCCATCCAGGGCTTCAGTATAGCTCGGTGCTGCTCGATCAGCTCAGGATACTTCGCAGCGAGATTTACCGATTCCCCCGGGTCGGCTTCGGTATCGAAGATCCAGACCTCGTCCTCCGCCACGTAGATGGGAGGATACGCCTTGATCCGGATGAGCGTGTAGTAGCACTTGAGCTTACCGTCGCGAAAGACGATCTGCCGCCAGTTTCCCCCCTCGTGGACGAAGAAATCCCGCTCGACGATCGGCTCGGCGGGCTGGCCGCGCAGCGCTGACACCAGACTCAGCCCCACCAGCCGGTTGCCGACGTCGAGACCGAACAGTTCCGCAATGGTCGGGAGCACGTCCACCTGCGTCACCCTCTGTTCGACGCGGATGCCCGAGGGCATGCCGGGAACGCGCATGATCATCGGGATCCTGAGCGTCTCCTCGAACGGGAACCCGTGGTTGTAGTACATCTCGTGCTCGCCCAGGTTCTCGCCATGGTCCCCCATGAAGAACACCGCCGTTTTGTCCGCGAGGCCGACCCGTTCGAGGTAGTCCAGAAGCTTGCCGACGTAGCGGTCGGCGTTGAAGATCTCGCCCTGGTACAGGGCACGCGGATAAGCTTCGTCCCTGACGCCGCTCAGCCAGCCGCCGAATCGGCTGCGGCTGGGATGATCCGTCAACAGCGGTCCCTCGCCCTGCTTCGGATCCCCATCATAGAACTGCCTGGCGATCTCCGGCGGCGGCGCGTAAGGCGCGTGCGGATCCCAATAGTGGACCCATGCGAAGAACGGCTGCGCGCCGTTGGCCTCGAGCCAGGCCGTCGCCCGTTCGGTGACCTCGCCGGCATCGAGAAACTCCGAGCTGATGTCCGGGATCTTCTCCAGATGGTCGAACCCGCGCCACTCGATCCACGTGGAGACGTGTGCACTGGACGGGAACGCGGCCGTGTTGAAACCCGCCCGCTTGAAGGCCAGCGGGAGCAGGTCGATATCTTCCTTGATGGGCAGGGTGTTGTCCGTGCAGCCGTGCTCGAGTGCGTACACGCCTGACATGATGGAGGCATGCGACGGGCTGGTCTGGTTCGTCTGGCTCAGGGCGCTCAGAAACACGGCGCCCTGCGCCGCAAGCCGGCTGAGATTGGGCGTCAGCGATGGATCGCCGGCATAGGGTCCGATGCGGTCGGCGCGGGTCGTATCCATGGTGATCAGGAGGCAGTTGCGCACGTCCGGCGGCAGCACCCGCTCGAACGAAACGGTGCGCGGCTCAGGCAGCCGCCCCGCCGGAGGGGCGGGCCGGCCCGCATCAGCGCCGCGGCCGTCCGCGCCGCGGCCTCCGTCGCGTCCATTCTCGCTCCGATCTTCGCCGGGGTCGTCGCCGCCGCGACGGTTGTTCCGCCGCTTCGCCGCGTCGTCGTCGCCGGCTGCACCACTGGCCTTCAGTTGTTCCGGCGTACACCCCTTGCGGTTCACCCAGGCGCCGGCCGGCGTTCCGGCGCAACGATCCTCTTCGTCCGGCACGCCGTCGCCGTCTTCGTCGGCCGCGGCCGGCGCGGCCGCCGCTTCATCGGCGTCGTATTCGTCGTCATCCTCAACGTAGCCGAGTTCCTCCAGCAGCTTCTTGCGCTCCGCCGACATGGGCGCGTTCATTTTCGCTTCGTCACGGCCTGCGGCAAACCGTTCGCCGCGGGCGGTCTGGTCCGCGATGATCTGCGCGAGTTCGCGCTGAAGCTCCGCCGCACGCTCGGGAAAATCGGCGATGACGTTGTTGAGCTCGTACGGATCGTTCGCGATCTGAAACAGCAGGTCCGCTTCGCTCGCCCGCTCGTTGCGGATGTACTTCCAGCCGTCCTTTTCGATGGCGAAGGTGCTGCTCTTCCCACCCGGCCGCTGGAAATAGAGGGGACGCTCCGTCGGGTCCGCAAGGACGTCCACGCCGGTACACTGCGTCAGAAAGTCCCTGACCGGAATACGTCCTTCCGCAAGGCGCAGCACGGTGGGCATGGTGTCCACGAGCGAAATAGCCGTGGCGACTCGCCTCGGGCTTTCGCCCGGCACGTGGACCATCAGCGGGACGTGCAACTGCTCGTTCCAGATGTCACCGTGGCCGAGTTCGTTGTGCTCCCCGAGCGATTCGCCGTGATCGGCGGCGAGGACGAAGACCGTCTTTTCCCACAGGCCGGTCCGCTCGAGGTGGCCGACGAGCTGTTCTACGCCCTTGTCGACGTAGCGGATGGACCCGTCGTACTGGTTGGTCTGTTCGTCGGCGAACCTGACCTTCGGCTCGTCAGCACCCCGCGGACGGTGAGCCCCCGCCAGTTCGATCCTGCGGGCGGACTGCACCCTGGTCATGTAGGCCTCCAGCGATTCGTCGGTCGAGTACATCGTCAGGTACTCTTCCGGCAGGTCGTAGGGGGCGTGGTTGTCGAAGATGTGAATCCAGCCGAAGAACGGTTCGGCGTCGGCGCTCAGATGGCCGAGCGCGATCGGCAGGGTCTCCTCCCAGCGGCGCGTCTTGCCCTCCGGCTCGGACCAACGGTCGAAACCCGAGGCGATCCCCGTCTCCTCCTTAACCGGTTCCGCGCTGACGGCGCCCCACGTCACGTAGCCCTGATCGTGGAGATGCTGCGCCAACGTTCGCAGCGACGGCGTGGGAACGAAACGAACGCCGGTCTGACCGGGGAAACGCGCGACGTTGGAAAGCGCTCCGTGCTCCAGGGGGTACGTCCCCGTCATGATCGACGTGTGACTGGGCAGCGTTTGCGCCACCGGCGCGACGCAGCGCTCGAAAAAAATCGTCCGCTCCGCCAGCCTGTCGATGAAGGGCGACGTGTCCCGGAAATAGCCGTAACAGCCCAGGTTCTGAGCCCGCAGGGTGTCGATCGTGACGATGAGCAGGTTGAGGCGGTCCGCTTCGGGAATCGTCTCGGCCCGCGGCGCCGCCACGCGGGAGGCTGGCTCGCTGGCGGGCTTGTCCGGCTCGCCCCGCCGGCAACCACACAGCCCGGCCATCACGGTACACGTGAGGATCGTCGTCAAACGGACCGCCATATCATCTTCTCTCCTGGGCTGATGCGCCGCCGGTTCGAGCAGATTCCCGACTCGGTCGCCGCGAAAGACGATCGAGGGCGGGACCCCTTCGTTTCTCTGCGTCGGCGGGATGAGACCTGCTCTTGAGGATGCCCCGCCCGATCACCACGCCGGACCGACGACTCCTCCCGCCGGGGCGTCGCCGGAATCCCACTCCGCCAAACAGGAGGAACCCAGATCCGGGGGCAACCTCAGACGCACCGACCGGGCACAGGCCTCGCGCCGTTCCCGGACGTCGGCCGTCGAGCGCACCGAACTCTTTCCTAACACCGGACGATTCCACCGGTCGCGCGCCGGCCTGATCGTTCTCGTTCCCCGGTTCGTCGTCAAGGTCACAACGCGAACCGGCCGAAGGTATTGCCTCTGGCTATTCTCCAACAGTGGTCGTGAGCCTGTAGGAGCCGGGATCCTATCGCGCGAGCCGTTACGGCAAGAGGGCCGTCCGGCCGCCGTCGGTGTAATGCGATAGTCTTCGCCCCGGCTGGATTACCGGACCGACCGGATGGAGCAGGCCCGCCGGCAGGAGCCACGCGGTTCGCTCAGAGGCCCTGCCGATCGAGCGACGCGCCCTGTCCGGTCCCTGTCCCGATTCGTGTGTTCCGGCGGGAAGGGACGGTCTATCACCGCGCCGATGGTGTGCTGGCTGATGTGGGTCGCGTTCAACCTGTGCTCTGGCGCCCAGGATGCCGCCGGTCTCGCGTCCGGCGCGGTTTCCGTCTGCCCGCCGTGCAGTTCCGACTGCCACAACGAGACTCTCCCTCAGCCCGGCCGCTGCCCGAAGGGCAACATGGTCCTGGTGGAGAAGGGCGTCGAGCACGGCATTCGTGATCTGACCCTGCCCCCGCGGCCCAGGCGAATACCGGAAGCAGCCCTGATCCAGGGGATCCTGTCGGCCTTATCTGCGTTATCTGTCTTATCTGTGGTTTATCCTCTGCGGTCACCCGCGGAAGGCCCAGCCCAGCATCTGGCGCAGATTCGCCCCCTTTCCGGTCATCAGGATCCCGACGCGGAAGATGCGGCCGGCCAGGAAGACGCAGCCCACCGTCGTGATGAGTACGAGGACCGCGCCGACGATCGGCTGCCACAGCGGGATGCCCGGCGGCACCGCCTGCCGCACCGTCATCAGCATGGGCGTGGCCGGCGGGATGAACGAGACGAAGGTGGAGAACGGCGACAGCGGCTCTTTCACCACGGTGGGCCAGATCATCAGCGGCAGAATCAGAAAGATGAAGGCGGGCATCAACATGCTCTGCGCCTCGCGATGGTCGGACACGGCCGAGCCGATGGCGATGAAGATCGAGCCGTACAGCGTCACCATCAGCACCGTCTCGATCGCGAACCAGACCACCAGGTGCTGCGGGAAGTACTGACCGTAGCCGAGCCGGCGGGCGGCCACGTAAGCCCCCCCCAGGTAGATGGTGATCAGCGTCAGCGACACGCCCACCATGCCGATGAGCTTGCCCATCATCAGCGAGAACGGATTGACGGAGCCGAGGAGCACCTCCGCGATCCGCTGCGTCTTCTCCTCCAGCACGCTCGAAATCAGCGGCGCCGCGCCCACCTGGACGGTCAGAAACATCAGCATGATGAGGCCGAAGGGGGCGATGAAGTTGGCGATCTCGTCGGCTTTCTGCGCCTGCACGATCTGCCCCCCCTGGCCGCGGGTGACCAGCCCCAGATTGTCGACGGAGACCGGCGCGGTGGCCGTCTCGACCACGTCCGGGTCGATCCCCGCCGCCGTCAGCCGCACGCGCTGGATCTCGGCCTGAACATTCGGGCGCAGCCAGCGCACCACATCGCCGTAGGTCGGCGTGTTGGAGTGATAACGAACGCCGCCGGCGGCCGCTGGTCCGCCGGTGAATTCGTCATCGACCGGGTCGTCTTCGCTCTCCGGCGCGCCCTGCGTTCCGCGCGGCGTCATGACGTCCGCCGGAATGATGACGAAGGCGTAGAACGCCTCGTTGCGGACGCGCTGCGACATCTCGAAGGCAACCTGGTCCAGGTCTTCGCACGACGGCGCCACGCGCTCCAGTAGAAACCGCGGACCGATCTGTGTGCCGCCGCTGAAGATGTGCTTCGTGTTGCGCTCGTGTGCGGATTGCGCCAGCACGTCGAACAGGCGGCCGGTGCAGTCGACCACCGCGATGCGTTTGTCGCGCGTATCGACGCGCTTGCCCATCGTCATCTGGAAGACGATGCCGCCGAGCATGAAGACCGGCATCATGACCAGCATGACCAGGAATGCCTTGGTCTTCACGGCCGCCTGGTATTCGCGCACGGCGACGGCGATAATCTTACGCACCGGCCGTCTCCTGGGGCTCCGGCCGGGCGATGCGCACGAAGATATCGTGCAGCGAGGGCTGGGTGATTTCGAAGTGCGCCACGCGGCCGTGCTGCATGAGCTGCGTCAGCACGTCCTGCGTGTCCGCCCCATCGGCCAGCCGCAACTCTTGCAGCCGCCCGAAGTCCGTCACCCGCTCGACGCCGGTGAGCTGGTTCAGCGCGGCCCCGTTCTGGTCGAGCCGCACCCGGATGGTGTCGTGGCCGTACCGGCGCTGGATGGAGTCGAGCGTGCCGTCCAGCACTTTGCGGCCCTTGAAGATCATGAAGACGTAGTCGCACATCTTCTCCGCCACGCTCATGTCGTGCGTCGAGAACACCACGGTGGTGCCCTTGCGGCGCAGATCGACGATGGCGTCGCGGATCACGTCGGCGTTGACGGGATCCAGGCCGGAAAAAGGTTCGTCCAGAATCACCAGCCGCGGCTCGTGTATGACGGCGCTGATGAACTGGACCTTCTGCGCCATGCCCTTGGAGAGTTCCTGGATCTTCCTGTGGGCCCACCCCGTCAGATCGAGGCGGGCGAGCCAGTCGTCGATCGGTCCCTTGAACTCGCGGCGGCCTTTCAGTTCCAGGTAGAAGCGCAGCAGGTCGCGGACTTTCATTTTGCGATACAGGCCGCGCTCCTCGGGCAGATAGCCGATGGCGTCGTTGTCGGCGCCGTGCAGCGCCTCGCCCAGCACGCGGATGCTCCCCGAGCCGGGATCGGGGTAGTAGATCCCCATGATCATGCGCAGCGTGGTCGTCTTGCCGGAGCCGTTGGGGCCGATGAAGCCGTAGATGCTGCCCTCCGGCACGCGCAGCGACAGGTCGTCGACGGCCCGGTGCTCGCCGAACGTCTTGGAGACGTTGTCGATCGCGATGGCGTCGTTCGTCATGCCAGGTAGACTACCACGTTGCCGGGCGCGGGGGGATTACACTCCAGGCCGGGTTTTCGACCGGGTGACAGGATTTGACGATCGGACGGAGAGTGCGGGAGCAGGCAGACGGGGGGTCGGGATGTGGCTGAACTGGCCCAACCGAATCACGATCGTCCGCATCCTGCTGGTCGCGCCGCTGGTGGTGGGCCTGCTGAACGCGGCGGGGTCGGACGTGGCCCGCCGGCTGTCGCTGGCGCTGCTGGTGCTCATGGGCCTCAGCGACATTGTGGACGGCCTGCTGGCCCGGCGGCTGAAGCAGGAGACGGTGCTGGGGCGGTTCCTCGACCCGGTCGGCGACAAGCTCCTGATCACCGCGGCCGTGGTCATCCTGGCCCTGCCGCAGACGGGGGTGGCGGACGTTCGCCTGCCGAACTGGGTGCCCGTCATCGCCATCGGCAAGGAGGTGGTCACGGTGGTGGGCTTTTCGCTCATCCGGCTGACCACCGGCCGCACGTTCGTCAGGCCCCGGCCGGCCGGCAAGGCGTGTACGCTCGTGCAGGTGGCCATGATTGGCGCGGTGCTACTGTATCCCGACCTGCCCGCCGGCATCCGGCCGGGCGTCATCGCCCTGTGGTACACCGCCAGCGGTTTGGCCGTGGTGGCGGCTCTGGACTATATTCGTGCAGGAAACCGCTTTGCTTCGCAGGCCGCTCCGCGGCCCGGAAGTGAGGGAGTCAGGGAGTCAGGGAGTAAGGGAGAGTAAGGGAGTAAGGGAGAGTAAGGGAGTAAGGGAGAGTAAGGGAGTAAGGGAGTCAGGGAGTAAGAGAGTAAGGGAAAAGTCGGATGTCGAGACCATTGCCGGCGACAACAGCACGAACGACTGCAGCGCGCAATCCGAACCGCGAGCGTAAGCGACCGGCCCATCCGAACCGCGAGCGTCAGCGACCGGCCGGCGCGCAGGACTGCGCCCCCCATCCGAACCGCGAGCGTCAGCGACCGGCCCGCGTGCAGGACTGCGCCCCCCATCCGAACCGCGAGCGTAAGCGACCGGCCCATCCGAGCCGCGAGCGTCAGCGTGCGGCTGTCGGCTGCCGTGGCCCATCGCATCATCGCACGCCGTGCGGCACGTCGGCCCCTCCCTTACGGTCGGGGTTCGGATTGGCACTGCCTCACGTTCCCTTTTCTCCCTCACTCCCTGACTCCCTCACTCCCTTCCACCAAGCACCATGACAACCTCCGAATCATCCCCATTCAGCCCCATCCCGCAGGCCCTCGACGATCTGCGCGATGGGCGGATGATCATCCTGGTCGACGACGAAGACCGCGAGAACGAGGGCGACTTCGTCATGGCGGCCCAGTACGTCACGGCCGAGCACGTCAACTTCATGCTCAAGCACGGCCGCGGAGTGCTCTGCCTGCCCATGACCAGGCAGCGCTGCGAAGAGCTGCACCTGCCCCTCCAGACGACCGACAACACCACGCAGTTCGGCACGGCCTTCACCGTCAGCGTCGACGCCCACCGCCGCTTCGGCGTCACCACCGGCGTCTCCGCGTCCGACCGCGAAACAACCATAGCCGTGGCGTGCGCGGCGGACAGCAAGCCCGCCGACCTCGTCCGCCCCGGCCACATCAGCCCGCTGATGGCGAAGGACGGCGGCGTGCTGGTGCGCGCCGGTCAGACGGAAGGGTCGGTGGATCTGTGCCGGCTGGCCGGTCTGCGGCCGATGGCGGTGCTCATCGAGATTCTCAACGAAGACGGCAGCATGGCCCGCCGGCCGCAGCTCGTGCAGATCGCCCGCCAGCATGGCATCCGCATGTACACCATCGCGGACATCATCGAATACCGCATGAAGCGTGAGCGGTTCGTGACCCGCGGTGAAAGCGTCAAGCTCCCCACCCGCCACGGCGAGTTCACGCTGATCGAGTATCGCACGCCGGTGGACGCGGAGCCGCACCTGGCGCTGTGCTGCGGCGGCGTGGGCAGCCTGGACCAGACCGGCACGCCCATCGAGCACGAGGAACCGGTGCTGGTGCGGGTCGAATCCGAGTGCCTGACCGGTCACGTGTTCCGCTCGGCGCGCTGCGACTGCGGCGATCAGCTTGAGGCGGCCATGGTGCAGATCCAGCGGGAGGGCAAAGGGGCGGTGATCTACCTGCGGCAGGAGGGCCGCTCGATCGGCTTGCACAACAAGCTGCGGGCCTATCGCCTGCAGGATGAGGGGATGGACACGGTGCAGGCCAACGAGGCCCTCGGCCTGCCGGCCGACCGGCGCGACTACGGCGTCGGCGCCCAGATCTGCCGCGACCTGGGCATCACCAGGCTGCGCGTGCTGACCAACAACCCCAAGAAAACCAGCCGCCTCGAAGTCTACGGCATCACGGTGGTCGAGCAGTTGCCCATCGAGATTCCGCCCAACGAGCACAATATCGCGTATCTGAAGACGAAGAGAGAGAAGATGGGCCACCAGTTGAATCTGCCGTAGGTGGATCCACCGACCGGATCGACGCGTTCGGTGCCGGCGCCCACGGAAGCCGGACGAGAGGATCCTACGACCCGGCGCCTATGATCAGCACCCTGCCTCAAGATCGCATGAGGCCACCTTGTGCGGCCCCGGCGCCTGCTCCGTGTATTTCACCTTGGCTTTTCCCCTGCCGTTGGTGGTGCGCTCGATCGGGTTCTTGCCATCCAGCGTGAACGTCACCGGCGAGTTCGGCAGCGACTTCGCGAGTTTCCCGATCACGGTCGCCCCGTTGTCCTTGCACTTCGCCTTGATCTTCGCCAGCCAGCCGCACTCCTCAGTGCCGACGAACGGATTACGGGCGACGGTGACCCACCCGCCGCGCGTTGCGTAGGCGTAGGTCACGCCGTCAATTGAAAAGCGGACTCCGTATGTCTCCTTTGTCGCGTCCGTGTAATTGCGCAGAAGTGCGCCGTCCGAGACTCGCCAGAGCCGCACGGTCCCCCCCCCGGAGACGAGAACGCGGCCGTCGGGCGAGAACGAAACGGCGTTGGTCGGCGTTAACGGCATCGTTCGAACCAATGTCCCGTCCGACACCTGCCAGAGCTTGAGGCCGTCACTGCCCGCAGACGCAAGCAGGTTTTCATCCGCCGAGATGGCGACATCATGGACCTGACGTCCGTGCTCCAACGTTCGGATCAGCGAGCCATCCGAGACGCGCCAGAGCTTCACCGTCCTGCCGTTCGGCCACGCGCCGCACGACGCAAGGGTCTGCCCATCCGCAAAGAAGACCACAGACTCGACGTACCCGGCGTGTCCGGTCAGCGTGCGCAGCAGCGCGCCGTCGGAGACCCGCCATAGCCTGACGTTACCATCGCTCCAGCCGGAAGCCACCACGGCGCCGTCCGGTGAGAATGCCACCGCCTGCGCATGGACGTCCGGCACGGTGAGGGTGCGCACCAGCGAACCATCCGAGACGCGCCACAACCTGACGGCCATATCAAACCCGGCGGTAGCCGACGCCAGCAATTCACCATCCGGCGAAAAGCCGACGGACATCACCCAGCCATGGTCGTCGATCTTGCGGATATGGGTCCCGTCGGACGACCGCCAGAGCCTGATGTCGAAGTCCTCACTCCCCGAGGCCAGGATGTCGCCGCCGGAGGAGAACGCGACTGCGTACACGTCATAACCCGGCGCGTGACCCTGGTGTCTCCAGACGATCTCCGGCGCCCCCTGTGCCTTGGCCGCGGGGGCGACGACGCTGGCGGACACCACGCCCGCGGCGGCGCCAATCAGCACCGCGCGCAGACAACGCGTCGACTTGGATCTGCCTGACATGAGGGAGTCTCCGCCTCGGGCGAAGACTGTCTGTCGTGGGAATGGGCCGAAGCAGTTGCGTCGACCGCCGGCCGCTGCGCGGCGTCCGCAGGGCCGCGGCTTTCGCCGGCAATCCGCCGATTCAGCCCACTGGGCCCGGCGACGCACCGGGCCGCGCGGCCGTCCCGGTTCCGCGTCCGCACCGCCCGAAACGGCAGACGGGCGCCGGGCCGACCTGCACAGCCTGAACACTACCGCCCTACCCCGCCGCAGTCAACAAAACCCGCCCGCGGGCGCGGAGGCGAGCCGGGCGAAGCAGCGACTCATGTTGCTGCGCCTGGCTGAGACTGCTATCCTCTCCTGCTCGCGTCGGCTGACATCGGCTGGCGGCGGCCCGGGTGGCGGAATTGGCAGACGCGCATGGTTGAGGGCCATGTGTTCCTAGAACGTGGAGGTTCGAGTCCTCTCCCGGGCATGTCGAGCCGGCCTTCGCCGGTGTCTGGCGCGGCTTCCGCTCATGGGATACCGGTTTGCAACCGGTGGGCATCGGTTTGTTGCCGGTGTCTTGGATTGCAGTCAGGGGTCGTCGTTGCTGCTGCGCGCTGACGAGTTGGCGGACAGGGGGGCCTATGAAGACACCGGTTGAGAACCGGTGCCACACTTCGGACACCGGTTGGAAACCGGTGGTGCGGGGTAGCACGCCGCTCCCCGGCGTGGCGCATCGGTCGCTGGCGCGACCCACTCGCCGCGGAGCGGCGAGCTACCCAACTCTGTCATGCACCCACCGGCTGGAAGCCGGTGCCACACTTGGACACCGGTTGGATTCCGGTGCCCCCTTGGAATCGCGGGAGTCCATCACCTTTGGAGCGTTCTCATCTTCGTAACGTCGCCATCATCGCCCACGTCGACCACGGCAAGACGACGCTGGTCGACGTGATGCTGCGCCAGTCCGGCCAGTTCCGGGAGGGCCAGCTCAAGGGCGAACGCATCCTCGACTCGAACGACCTGGAGCGCGAGCGGGGCATCACCATCCTGGCCAAGAACATCGCCATCACCTACCAGGGGACCAAGATCAACCTGATCGACACGCCCGGACACGCGGATTTCGGCGGCGAGGTGGAGCGGGTGCTGAAGATGGCGGACGGGTGTCTGCTGCTGGTGGACGCCTTCGAGGGGCCGATGCCGCAGACGCGTTTCGTGCTGCGCAAGGCGTTCGAGTCGCACCTGCGGCCGGTGGTGGTCATCAACAAGATCGACCGGCACGACGCCCGGCCCGGCGCCGTTCTGGACGAAGTCTTCGACCTGTTCGTCGAACTGGGCGCCGACGACGCCACCCTCGATTTCCCGGTGGTGTACAGCTCCGCCACCCAAGGCTACGCCACGCTGGACTCGAAGCAGCGCCGCGACGACATCGAGCCGGTCTTCCGCGCCATCATCGAGCACGTGCCGCCTCCGACCGGCGACCCGGCCGCGCCGCTGCAGATGCTCGTCACCACGCTCGACTACAACGACTACGTCGGCCGCATCGGCATCGGACGGGTTTTCAACGGCGTCATGGAGGCCGGGCGGGACGTCATGGTCCTCCACCGGGACGGCACCGAGCGCAGGGAACGCATCGGCGACCTCTTCGCCTTCGACGGCCTGGGCCGCTGCAAGGTCGATCGGGTGGAAGCGGGCGACATCTGCGCCGTGGTGGGTCTGGAATCGGTGGACATCGGCAACACCCTGGCCGACCTGGACAACCCCCGCCCGCTGCCCCTGATCAACATCGACGAACCCACGCTGCACATGACGTTTCAGATCAACAACTCGCCGGGGGCCGGGCGGTCCGGCAAGTTCGTCACCAGCCGCCAGATCCGCGACCGGCTGGAAAAAGAGCTGCACAAGAACGTCGCCCTGCGGGTGGAGCCGGGACACACGGCGGACGAGTTTCACGTCTCCGGCCGCGGCCTGCTCCACCTGTCGGTGCTGATCGAGAACATGCGGCGGGAAGGGTACGAGTTGTGCGTGGGCAAGCCCAAGGTGATCTACCGCGAACTCAACGGGCGAAAGACGGAGCCGATCGAGCTGTGCGTGGTGGACGTGCCGGCGCAGCACGTGGGGACGGTGATGGAGATGATGGGCTCGCGGCGCGGCATCTGCCGACACATGGAGACGCGCGGCGAGACCTCGCTGTTGGAGTTCACCATCCCCGCCCGCGGCCTGATCGGGCTGCGCAACCGGATGCTGACCGCCACCAACGGCACGGCCATCGTCCACCACAACTTCTACGAGTATGAGTACTTCCGCGGCGACATCCCCGGCCGGCAGAACGGCTCGCTGATCGCGGCCGAGGGGGGCCAGGTCACCGGCTACGCCCTGCAGAACCTGACGGACCGGGGCGACTTCTTCCTCGCGCCCGGCGAGCACGTCTATGAGGGACAGGTAGTGGGCGAGCACTGCCGCGACAACGACCTGGCGGTGAACTGCTGCAAGGCAAAGAAGATGACCAACATCCGCGCCGCCAGCGCCGACAAGACCGTCGTCATCAAACCTGCCCGCCAGATGACGCTGGAAATGGCGCTGGAGTTCATCGCCGAAGACGAACTGGTCGAGGTCACACCCGATGCCATCCGGATGCGCAAGCGCATACTGAAGGAAGACGACCGCCGCCGCGCGACAAGGGGCAGGTGATGCGCGTGCCGGGAATGCCTGACGTAGCGTGTGGTCGCCGCTCGCCCGGCGAGCGGGATGCGTCGCCTGTCCGGAATACGATCCGTTCAGGACGGGTCGCTACCTGCAACGATAGGTCCGCTCGTTCACAGCGCCACATCCGAACGTGGCCCTGGCCGTGCCCGGTCCGGGAGGCACGTTGGTGAATCTGGCCGTGCCCCTGCCTTTTCCATTGAGATCGCCTTCCTTCCGCTGCCCGCTCGAAAGGACAATCACAAAGCCGTCACCTGGAACGCCATTGCGGAGCTTGACCGTCAGCTCGTTCGTCCCCCGCTTGCACTTGGCCTTGTTGATTCGCTCGTTGCCGGTGCAGACCGTGCCGCCCGCGGCGCCGGGCCAGAAACCGCCCGCCAGCGTAAAGTCGCCGCCCGTCAAGGCGCCGGCATCCACCTGCCCGACGGTGGCACCGATCTCGAAGTCGCCTCCCTTACTTACGGTCACGCCGCCGCCGTCGACCGTGTGCCAGGAGAGATCGAAGTCCTGGGCCATCGCAGCCGAGGCGACAAACAGCAGCAAGCAGAAACCGCCTGCTGAAGCGACTCTCGATGTATGATTCTGCGGCCTGCTCATCTCTATCTCCCGATCGTGACGACGCCGGTGTCGCCCCAGCGCTGGATCTTCATGGGTTGTGTGATGGACATCGTTTCCGGGTAGTTTCCAGGCGCGACGGAAATGGTGCCCGAAGGCAGGCAGCCGAACACACCCTTGAACACGCGGTTGTAGGGGCTTTCACGCTGCCCATCTTCGTATTCGGTGTTGCGGTAGTCGACGAACACGTCGTTCATCACCAGGCGCATGCAATCTACGTCTTCGCGCAGTTCCTCACTGATGACGCGCGGGTGGAACTTCAGATCGACGTTGCGCGTGTCGCCCGGACACAGATTGCAATAGCTCATGAGCGTGCCCACCTGGCAGACCTGTGGATGGGGACAGTCCCACCCCTCACCGGCACACGTGTCGATGGGTGGATCATAGCAATGGGTGTGCGGTGAACCGAAGTTGTGGCCGATTTCATGCTGGACCACCTTGATGTCCCAGTTGCCCGGCTGCCGGTCGCGGGGCGGGCGCGGAAACGTACCTCGGAAGTTTCCGCTGACGCCGAACCCGTCACACAGAACATCGAGATAGGCAATCCCGCCGCCCAACCGGCGCCCGGAGAGCAGGTGCGCCACGTCCTTGCTGACGTGACCCAGTTGCTCGTTCCAGACGTCCTCGAACTCTTCGAGGGCGTCTTCCAGGTCGGTCGCAACGTAGGGATCGTTGGGAACATCCCACACCCGCAAATAGTTGACGTACATCCGCACGTCGACGTCCCGTTCATAGATCATGTGCGTGACGGCCAGGACCTCCACCGCATAGGCCATTGCGTCACCGTGCGTGAGAAACAGGATGCGAAACTCCCAGTCGCAGTCCACTCCGATCCAGCCCACGCGACGCTCGTAGGCGCTGGAGGGGGAGCCTCTCCTGCCCGACTGACGCGCGCCAGGCCGATCCGGCCGCTCGACCGGACGGCATTCCAGCGGCGGAAACGGTAGATCATCGCCCAGCAGGAACCGGTCATAGATGACGTGATCATCCGGCTCACCCGATGCCAAGCGCTCAGGCACGGGGGCGATGATGTATTCCGTGTCGTCGCTCAAATGGATGATCCCATTGACGCGGTCCGGCGTGATTCCCAGAAACACCCAGGAATCGGGCCACTGTGGCGCGTGCCCGCGGAACAGAGCGACTTCGGGATAAGGCACGGGAACGTCGCCTTCGGTCGTGCCGATCACCAGGTGGGCGCCCGGGGCGGTCACCTGAAACTGCGTTACTTCCAGGTTCACCAGCGCGCCGCCGCCCAGCGGGAAATCATCGAGTTCCAGCAGCGCTTCCGCCCGAACGGACTCAAAAGCGCCGGATACGAGGTGCAGCCGGGTGGCCGGAAGGTCGTCCGTCTCGCCGATGACGTCGAATATCACAGTCCCGGCGGGTGACGGCATGGCGTGAACCAGCGCCACCATGCCTCCGAAGACCGCGACGAAGCGATGCAACAACGTGTGGGTCACTGGCGTAATCCTTGACGAAGCAGGAGTCATGGTTTCCTCGAAACTGGTCATTGCAGATTTACCAGGACGAGCACCAGCCCGGTCGTGCCGTTTTCAAGCGCCGTCATGGCTTTCCCGATGATGGCGCCCTGGGCCCTGGGATAGTCTGCGACCTTCATGGCATGACCCGGGCGGCTGGCCGTCGTCAGCAGGTCGCCCGGCACAATGGCAAGGTCGGTCGCGTCACAGTAAACCCATACGCGACCGGTCAGGGCGATCGGCAGAGTTCGTTGCTGGCCGGGCAGGTTTCCCAGCACGGCGCCCACGGGGAGCGCATTGGCCCCGCTGACCACGCCCGCGACGCATCGGTTGTAAGCGCCCCGCGCCAGACAGAGGTTGCCTGGGTGCTGCGGGTCGATGGCCATCAACATGCCGGGCTGAGCGTCCTCGCTGACGGGAAACTTCTCCGCCAGGTCGGCGCCGGTGATCTGGAGCACGTCGACAGTGGCCGTGCCGTCCACCAGCAGGTTGTCGTTGATGGTGGTGGCGCCGGCCACCGTAAGTTCGCCGCCGATGGTGGCCGTGCTGTTCGCGTCGAAACCCCCTTCGACCTTCAGCGCGACGCCGCCAGTGTTCCTGAAGTAACCCCCGTAACCCGCGTTGCTCGAGGAGGCGCCGTACACGCCCACTCCCTGCCCCGCGGAAGCAAGACCATACACGCCCCGCCCCCCGTGGGTCTGGCCGTACACGCCCCACCCGTCACCGGCGTGCACTCCGTAGACACCAATCCCCTGATCGCCGGTGGACTCGACGCGTCCGTGTACCCCGGCCGAAAGCGCCCCGGGGGTATTCGAATTCAGCATTCCCCGGACGCCCGCGGCCAGCGTCGCGCTGCTGTCGGTCTTGCCGTAGACCCCATCACCGGAATTGCTGGTGAAGTAACCGCCGTAAGTGATGCCGGAGTCCGCCAGCGCCTCGCCGCGCACGCCCACGCCCTGATCGGTGAGCGTCCGGCCGAACACGCCGTACGTCTTGCCGGTCGAGCCCAATGCCAGCCCGAAGACCGCTCGACCCTCCGAACTGTAGGTCTGGCCGAGCACGCCGGTGGTGATGCCGGTCTCGGCCGTCGCGCGGCCCCATATGCCCGTGCTGGAGGGATCGTCGCTCTGGGCGTACACGCCGATGCCGCCCGGGCCGGTGGCGTAACCGGCCACGCCCGCGGACAGGTCTCCCGTCGCGGTGTTCTTGCCCAGGATGACCGCCCCCCCCGGCTGGTCGCCGGTGAGCACCAGCGGGTTGGGTACGCCGCCCGACGCCGGCCGCCACGTTCCGGCGCCATTGGCGTCGGTGGTCAGAACATAACCCTCGGCGGCGCCGGTGGTCATGCGAAAGCCGTCGGTCTGCGTCAGGCCGGCCACGGTCAGCGCCGCGCCCTGAGCCGGCGCGTTGGTGTTGATGCCCACGCCGCCGTAGGCGCGAACCAGGAATTGCTGCTCGCCGGTGGAAGCAAAATCGCTGAATAGCTCTCCATCCCACACGAACGTGCCGTTGTGCAGCGACTTGGCCTGGTGCCCCGCCGCGAAGCTGTACGTGCCCATCGCGCTGTTGCCGAGGCCGCCCGGGATGGCAGAGGCGGCACCATCAGCGACGTTTCCCGTGCCGCCGGCGATGGCCGCGAACTGCCCTCCGGCGTGGTTGTTGGAACCGCCGGCGACCGCGGCTTCGGAGTAGGCGTAGTTCCCACCTCCGCCACCGACGAAGGCGTTGCCGCCGGCCGCGTGGTTGTTGTTGCCGCCGCCGACGAAGCCGCGTATCTCCGCGGTGTTCTGGTAACCGCCCACGATCGACCCGTGCGGATGGGATGCGTTGTTATTGTCTCCACCTCCGACGACGGCGTGGAAACTCGCCCGATTGTGGAAACCACCGGCCACGACCCCCGCCTCCGCGGCGATGTTGTCCCACCCCCCACCCACGAAGGCCGACCCGCCGGCGGAGACGTTTTCGACACCACCGGCGATGGTGCCGTTGTCGTAGATGACGTTGTTGTGCAGCCCGCCCCCTATGCTCGCGTAGGCGCCTTGAGCCGTGTTGCCCAGTCCTCCGGAGATCGTGGAGTAACTCGCATTGGCCCGTTGAGGGTCCACTCCGCTGCCGCCCCCTCCGATGGTAATGCCCAGCGGATCGTGCTCGTTCCCCGGCCCGTTCGACTTATGCCCTCCGAGAACGTTCGGGCTATCGGGGCGTTCCTTCGTCCGCATCCCCGGCAGCGCCAGCGCGTACGGCGCGGACGTGAGCGCCTGGCGAGGCGAGAGGGGCGTGCCGTTGACGCTGACCTCCAGCCAGCGGGCGTCGCCGTTGAACGCCGTGGATCCGAACTCGCCAGCCTCGTTGACCCTGACCGTAAACAAGCCGGCTGCGACCGGCACGCCCGGGAGCATGACGGGACTTCCGATCTGCGTCCCGCCGACTTCGGCGTCGAACAGCCGAAACTCGAAGTCGGCGTTTCCGTTGAAGGGCCGGCCGGCCTGTTTGAGGTGACCCTGATAGGTAAACTCCGGTCCGGCCGTCTGACCGACCGTCCCCGACGCCAACAGGGCGGTCAGGCCAGCCGATAATGTCAAACGGGCAAGTCTGTGAATGAGCATGTCATTCTCCAATCGTGATCGCTGTAGAAAACGAATCTCGCCAGCCTCCGGCCGTGGTAGAATAGGGGGCGCTCGGCGGGCCCCGTTGGCAGAAACGCGATTCCGACCGGAAACCCGCCAGCCAGACTTCGGAATTCTGGATCTGCAGCCATGGCTCACACGGTGGAAGACGCAACGAACGGGCTGCTCCAGATGCGCCACCGCGATGAGACGGCCGAGCGGGAGCTGTTCCAGCGCATCTATGACGAGCTGCGGCGGTTGGCGGGCCGGCAGATGCGCGGGCAGCCCGGCCATCACACGCTTCAGACCACGGCCCTGGCCCATGAGGCGTATCTGCGCCTGATCGATCAGAGCCGCGTCGACGTGGCCGACCGCGGACGTTTCCTGGGCATTGCCGCCCGGGCGATGCGCTCGGTGCTGGTCGATCACGCCCGACGCCGAACGGCGGAAAAGCGCGGCGGCCGGAGCCGACGTCTGCCGCTGGACGAAGCCCTGGACGCCTTCGAGGCTCGATCGGCGGACCTTGCGCAGCTCGACGACGCGCTGGGTGAATTGGCGGAGATCAACCTGCGCCGGGCCCACGTCGTCGAGCTGAAGTTTTTCGGCGGCATGACGCACGAGGAGGTCGCGGCGTTCCTGGGCATTTCTCTGCGGACGGTCGAGCGGGAGTGGCGCCTGGCGCGGGCTTGGCTGCGCCGCCGACTGGAGGACGGGGCAGACGACGCGGATCAGGCCGATGGGAGTTGATCGATCCAGCCGCGTCGACGAGCTGTTCCACGCCGCGCTGGAACTCCCGCCCGACCGGCGAAGCGATTTCCTGCTCCAGACCTGCGACGACGACGATGTCCGGGCGGAGGTTCGCTCACTTCTGGCGGCCGATGCCGCCGCGGAAGCTTTCCTCAGTTCTCCGCTGCGAAGCGAAGAGATCATCGAAGCGGACCTGCCGCCCGATGCGATGATCGGTCGCCGGATCGGCCGCTACACCCTCCGGCGCCTGATCGGCTCGGGCGGAATGGGAGTGGTTTACGAAGCCCTGCAGGAGCAGCCGCGCCGCAGCGTCGCACTCAAGCTGATGCGCGTCGGTTTCGCCGGAACGAAACGCGCTTCCAGACTCGCCCGTGAGGCGGAGTTGCTCGCGCGGCTCCAGCACCCCGGCATCGCCCAGATCTACGATGCCGGAGTCCATGATGAGGCCGGTGTCGCCATTCCCTTTCTGGTGATGGAGCACGTCGCCGAGGCCTGTGACATTCTGACGTATGCCGGCCGTTGCGGCCTGGACCGACGGGGTCGGCTCGAGCTGCTGGCCCGGGTCTGTGACGCCGTCGAGCACGGCCATCAGCGCGGCGTCATTCACCGCGACCTGAAACCGGGCAACGTCCTCGTCGACGCAACTGGACAGCCGAAAGTGATCGACTTCGGCGTCGCCCGGTTGACGGACCTCGAGAGCGGCGCCACTACGTATCGCACCGAGACCGGCGAGCTGGTCGGCACGTTGCGCTACA
>QZJT01000126.1 GCA_003597935.1 Phycisphaerales bacterium | reverse complement strand
GGCCGCGTCGCCGGGGGGCGGCTCGCCGGGCGCACGGGGGGGGGCGCCGCCTGCGCCGGCGCGGGCGCCGCGTCCGGCGTCCGGGGGATCTCGATCAGGTAGGACGACTCGCCCGCCTCCCGCCAGCCCTCCGCAAGCTCGGCGAAGCCCCACTCCGAGGATCCGTCCCGCAATGCACCCAGCCGCCCCTGCACCGACGCCAGCAGCAGCGTGCCACGGCCGCGCTGCACAAACGTCACGTACGCGTCCCTCAGCGCCGTCAACTCCCCGAGGCGCCAAGGCTCGGGCATGACCAGCTTGGGCACGTTGATCGCCGACGCCTGGCCCTCGTCGGGATAGAGCAGCGACTCCAGCTCTAAGACCCACTCCGCCGCCAGGGAAGACGACGCAGCCTGGGCGGCGAAATCGTAGGCGGCGATCCGCTGATGGATCGGACGCAGATAGTCGTGCACCGCCGTCGCGTCGTCCGTAAGTTGGATCTCTTCGATGCGCTCCTGCCCGCCCGGCGGCGGGCTGGCCGGCTGCGGCAGCGTGCGGATCACGTGGGCGTACGTCTTCGGGATCGCCAGAAACAGTTTGGCGAACCGCTCCTTCTCGAAGACGCCCTCGGAATAATCCTGGTTGACCAGCCCGCAGCGCCGCAGTTCCTGCCACAGGACGCGGTCCAATCCGTCGACGCCGGCGGGGCCGTAGCCCAGCGACAACGACGGAATGTACGCCGCGGCGTCGGCCCGCCCGCAGCGCTGATACGCCGCCTGCAAGCGCTGCTCGATGGCCACCCACTCCCCGCGCTGGCGGAGGAGGGCGTCGGCCAGCGAAGGGATCTCCGCGCCGGCCAGATCGTCCCTGGCCCACGTCGCGGCGGCCAGCGCGGCGTCGAACGACTGGTAGTTCTGCACGAAACCGTGCTGAAGCGACTGTGCTCCTTCCAGCGTGGAAACCGACGGACCGGCGGTCACCAGCTCGAGACAGCCGTCCAGGCTGGTCATCGCCGTGCTGCACGCCGCCTGAATCCCCACCCATCGTCGGATGACGGGGTCCGGGTGGTCGCCGTCCAACGTGGCGTGGGGCCGCATCCGGTCGTGCAGCGCGGCCACCGCCGACTGCACCACGCTGCGTGTACTCTGCCCGCCGGCATCGATCAGGGCCGACGGGTCCAGCGCGCCGCGGCCGCGCTCGCGCAGCGTGGTGAAATAGGTGTGTGCTTCGCTTTCGACCGCCTCACGATGCGTGTTGACGATCGATTTCTCGTCGGTCACCACCGCGGTCAGCTTCTGAAAACCCTCGAACGTGTAGACGCCCGCGGCGGTTGACGCCTCGGCGCCCGGCTCCGCCTTGCAGCCCGCCCACAGCAGGTATTCCTCCAGCGCCGACACGTGCGTCTGCAACGCCAGGGCCGGATCCTCGCCGGGCCGGTCGAAGATCGAGCCGCGCTTGAGCGCCTCCGACGCGTCCTGGAGCACGGCCGCCAGGACCCGCTGCTGGAAGAGCGCCGCGCGAATGGTGGTCAGATCCTGGATCGGCCGGTCGGCGCCCACCCAGAGCGAGAGCATGTTGGCGGAGAACGTGTGCTGCTTGAGCGAGTCCACGTCGCCGGACAGCGTACACGCGACCTTCAGTGCCTCGGCCGGCGGACCCTCGTCGAGGTGCTTCAGCGTATCCTGCGCGTTGAGCCGCGGCTGGCCGATGACGCGGGCGAAGGTACGGAAACTCATCGCCAGCAGCGCGACGAAGACCACCGTCGCCGCGGCCGTGCCGACTTGCAGCAGCCGCGAGAGCTTGCGGTTGCGGACCACCTGCGCCTCGTTGCGGAACACCAGCCCGTGTTCCGGAAAGGCCTTGCGGAAAAACACGTCCTTGATGAAGTGTGGGCGCTTGTTGGGATAGAGGTCCAGCGGGGCGAACTGGTCGGCGGCGTCGGCCCCCAGCCGCTCCGTGAAGTGCTTCAGGATCAGGTTCCCTTCCTGGGTGGCGCTGGTGAAGTAGATGCCGCGGAAGATGAGGTTCTTGACCGCCCGCGGATTGCGGATCATCGGGAACAGCGTGCGGACGTAGGTCTCCAGCGGCGAGACGAGTTCGCGGAACTCCTCCGCGAAGGTATACGCCAGCCCCAGGTCGGTTTCGTCCGCGTCGTCCGCCAGCCGCCGCAGGCGCAGGTCGTGCAGGCGTCCGTAAAGCTCTTCAAAATCCTGCCGGAAATCATCCGGGTCATAGAGTTCATTGAAGTTGCCGGGCTTGGACCAGCCGAAGATCTGGTTCTTGACCGTGATGTCGCGTTCCGCCCGGTCGAAGAACTGCATGAAGCCCAGGATCTTGTCGCACTTGGTGATGATCAGATACGTGGCGAACGTCACGCCCAGCTTCGTTTGCAGGTCGCGCAGCCGCTCCAGCGCCGTATTGGCGTCCGCCTCGACCTTTTCCGGCGGGTCCTGCAAGAGGTGCTCCGCCGAGACGCAGACGAACGCCCCGTTGATCGGGAAGCCCGGCCGGCCCTTGCCGACCGTGTTCAGAAAGGCCTGCCACTCGCGGTGGTCGGAATCGTCCTGCGGGTTGCACAGGCGGCCCGCCATGTCGATGAAGATGGCGTCCTCGGTGAACCACCAGTTGTAGTTGAGGGTTCCGAGCTGATAGCCTTCGGGCTTTCCGGTCGAGAAGGTCAACCCGCCTTCGTTGACCAGCTTGGTCTTGCCGCAGCCGGAATCGCCGATCACGATGTACCAGGGCAGGTCATAGACGCTGATGCCGATGTTCTTCCGCATGTCGCGGACGGCGGCGAAGAACTTCTCGTTGTTCGCCTTGATGGCGGCCCCCACCTCGATCGACACCGGCCCGCTTTTTCCCGCGGACGCCAGCGACGACGCCATCTGGTCGCGGCGCTTGCGCGACCGCCCCAGAAACAGCCAGGAAACCAGCCAGCCGACCGCCAAAACGACCAGCGCGACGCCAACGACGCCGAGGATGATGATCGGCCACGGCGTGTGCGGGAACAGCCAGCGCTTGACCGTATAGGCCACGGCGATCGGCGATCCCACCCCGGCGATGATCAGCATCGCCTTGACTTCCTTGGGCAGGGCCTTGAATGCCTCGAGGAGCTTCTTCACGTCCCGGACTCCCTAACTCCCTTCGGTCAGCTTCGTCTGCCAGCGATCCGCGCTCTCCCGGATGTCCGAGACGGCGCTGTTCCACGCCAGCCGGCCCGCGACGATCGAGGCGCCGATGATCATCAGGAACACCACCACGACGATGGTCAGGCTCATGCCGAGGTTGTAGTTGACCTTCAGCTCCTGCTGGTGACGGTAGGCCTGCGGGAACATCTCCTTGTCGCGTGTGGTCGCGTAGGCGGGCAACCGGGTGAAGAGCCTGCGGGTATAGTCCGCCAGTTCCTGCGGCCGGTCGTGATACTGACCGCGAAACCCCAGCCGCAGGCAGACGAAGTACAGGCTGAGCAGTTCCGCCAGGGCTGCGGCGTCGGGCCGGTTGCGCCGGTCCGCCTCCTCGAACCGCTTCTGAATCTCGTCACAGTCAAAGAAGAACTCTTCTCCGCCCAGCGCCTGGGCGTGGTTGAGAAACTCAGGATCGGTCTCCAGCGGGTTGCCGGCCCAGAAGTCCGCCCCGTCCCACGCCGTGTTCAGCATCTTGTAGTCGATCAGGTAGACCATCATAGCGCGGGCGTGGTCGTTCCAGACCCGTTCGGCGGCCGGATCGTTGCGGGCCAGATCGTCCGCGTCGCGCAGGGCGGTGATGGCGTCGAACCGCACCTGCTGCGGCGGCGGCGTGTGGCCGTGCTTGACCTGGCGTCCGAAGTTCGAGACGAACTCGAACACCGGCCCGCAGGCGGCCGTCAGCGCCAGGGAGGATCGACCGGCTGCGCCGGCGTCCGCCGCGGGTTGGCTGGCTTTGACTCTCGACACTCAACTTCCCCCGGCAAACGGGATGGCGGCGCGACGCACGGCTCGGGTCGGCGCCGTCATGGCCGCTCCCTCTGAATGACGTACAGCGTGGGCGCGAAGGCGTCGAACGTGTCGAGCTGGCCCTCCTGGATGGAGATGCGGATGCCGCGCTCCTGCTCACACTCACGCCAGTAGCCGGTCCGGTCCGGCCCTATCGTCTTGTTGATGCGGAAGTAGTGCAAGCCGTCGCGGCGCGGCAGCGTCCCGGCCGGGGCCGCCTTGATCTCCAGCCGCAGCCCCGCCACCGCCAGGTTGTAGATGCGCGGCGCCCGCGACGGCGACGCCAGTTTCAGATTCAGCTTCCCGTAGATGAACCGCTCCAGTTCCTGCACGTCCATCTCGGTGGATTGCAGGCCGACGTACATGTCGAGGTTGTCGTCGATCCAGCCCCGGTCCAGTTCGACCGCCAGCCCCTCCTTGCCGCGTGCGTCCTTGACGCGGGTGAACCGCCGTTCGACGTAGGCCATCGGCCGCATCGACTCCAGCAGCACCAGGATGCGCCGCCGCAACTGGTCGAAAGTCTCGGCCGGGCGGTCGTGGTCGTAGTCCGGCAAGGCGCCCGGCGTCAGGTCGTCGCTGAAGATGGACAGGTGCCCCACCAGGCGGGCCAGTACCTGGTAGGCGTCGAACGGGTGGACCAGCGGCGATTGCAGCAGCGCCCGCAGGTGAGCGCGCGTCTCATTGAGGACGTGCAGCTTGAGCAGGTGCTCCGTGCTGGCCGCCACGCCGTCGGTGAAGCGCATGCGGTGGTCGCGCGCCTCGCGGGCGAGCACCTCGTCCTTGGCCTCCACCTGGTCGGCCAGCGACTTGACCATGGAACTGAGTCCGGCGTGAGCCTGCAGCGCCAGCAGCGGACCTGCGCCCAGAACGTCGATCTCCGGCGTCGCCCCCGGCCGGTCGCTGCGACGAACCGTACACACGGGGACCACGTCGAAGCCGGTCATGTCCGCGTCCTGGGTGAAGAGCCGCCCGCGGATCCGGCGGACGTAGACCATCTGCGGGTTCTTGCCGGTGTTCTCGTCGCGGCGCATCAGCGCGTGCGGCTCGTAGCGCGGGTTGCCGTCCACCAGGTCGGGGCGCTCCAGCGGCACGCTGTTGGCACGGACCTCCTGCCGCCGCGGGATGCCGAAGAAGAGCCGGATCGACCCGCCCGCCGCGGCCAGCTCCTTCTCGAAGTTCAGCGGGGCGATCTCGGTGTTCTCGGGGATGTTGACCCAGGTGCCGTCCTTCAGCCGCAGGGTACACTCGTCGAGCCGCAGGGTGAAGTTCTCCAGCGGCTCGGGGGCGATTCTCATCTCGACGAAGCCCCATGCGAACGGGCGCAGCGCGTCGTACCCGGCCGCCACCACGGTGTCGAACCACCGCTGGGCCGCCTGCAAATGGTGCGGCCGAAGGAACATGCCCTCCGACCAATGTGTCTCAGTCCAGAATCTCATCAACGCATCCGGCGAGGCCGGGGGAGACTCACTCGTTTCGGCCGCTCCCTTACGGTCGCGGTTCGGACGTTGGCCGCTCCCTGACGGTCGCGGTTCGGATCGGAACCCGCTCCCTGACGGTCGCGGTTCAGATCGGAGCCGCTCCCTGACGGTCGCGGTTCGGATCGGAGCCGCGCTTACTCGCGGTTCATCGCGATCTCAATGAACTGCTCGGCCCGGCCGGCCGGATCCCGCACCCCGACGTGAACGCGCAACGGGTTGCCGTACGACCCCGGCGGGTTGAACTTCGCCGGCGCGATCGGCAACACGGCCCCGTTCTGATCAAAGAACCGGGCGAACACGTAGATCACCGACCGGCTGGAATAGACCGACCCGCTCTTGAACCAGCCTTTTTCGCGAAACTCGATTCCGCCCACCGTCACCTCGGCGCGGCCGTCCCTTTTCGCCCCCCGCAGCGCCTTGCCCACCACCTTGCCGTAGACGTCCTTCTCGTCGGTCAGAAGATAGATCTGGGCGGCCGGCAGATTGAACTGGCCCGGCTGAGGGGGGTTCTGCGGCCGGCGGGCGAACCAGAGCTGCGCGGTAATGCTCGAATCCGGCGACAGCAGCGCGTTTTCCGGCTTCTCCAGGTCGCTCGGGTAGACGCAGACGACGTTGACCTCCAGCGGTTCGCCGGTGCGCTGGCCGGGCGAACGATTGAGGTGGATCGCGGTGTTGACGTACTCGTCCTGGATCAGCGTGACGCGCCTGCCGCTGCAGCCTGAAACCGCCACCAAGACCAGGAGGACGAGCGCCGCCGCGGCCGGTCGCCGCAGCGTCCCCGTGGGCCTCAGTCGTTCAACGCTTGCGCGCGTCCCGCCCGTTGGCACTCGACATTCGACGTTCGACATTCGACATTCCCAGACGTCCTGCGACGCCGCGATTCATCCGCCGCGCCCATACGTCTCCGCGAGCTTGGTGGCGCGCACTTCCCTTATGTGCTGCTGGAACAGATGGTGTCCGTCGCTGCGCAGGTAATCCTTGATCTTGCGGTTCGGATCGCTCCCGGCGCCGAGTTCTCCCATCAGGTGATCGTGCAACTCCGACGCGATGGACTCCACGGCCACGTCATTGCCAATCATGGCGGCCGCGGTCCACGAACGCAAGAGACGCAGCTTCATCCGCAGCGGTCCTACCGGCTTGCCCCCCTGGGCCGCCACCGTCTGCTGCACGATCTTCAGCACGTCCTCGCGTTTGGCGTACACTTCCCACGGCACCTTCACGCTGGGGTTGTGCCGCGTGTAGCGGTCGAGGAAGACGCGCATGCCCTGCTCGAACTCGTAGGCGAAGTGGGCCAGCTCGATGAAGGCGGCGACCAGATGGTCGCCGGCCTTCTCCTGCGGCGCTCCCAGGGGCAGCGCCACCGGCGGCCTGGCCGCCCCCAGCGTGTGCCACCAGTTCGCCAGCAGCGCCTCCGTCCCGCCGCCGGACGCCCCCTGCGCCGCCCGCAGGGCGTCGTTGAGCCGGTCGATCTCGGCGTTCTTGTCGGTGCGCAACTGCTCGAACTCGGCGGCCAGCTTCTTGTTCTCCGTCGTCAGGGCGGCGATGCGCTCCTCCAGCGCGGCGCGTTCCGCCCCCCCCGCGCCGGCAGACGCCGCCTGCGACCGCTGGGCTTGCAGGAGAAGTTGCTCGTTCTCGCGCTGAAGCTCATGGACCTCACGCTCGCGGGCGGTAAGGCGCGTCTCCAGTTCGGAAACCTGGCGCTGCAGCCCGCCGAGCCGCTCGCGCTGCTCCTGAATCAGCCGCTGGTGCTCCGCGGCCCGTCCGGTCTCGGCTTCCAACTGTCGGCGGGCGTGTTCGAGGTCGGCCTGCGTCGTCGCCAGCCGGTCCGCCAGAGTGGCCCGTTCCGACTCGCTGGCCGCGAGTTTCTGAGCCATCTCTCGGGATTGGCGCTGCACGTCCTGCCGGCCGTCGGCGAGGGTCTCCGTCTGCTCGGCCACCGAGCGCAGCAGCGCGGCCGCCAAGCGGGCGCGGCCGGCCTCGTCCATGCCGCCCATCGCGGTGCGAAATCGCCCCAGCAGCGCCTGCGATGCGTCGTCGAGCGTCAAGTCGTGTCCTGTCGCCATAACTCTGCGGACTGATGGTTTGGCTTCGGCCGTCGAAAGCAGATACACTGGCCCCGCCTCGTCGCCGAGACGGGCCGGTCGCGTCGATGCCTGGCACTGCCGGACTCTGCTCGCGCCGTCCCCGACCTCTCACCGGCGTGTACGAGCGCGGGAAAAAGAGAGTATAAGTGTCACCAGCGCCGGTGTCGATGCCGGCGCACGTCGGTCGACGCGACCACGGCCAAGCGCCCGGCAACGCCGGGTCTACTTTCGGCGCCTGGCCGGCGACGGCGCCTGAGGGTATCGAAACGAGCATGACCAGACCTTCGATCCCGCGCCCCGCAGCCGCCGTGCCCGGTGGAGGGGCAGTCCCGAGCATGGCCTTCGCGTCATGGCGGATGCGGGTACAGTCTCGGTCCCCCGGCAACGCCGGGTCTACTTTGCGTCGCCGGCCGGTCGGATGGATCGCTCCATGAGCCAGACGTTCCGACGGGTGATTCTGACGCCGCCGCAGGCCAGCGAAGAGCAATTGCGGGCGCTGCACGACGCGCTGCGTCAGGCCGCGGCGCGGCAAGTCGCACTGGCGGCGCAGTCCCCGCACGTGCTGCGTTTCACGTCGGAAGTGCAGCGCATGGACGAGGGCTTCTGCGTCGAACACGAGTCGGCCGAGCCGATCCGGGCGGCCACGCTTTTCGACGCCGACCAGGCCCCCTCCAGCGCCGGCGAGCTGCTCCGCTGGGCGGTGGCTCTGGCGGACGCCCTCAGGGCGGCGCATCACGGCGGCGATGGCCGGCCCGCCATCCACGGCGGTCTCAGCGGGGGGACCCTGCTGGTCTCGCCCGATGGCATCGAGAAGGTCACTGATTTCGGCATCGCTCCTGCCGTCTGTGCCGCCTTCGGGACGGACGCATACCTCAACCTGGCGGTAGCGTCAGACCGCTCCGACCTGGGCACCGGCGTGTGGGAATTGCTCGATCCCGGCGAATTCGAGCGAGAAGACCGCATCTGCGCCTTCATCGACCCGGAAAAGTACGGCACCCTTCAGCTCGACACCTTCGAGCCGGGTTCCGACATCATCTCCGCCGGCTTCATCCTGCACCTGCTGGCGGAGCGACAGCACCCCTACCTGGTCGAGCCGGACGCCCACCGCATGGTGGAGATGTCCGAGTACATGGCCATGGTGCGCTTCAACGGCGCCCGGCGGAAGGACCTGCGCGAATCCGATGACCCCGGGGTGCAGGCATGGTGCCAGGTCGTCGCCCGGATGCTGTCACGCCTGCCGCAGAATCGACCCGCTGCCGGCGAGGTGGTCGAGCGCCTCCGTCCCTTCGTCAAGACGATCGACGCGGGCGAGCTTGCCCGACGCCGCCTGGCGGCCGCGCTGGAGGCCGCCTCCAGCGCTGCGCCGGACGAGGTCGATTGGAACGACTGCCGGCAGGCCGCCTCGGCGGTGCTGGCAGCCGACGTCGACGAGGCCACGGTGCAGGCGGCCCGCGGACTGCTGGCGAAGGCCGAGGGGCAGTTGCGTTTTCGGCGCGGCATGGAGGCGGTCGACAGGCAGGACTGGTCCGCCGCCGCGGAAGCGCTCGGCGAGGACCTTGACGCCGCGGCGCTCGACGGTCGTCAGGCAAGGCGGCTGGCGCAGGCACGAAGCTGGATTGCCGCTCACACACGGATCACCGCCCTGCAGCGCGAGATGGATGCGATCGCGCCGGACGATCCCCTCGTCGCCCTGGCAGCGATGGACAGCCTGAAGGAACGGACCCAATCCGTCACTCCGGGCGCAGACTGGCCGGCCGAGCTGTCCGCGGCGCTTGCTTCCCTGCTGGCTTCGATAGAGGCCGCGGAATCCCGCACGCGCCGGCAGGCCGAGGCCGCCCGGGAGCGCATCGAAGCGGATCAGCAAACCGCGGAAGCATGGCTGCAATCGGCCACCGACGCGGCTGACCGGCAGGACTTCGACGGTGCGGAGGCGATTCTGAAGGCCCCCCCCAGACTGGAACACTGGCCGCCGACGGTGCGGACCGCGGCCGCGGCCGTGGGCGAACAGGTGCGCCAGGCCCGCGACCTCCAGCGGCGCATGGAGCAGGCCCGCGAGTGGCTGGCGCGCACCCGGTCCGCCGTGGAGGCGGAAAACTGGGACGAAGCCGGCCGGTTGGCCTCTCAGCCGCCGGACATGACCGGATTGCCGGACGACCTGATCCAGTCAGGCACAGGGCTTTGCGATCAGGTTCGGATCGCGCAACAGCGACGACGCGACCACGCGGCCGCCCGCACGTGGCTCGCCGACCTGTCCCGGCAGGTGGACGCGAAGAACTGGGTCGCGGCCGCCGAGCGCCTGTCGCGCCGGCCCGCACTCGGATTCTGGCCTGACGACGTGCTGTCCGAAGAACAGCGGATCAAAAGCGAGGTCGAGCGCCAGATCGAAATCGCCGAGGTCGAAAAGCAGCGGGTGGCGCGGGAACGGGAGCAGGCACGGCAATGGCTCGCCGGCGCCAAGCGGGCGTTCGACGCGTCGACGTGGGACGAAGCCCTGCGCATCCTCGATGACCCCCCCCCGGACGTCCAGCATTGGCCGGACGGCGTGCGGCAGGCGGCCGCCGCCATGGCCGCAACCTGCCGCCAGCGACAGGCGCAGGCGCTGGCGGACGCACGCGCCGTCCGGGAGCGCCAGGTCCGCGACGCCGGCGCGGCCTGCGTCGAGCGATGGATTCACAACCTGGTCGGGCAGTTCGTCGACATTGGGCGTTGCTCGGTCGCCGTTGAGGCGATCGACTTCGACGCGGAGGAATCGCCCTATGCCGGCCGCGCTCGGGCCAGGGTCAAGATCGAGGGGATCCAGCCCGCGGACTTCGAGGTCGAGTTGGCCTTCCGCGAAGGCGGCGACGGTCCGGCGTTCGACGCACCTGCGCCGCCGGAGGCCGCGTCGGGCATCGTGGCGGCGATTCGCGCTCGCCAGTCGGCGCAGCTCGAGGCGGTCCGGAGCAAGCTGCAAAGCGGCCTGTTCCCTTCCGCCACCATCGACTGCACCGTCAATGGCCTGGTTTCTGAAGTGTCCGCCGACCTGAGCCTGTCCGGCCCGGCCGGCAAGACGGACACCTTCGCGTGCCGGTTGGCCTGGAGAAGCGAGCCGCTGGCTTGGGAATTCGTCGATCTGTCGCCAGTGATCCGCCGCGCGGTGGTGCTGGCCTCGCGCTCGGCGGCCGAGACGGCCCGGGCCCAACTGGCGCGCGGGGACGAGTTGTTCATTGCCCGCTATCTGAAGCACCTGCGCATCGAGCCGCAGCCGCCCGAACACGCCGACGCCGGAGTGCTGTTCGGCACGCTGGTGCTGCCGCTGCGGGTGGCGCTGTCGCCGGCGGAGGGCCAGGACAGCGTCGAACTGGCCACGCTCAGCGTGAAATGCCCGCGGCTGGGCAAGGAGACGCTGGAGGGCGATCCGGCGGAACTCGCCCGCCGGCTGGCGCAGGCCGTGGTATCCGCCCAGGAGCGCGGCCGCGAAGCACTGATCGCCGGCATCCGCGAGCGGGCGCAGAAAGCGGCGATGAAGGTCAAGCTTTCGATTCACCCGGGCACGATCAATGCACCCATCAGCGATCTGAAGATCGAAGTGGCGCCGCGCCGGCGCAAGGCCGTCACGGTCACGGCCCATTGGAGCGAATCGGCCTTTCGCTTCCAACGCTCGCCGGGGTGGGACGGCGCGTTGGCCCCGGCGCTGGCGCCCGGCAACGCCGGGTCTACTTTCGGCAACGCCGGGTCTACTTTGCCGACGTTGGAGGAGCGGCGTCCACCCGCCCGCCGTTGGGGCGCTATCGCCGTGGGCGCGGTCATCCTCCTGGCGGTGGGCGCGGCCGGGCTGCAAGTCCTGCGCTCGAACGGCACCCAGCAGAGGTCGCCTTCGACGAGCGTGGAAGCTGACGGTTCCGGGGCAGAGGCCCGGGAAGATGCGGAGAAACCTGCCCCGCCGCCGTCGGATGCGCCGCCGCCGGCGCCGGTCGTTGCGGAAGAATTCGCGGAACTGACGGAACTCGAAGCGTTCGTGCGGGCGAGATTCGAGCAGACGACCTTCTTCGAGGGTGTGGTGCTGGAGGATTTCGTTCACGCGGACGTCGATCCCGACAAGACCCAAGGCTCGCTCACCGCCTACGTGCCCGGCATCACCGTGGACACCGGGACGTTCCCGCTGGTCCTACCCGGCGAGGGGCAACTCTGGGGACTGACGGACCAGGATCTGCGGAAGATCGATGAGCCGCTGGAGCGGCTCAAACACCATCGCCAAGAGGGGCCGGCCGCGAGTCTGACGGCCGCGGTCCGCCAGACCATCGCGGCCGGGTTTGCGGGCCGGATCGACGGCGCCCTGGTGCGGGTTCGGCTGGGACAGGTCGACTGGACGATGTCGGTGGACGGGCGTCGCTGGGACGGCGAAGCGAGCGCCTCTGTGGAGATCGGCGACGCCGCGTCGTTCGACCTCGGCGCGGTCCAGTTCAGGATTGTGGCGGGGCAGATCAGCCTGTCGGACGAGGCCGGGGTGGGGACCCAAGTCCATGTCGGCGCTGAAGAGGAATTGCTGAAGATCCAGAACGCCGCTCTGCAAGCCCTGACGAACGACTTGAGAGAGTTGGGCCGCTCGTTGTCGCTGAGAATCACCGATGGCGCTGGGCAGATCGGCAAGTTCCAGAATAAAGTCACCCTGACCGCGACCGCTGACGGTCTGGCCGACCGAGTGTGCTCCGCCACCTGGGATTCCGCCGCCTTGCGGTTCAATGCGGACGTCGCCTGGACGCGGGTCGTCGCGAATCTCCAGTTGGCGAAGGCGGCGCTGGGCGCGATCAACGGGCAACTTCGCGAAGACCATTGGCTGCGGCAAGTCTCGCCCGATGCCGCGGTCGTCGAATCGAAGACGCCGGTGGAGGTCGAGACCGACGCGCCCAGCGTGATGGAACTCGTCACGTCTGCCCCGTGGGTTGCCGACAGCGGCAATCCGATCGACCTCCCGCAGACGGATCAACTGCCGCTGCGACTGGACCTGGCGCGGATCCCGCCCGGGGCGGCGCCCACGCGCGTCGATCCCAAGGCTCTGGAGCGGGCGTTTCAGCCCCCCCCGTACTGGCCGGCGATCGAGGCGCTGGGACAACTGCGGCAGGACCCGTTCCTTCTGACGCGGCAGAATTCCCGCCAGGGTCTGCCGCCGCCCGCCGGGCTGGGGGAGGCCATCACCGCCGCCGGCGGCGCCGAGACCATCGCCGCTCGCGTCGACGTGGCCGTCGGCGAAGATCGCCCTCAGTTCGACGCGGCATCCAACGGCGTGAGCGCGTGGCTCGACGCCGGATGGGCGCGGCTCCCCGAGGCGACACTCGAAGGACTGGACGCAGTGGCGCTCGACCCGTTGCTGGCGGATTGGCAGGAGCCGGTCCGTTACCAACTCGACGCGGTTCCCGACGAGCGCGGTGACATTCGATGGACGTGGAATCCGGATGACGCGCAGGCGCTGGGGGAAAGCAGTGCCCACGTGGCGGCGTTGAAGAAAGAGATCCTCTCCCACCAGTCCCGGCTCAGGGTGGAAACTGACCTCGAGGCCCGCCTCGGTGGAGCGCTCTCGGCGGCGCTGGAACCGGACGAGGCCTGGCGCCTCCTTCGAGACATCTGGGAGGCCAAGGGCGTCTCGCTCCCCGATGACGCTGACCTGCTGGACTGGACGAAGCGTCGGCGGGGCGATCTGAAGAAGCTCCCGGCGCATAAGGCCGGCGTGACGCCGACGATCTTCGTCGAATACGTCTCCGGTTCGTCCTCCACGTATGCCATCTCGTGGACGCTGACAATCCCGCCGACCGCGGAGCCGACGATCGGGGAGGGGCCGACGCTGCGCAAGCTGGGCAGCACGGCCGACCTGGAGCAACTCAGTGGCGACGCAGCCGGCGACACTCTGGTGGCGGACGTCCTCGACGACGTGCCCGACGCCGCCGCGGCGCAGAACCCGTACGATCGACATCTGGGGATCGTGATCGGCGCCGATGGGCGGATCGCGTCCATCGGCGGTGCGACGCTCGATCAATGGACCTTCGCCGAACGCAGGGCACGGCCGTTCCAGATCCGCCAGCTCGAGAGCCGTGACCCCGCCCTCTCCTGGTCGTCACTGGCGGACCTCGTCCGAGACGACCTGTCCAACCGGCGGTGCGATTATTGGCTGCTCGCATCGCTCGCAGAAGATGGGAAGTTGGAGACCCCGGACGCGGCGCAGCAATGGGCCACTGCCACGCTGCGGCAGGTGACGACCGCACCGTAATCCGTAATAGTCCTTGACAGCCCCCCCGCCGCAGGTTCGAATGCGATGGGACGGTTCCGCACCTGCTGGCCGGTCGCACATGCGGGAGTCCCGGTGCAAACTGCAAAGAGACGGTCAAACATGCACATTCGAGCGTTCAGATGGGTGATGCTCGTCGGCTCGGGCGGGTTGCTGTTGCAAGCGTCCGGCTGCGGCATCGACCCGGACATCGTGCTGCGCTCCGTCATCTCGTTCGGATCGGACGCCGCCATTTTTGTTCTGGAAAACCTGTTCGCCTCGCTGTGACCGGACGGACCAACGTCCGCCGCCGGGGCTGGGAGAGGAACCATGCGTCATCGGTCGCGAAAGGTCCTGGCGTTGCTGCTGCTGGGCGGCGGTGCGCTCTTTGCGGGGCCGTGCGGGATCACGACGTTGCAGCTACAGGACTTTGTCCGCTCGTCGCTGATCCGCACGGCGGTGACGACGTTCGCGGCCGTGCTGGAAGCGGCCACTGTCGACGCCGCCGCCAACGACCGCAACAACCCGTGACGCGGCGCGCCGGCGATGGCGGCGCATCGTACACTGATGACCGCGCCGTCGGGTTTCCGTCGGTATCACTCGAGAGCACCGTTCCATGAGACGCCACTTTCCCCTGGCCGGGGTGCTGATGCTCGCGCCGATGCCGGCGCTGGCGCCCTTTGCCGTACCCGCCGCCGGGCAGGAGCCGGATGCCGACGCCTTCGTGGACCTGCAGCAGGCCATCTACCTCTATCTGGGCGGCCAGCCGGACCGCCCCGAGGTCAATCGCTACGAGCGGGCCATCGAACTGCTCTCCTCCGTTCTGGAGCGCGACCCCGACAACGCCGCCGCCCTGCTGTATCGCGCCCTGTGCTACGGTCAACTCGGTCTGGCCCTCCGCGACCAGCGATTAGGCCACGAACGGGTCATCGAGGAGAACCTTGCGGTCATCCGCAGCCGCGACGATCCGCAGGTGCTGGCGGAGATCGAGGCCAGGATCGCCGAATGGACGGCCCGGCTCGACGACGAGGCCCTGCCCCTCCGCGAGCGCGTCATCCTCGAGCACGAGCTGGGCCGCGAAAGCGATTTCAAAGACGCGATCGCGGACGCGGAGGGGATGTTGCTCGATGAGTTGAAAGCCGACATCGACGCGCGACGTACGCTGGTCCGGCAGGCCGAGTCCGACGAGCGCGCCCGCTATGAGCTGATGCTGGACAGCCTCGAACGGCTGATCCGCGCCCTGCGGGAGCCGGATTCGGTGCTGCAGTTGCTGGAAGTGATCGCCCGCTCCAAAATCGCCCGCCTGGACGAGGACGCGGCTCTGCGCCTGCTGGCCGACTCGAACGTCGTGGATGGGCAGCCGCCGCGCCCGACTCCCGAGGTCCAGGCGCTGCGCAAAGGAGCGGAGGCCACCCTGGATCGAGCGGCCGAACTGCTCGAAACGCTGCTGAAGGAGGACCTCAGCGCCCAGGATCGCATCCGGGCCGGCTTTTTCCTCGGTGTGCTTCGCTATCGGCAGGCGGTCCCGCGCCGGGATCCGAACGAGCGGGTGCGCATCGACCATAATCACCTGGCCGCGGCCGAGGCGCTGATGAGGGCCTTGGCGGACGATCCGCAGGCGCCGCAGGAGTGGCGCAGCTACGCCGCGCTCTACCTGGGCCTGATCGTTCCGTTCCGGGCTGCCCGCGACGCTGGCGACGCCCGCCGGGCGGCCGTCTTCGACGAAGCGGTCAGGCGGCTCGACCAGGCCGGCGACCTGGATACGCGGATGCGCGGCGATCCTCCGCAGGCCGAGTCCGTCAGCCGCGCGATCCCCACCGTTATCGCCCGTCAGCGGCAGCACATCGCGTCGATGCGGGAGCAGCCGCCGGCTGCGCCCGAATACCGCAATGACGTGCTATTATCGGTCAACCTGGGGCCCAGCTACGATACCAACGTCGTCTTGCTCGGTGAACGCACCGATCTGCCGCGCGGCATCCGCGACAAAGACGATTTCGGCTTTACTCTGGCCACCGCGATCGGTTATACTCTCGACTTGGGAAAGCTGGACAGCAGCCTGGACCGCTGGGCGCTGGGATTGCAGGGCCGCGTCTCGGCGCTGTGGCACGAAGACATCGGCGACTTCGACGAGCAGCAGTATGGCGCCAGCGTGGCCCTTCAGTACGAAGCGGTCCCGGCACAGGAGGAGTTCGGCCCGGTCTATCTGAAGCTCCAGTACGACTATGCGTATACGCTTCTGGGCCGGGACGGATTCGTCAGTACGAACGCGGTGCGCCCGTCGGTGCAGGTTCATTTTATGAACCGCCGGTCGGTGACGGACGTGTACTTTATCTATGAGCTGCGCGACTATTTCGAGCCGGTGTTCGACCGGCGCTTTGAAAGGAGCGGAGAGTATCCGGCCATCGGGCTGGCGCAGCGATTCAGGACGGTGGACCTGGCGCCGATCTATGAAGACGCCGGCCTGACCGTGTGGGGACATCCGGGGGACGACGGACTGGCGCAGGAAGATCCGGATTACCCGGCCCGGTTCCTGGAGCTGTTCGGCGCCTTCGAGTACTCCTGGGACGCGACCGCGGGGAGCGAGTTCGATCTGAAGGGCTACACGCTGGCCGGGGGCGTCGCCGTGCCGCTGCCGTGGGGCTGGCTGCTGGACGCCGGCGCTCAGTTCGAATGGGAGGAGTATCAGGACGGCAGCCTGGTGGACTTCCACCGGCGGCCGCGGAGGGATTTCATCCAGCAGTACGCGGTGGGCCTGTCGCGCACCTACGTGTTGCGCGATGGCGTGCTCTACAACCGGTATGCGCCGGCCATCGACCGCGTGCTCATGACGGTCCGCGCCCACGCGACCTGGACGCTGGACGACGCTAACGTGGTGGACCGGCTGGGACAGTCGGTGTTCGAGTATGATCGAGCGTTCTATGGGATCTCGATCGGGTTTTCTTTCAACTAGAAAGCGTCGAGGATGTCTATCGGCAAGACCGCGAGCCCCGGCCTGATCGCCCTGGGGATGGTGCTGGCGTCCGCGACCGCCGCCGCCCAGGACGCCGTCGGCTACCTCACCGAGGTTTCCGGTGCCGGCGCCACCCGAGGCGTGGACGGCCCGGCGTTCGACCTTCACGATTATGAAGTCTACGCCAACGAGTTCGCCGTCCGCCCGGGCGACCGGGTCGTCACCCTGCCGGCCGCTGCGCGAGAGGACGGCTCGATCGCCCCGTCGGGCGCGACCGTCTTTTTCCCGCACGCCGGAGTGGTGGTTCGCATCGGCGGCGACTCGATTGTGGACGTGCTGCCAAATGAACCGCTCGGCGTCGCGGTGGCCGTCGCCGTCCGTTCCGGCTCGGCGACGGTCTTGTCCCGTTCCGCAAGCGAGCACTGGGTGCTGATCGCGGCCGATGCCGCCGACGGCCCGGTCTATCTGGTGGCCCGCGGCGCTACCGTACGTGCAGATGCCTCGGCGCCCGCTTCCGGTGCATTAGAGCTGATCTCGGGCGCCGGGCATCTGACGACGGGCCCCATCCCGGGCGGCCGCGTCGTGGACGATCAGGGTCAGGTCATCGCCGGCGCCGGGGCGACGGAGAACCTCGCGGCCGCGGGCGAGACGCTTGAACAACTCCAAAGTGACAGTTTCGCCGCGGGCGTCGAGCGCGGCGCCGACTGGATCGTCCAGGCCGAAAAGGGCGATTTCACCCCCGTGCGAGAATCGGCGCGCGGCTCGGTCCAGTTCTTCGGGCAGCGCGTCGGCGGACCGGATTCCGCGTTCGATCAGCCGCGGGCGGCGCCGGTGGCGGCCACGCCGCGGCTGGCCGTGGGCGGAACCCGCGCCGGCGTCGTCAGTCCGGCGACGCCGCTGCTCGAATCGCGGGTGCCGACGTCGGTGGTGGCCGGTCTGCGGTTCCGCCAGACCCGCATCATCGGGAATCCCGGCGCGGCCGCGAGCCAGATTCGGGTCAACCCGTTTCTGGATCCCCTGCTGACGCTGTCGGGGCGGGGCGGGAACTGACTCAATTCAGGCCGGCGTTGCCGGTCGAACCGGCCGCCGGAGGGATCGCGGACCGGACGTTGTCCAACGCAGGGACGCCAGACGATCTGAAACGTGTAACAGCGCCCCCCCCCGATGGAGGGCGGCGCGTGATGGCATGAGGTGTGGCGATGAGGCATAAAAGAGGCCGGCGTTGCCGGATGCGTTTAACGTGGTCCCTGTGTGTCGCGCTTGCCGGCGTGACGTTGGCCGGCCAGCTCGGGTGCGACCTTTCGTTGGCGCCGCAAACGGCGATTCCGGATCCACTGGCTGAGAGCCCGCGCCCGCCGGCCGTGGCGTTTTCCGCGTTTCTGTCGAGCAATCGCAGCCGTCTGATCCGCGACGACGCCAACGAGGGTTCGGCTGAACTGACGGTGGTGACGTCCGAGTCCGCCACGTTCGAATGGACGGTGGACGCGCCGGACGGTCTTCTCGACGTGGCTGAGCCGGACGCCGGTCCGGCCACAGTGAGCGTTCTGGGCATCAACGCCGTCCTGGCCGATCCGGGGGCCAATGGGCGCGTCGTGACGGTTCGGGTAGTTGCCACCAGCGAAAGCGACGGCACCGAGCGCCTCCGCAGCATCAATCTGACGATCGTCCGTCCTCAGGGGGCCTTGGCGGTCTCCGTGAGTTCGCTGGCGGGCAACCGCGTCGCCCCCGGCGAGTCCTTCATCGTTGAGGCCCGCGTCGCGGGCGGCCGTCCCTTCGTGGCGGAGAGTGCCGAGTTACTTGCTTGTCAGCCGGTGCCCCCTCAGCACCAGTCGGCCGTCGAGTGCGAACAGACCGGCGAAACCGAACCCCCAAACGAGGATCCACCCTACCTGATCACCTGGTCCGCGGAGGGACTGGACGGCGGGCTGAACCTGGCGGTCTGTTCGCTTTGCAGCGACGACGGCGACACGATCTCCCGTGCTCTCTACACTGCCCCCAGCGACGTGACGGGCAACGTTGTGTTCACCGTGCGGGCGTCCGACGCCAGCGGCAACCGGGCGAATGCTTCGCTCCCCCTTACGGTCAGCTCATCCGATGCCCTGACGATCACGCGGGCCTCGGCGGACAGTCCGCAGGTGCCGCCGGGCGGAAGCGTGCAACTGACCGGTCAGGCCACCGGCGGAGAGCCGCCCTACTCGATCACGTTTTCGATCGACCCGCAGACCCGCGGCGGCGCGTTGCGGCCGCTGGTAGTCGAGCCAGGCGATGACGACAGCAAGGCCGGATGTGAAGGCGTCGAGGAGGGCGCGGCGTGTCTGGTGACATACGACGCGGCGGAGGGACGCGTCGGCAGCGATCTGGTGGTCGTCGAGGTGGTCGACGCCGTCGGCGCCCGTTCCCAGACGACGATATCCCTGCTGATCACATCCGAAGAGGAGCTGCGGGTGGTGGCCGCCAGCGAGAATTTGTCGGTCGCACCCGGCGCGGCCACGAACATCGAAGCCGTCATCACCGGTGGGACCCCGCCCTACACCGCCTGCTTCGGTTCGCAGGACTTCGGCGGCCGGGACGATCCGATCGAGGGCGGGTCCGGCCAGTGCGACCCGATCGACGGCATCGAGCACTGTTCGTGCGAGTTGACGCCCCGTCAGGAGCGCGGTCCCGTCTCGGTCATCCGTGTCTACAACGCCCCGGTCGTGGTGGGCAATGACACCATCCTGGTGCGCGTCCGCGACGCGGTGGGGGCGGCGGCGTCCGCGCTGGTGCCGGTCCGCATCGCACCGGACCAGGTTCTGGCCATCGTGGTCGCCAGCCGCAACAGCGCCCTGGTCCCCGGCGGCAGCACCCAGCTCACCACGACCGTTCGCGGCGGCACCCCGCCATACTCTATCTGCATCCGCAATGACGGCCCGCAACTCGGCCGGATCACGCCGGGCGGCACGTGCAGCAAGGGCGACTTCAACAACTGCACCTGTAACGTTCCCCAAGTCGGCGGGTCGGCGGTGCTGAACCACGAGTACACGGCGCCGCTGCTGCAGGGCAGCGACGGCATCACCGCCAAGGTCTTCGACGCCACCGGGGCGGAAGCCACTGACACGACCTCCATCAGCTTCAGCTTCGGAGGAGGCGGCGGCGGCACACCGCTGGACCTGGTCGCGTTCGCCGAGACGAGCCTGCTGATCCCCGGCGACGGCACTACGCTGCGGGCGGAAGCCACCGGCGGCGCTGGCAACTACCAGCACACTTTTACGAAGGAAGATAACGCCAGGCGCCCCATCGCCATCGCCAGCGCCGCCGGTGGCAACGGCACGGTCCGCATGAGCGAAAAGGCGACGATCACACTGAGCGTGGGCGGCGGCGTAGGGCCTTACGATTTTGCCGCCACCGTGGACGGCCAGCCTGACCCGATCGACCCGCCCAACGGCAACATCCCCGGCGGAAGCGGCGAAGTCGAGTTGGTCTTCACGCCCGATCAGCTTGGCGAGCGGGACGTGCGCATCGTGGTCACCGACACGGCCCAGGCGCTCGAACGCGAGGTCCACGCTGCCATCAACGTCATCGACGACAACGCGACGCTGGCGATCGAAGCGACCGCGGACGCCGCCACGATCGAGCAGACCGCCAACCGCAGCGCCCGTTCCATCAGCAAGGTCAGCTTTACCATCAACGGCGGCGTCGGGCCTTACGACTGGACCGCGACGCTCGTGGCCCCGCTCGGCGACGGCAGCCTGGATCCGACCCAGGGCCAGATCCCTGACCCGGGCGGATCGGCCGAGTTCCAGTACACCGCCCCGACGAACGCGGTGGGCGTCGAGGCGATCCGCATCGAAGTAACCGACACGTCCAACAACGACTCCACGTCGGCTCTGGTGGTCATCAACGTCATCGAGCGCGGCTCGGTGTTTGTCGGCCCGACGGAGAACATTCCCGGGGCCAACGTTCAGGTCGGATACCTGGCGCCGCCGGAGGCCTTCTTCGACTATCTGGGTCTGGCGGCCATGACGGACGCAGTGACCGTGCGCGTGTCCGACGGCGTGGGCGGCAAGCAGGCCCGTTTCAGCATCCGCGTCTCCCGCACGGGGCTGAACGCCAACCCCAGCGCCATTCCGGATTGCATCAGCGAGGCGGGCAGTTCGACGCTGCTGGGCGATTTCTCCGGCGGCGTGGGGCCGTTCACGTTCGAGTGGATCGCCGATTCCGGCACGGTGCGCAACGTCAACGGGCAGAACACCAGTTGGACCCCGGCCCTGCCCAGCCCGGCCGAGGTCAACATCCGCTTCCGTGTGACCGACCAGAACGACGGCTCGACCGCCGAGGCACAGGTGGTGGTACACGTCGGACCGGTGCCGACCGCGACCTACAACGATCCGGACAACTGCCCGGCCTGCCCGGTGTGCGAGGGCGATCGGCTGCAACTGTTCGGCGGTCCGGACCGTCAGGGCATCTCGTTCGCGTGGATCACTCCCGACCAGCGCAGAATCGAGGAGCGCGATCCGATCATCACCGAAACCGCCGGCCCGGGTGACGGCGGTGCTTACACCCTCGAGATCGACAACGGCAACGGGTGCCTCACTTCGACCGTGCTCATCGTGGACATCGTCGAGCAGCCGGTCATCGCCAACCAGCCGCAGGATCAGGAACTCTGCCCTGGCAAGACCGCGTTCTTCTCCGTCGCGCTGTCCCGTGGTGAGAACCTGACGTTCCAGTGGGAAAAAGACGGCGTCCCCCTGGTGGACAGCGCCAAGATCGTCGGCGCCACCACCACCCAGTTGCGGGTGTTCAACACCAACGCCCAGGACGTGGGCGACTACGTCTGTGTCATCACTTCCCGCGGTCCGAACTGCGAAAACGTGGTGGAAAGCGACCCGGGCAGGCTGACGCTGCTGCCCGGCCGGCCCACGATCGACACCCAGCCGCAGAGCCAGAGCGTTTGCGAAGGCGAAAACGCGAACTTCAGCATCGAGGCACGCGGGTCCGGCGAACTTTCCTACGAGTGGTTCAAGAACGGCGAACCCATCGGCGGCGACGAGCCGCAACTGGAGATCGAAAACGTCCGTCTCGGCGACAACGGGTCGCGCATCACTTGCCGCGTCAGCGACGACTGCGGCGACGTGCTCAGCGCGGTGGCCGTGCTCACCGTCACGCCCGGCAAGCCGATCATCAGTACTCAGCCGCAAAGCACGGAGGTCTGCGAGGGCGGCCGCGCCGATTTCAGCGTGGTCGCGGCCGGCACCGGCGAGCTGAGCTACCAGTGGCGCAAGGACGGCGAGCCGGTCGGAGAGAACAGCCCGAACCTGACGCTCGAAAACGTTCAACTGGATGACGACGGCGCCCAGATCGACTGCGTCGTCACCGATGACTGCGGCGAGGTGACGAGCGCGGCCGCGACGTTGACGGTCCATCCGGGTCAGCCCGAGATCACGGCTCAGCCGCAGGACACGGGCGCGTGCCAGGGCGAGTCCGTACAGTTCGAGGTGGAGGCGGAAGGAAACGGAGTGCTCCACTACCAGTGGCGAAAGAACGGCGACCCGGTCGGTCCGGACGATCCCGTCCTGCGACTGGAGAACATCCAGATCGGCGACGACGGGGCCCGGATCACCTGCGAAGTGTCCGACGACTGCGGCAGTGTGCTGAGCCGGGCGTCGACGCTGTCGGTCTGCGAGGACACGGACGTTCCGTAGTCGCGTGCAGAACGTGCTTGCGGCGAGTCGCGACCTCAGCGCGGGGGTCGAACGGCCCGCCGTTGATTGCTGGACACATAAGGGATTCACCTCCATGCGAAACGCGTACAACACCTGTTGCCCGTCGGCGGTCCTTATCGGTCTGCTGCTGGCCGCCTCCGCCGCTCTCGGCCAGGACGGCGAACCGTTGCAACTGTCCGCCTCCGCCGGGGTGGCGTCCGTCGCGCTCGGCGGCGAGACGGCCGTAACCGCCTCCGTCACCGGCGGCACGCCGCCCTACACGGTGACGTTCGCCGTCGATGACGAGAACTCGACCGTCGTCGGCGCGGCCGTGGACGTGCTGGAGGCCACCGGTGACGGACCTGAATTCGATACTCTGTTCTCAGCGCCGGACGACAACGTCGGCGTCGCCCGCATCCGCGTCGGCGTCACCGACGCCGTCGGGGCGAACCTCGAGACTCAGGTCGAGATCACCGTGACTTGCCCGATCCGCGGCTTGTGCTCTCAGTTCATTCGCGAGGAGGATCTGGTCGGCGCCATCGGCCGCGAGGAGGGCGCCGTCGCCCGGCGGCTGGCTCAGCCGAACCTCAGCCCGCCGGTCATTCTCAGCGCCCTCGACATCGACGGCGACGGCTTGGTGGACAACGCACCCGACACCGACGGCGACGGCCTGCCGGACAGTTGGGAGACCGGCGGCTTCGAATCGCTCGACGTCGGCGGCAATCAGCCGGACCGGTTCGTGTTCTTCCCCGCCCCCTCGGCGATCGTGCCGGGCACGCCCCCCACGCCCATCTTCACCCGCCTGGCGGTCTCCACCAGCGCCTTCGACCCGGATACCGACGGCGACGGACTCTCCGATTTCGTCGAGGTGTTCGGCTTGCGCTTCATCGACGAGGACCAGGATGGGCGGCTGGCCGGCGACGAATGGGACGACCTGACCGCCGACGGAATTCCCAGCCCGGGCGAGGCGCCGCTGGACAACTCCGGCGAGAGTGCCGGCTTCGCGCTGCGGCACGATTTCGACGGCTTCGTTTTCACCGACCCCACCAACCCGGACACCGACGGCGACGGCATCAATGACAGCCAGGACCTGGATCCGCTCATCAACATCCGGGCGTTCGGCAACACCGGTTCGATCATCGTCCGATTCAACGCCGAAGGCGACGCCGATATCGACGACGACGGCCTCGGCAACGCGATGGACATGGGCAATGACCTGGTCTCCACCGATGGCGAGGGTGTGCAGGACTTCCAGGTGATAGACAACCCTGAGTCGGTGGTCGACATCCTGGACCTCTTCCGCCGCGACCTGCTGGCGGAAGTGCCGCCCATCGTGCCGGAATCGACCATCGAAGACCTGCTGGGCGTGGACTGGGACGGCAACGGCCTGTGGCGGACCACCGACGTGCGCGAGTGGTCGCCGGTCATTGACCGCAGCCGGCCCGGGACGCTCCCCCCGGCCGAGACCTTCACCATCGCCGGGCTGGAGAACCGGGAGTTGTACGCCGAGCAGACCTTCGAGCAGTTGCGGGCGCTGTACAACGGCGCCGGCTACGACACCTACGGCGAGCATGGCGTCGGACTGGGCTGGCAGCGCCTGCTGGAGCCGGCAGGCAGGACGGAGTTCATGCCCGACGTACGGATCTGGGCGATCCTCTACGCCTGGCGCCTGCCGGGCTTCGACATCGATGGCGACGGCTTTATCGGCGTGCCGAACCTGCCGTCCACGTCGGCCCGCGTGGGCGAGGCCGGTCCGGACAGGCAGTTCGCCGCCGTGGGGCTGCGCTTCGACGCGGCCCGCGGCCGCTTCCTGCTCGCCGACGATGTGCGCAGCGACGTCGCAGAGGACGATCCGCTCAGGGGCGGACGGGTCGAGCGGGCGTTCGACGACCGCATCGAGATCGGCCAGATCGCCCCGCAGGATCCCGATCTGGTACTGGACGGCCGCATCGTCGCCCCAGACGGCTTCCCAACGCTTTTCTGCGGTTCCACCGGGGCCGCGATGATCGGCGCGATGGCGCTTGGCCTGGTGGGCCTGGGGCGGTTGCGGCGAAGCCGTTGAGACGGCGCTTCAGCGCAGCGGCACGCGCTGCGGTGCCTGCACCAGCACGTGGTTCTTCATCGCGATCCCGGCGAGCAGCGCCGCGGCCGGGAGCACGACCTGATTCGTCGCCAGGGAAACTACGAACGGCAGCGCCACGCCCGCCGTGACCACGCCCCACCAGAAATGGCGGCGATAGACGCCGCGCGTGATGATCCGGGCCGCGTCGGCGGCGCCGCGGGTCGCGTGGGCGGGCAGGAACTCGCACGCCAGCAGCGCCGCCTGCGTCGCCGCGCAGGCCGCCATCCCGTAGCGGGCCCAGTCGCACAGCAGGCCGCCGTCCCATCCCCACCGCAGTGGCGCGGCGCCGATGAGGGAGACCACCGCCGTGCCCGCCACCAGCGCGTCGAAGAGCATCGTGACCATCAGCAGCGGGTTCTGCCAGTAGTCCCGTCCCTTGGCCTGAGCCAGCAGCAGCGCGGTGTAGGCGGCGGTGGGGACGGCCATCAGGCCGGCCAGCCCGCCGATCGCCAACTGCGCGCCCGGCGGGGCTCCGAAGCCGCTGACGAAAAGCGCCGCCGCCAGAAGTGGCGAGAACGCCAGAATGACGTATGCCCCTCGCACCAGCCAGCTCTTCCACTGCGGCCGCAGCAGGATGTACATGAACCGCTTCGGCTGCTTGAGGTCGGCGATCAAGAGCGCCCCGGTGACGACCAGGAACAGCAGCGAGATGATGCCCGGCACGGCCGGCAGCACGGTGGCGTTGTCGCCGAACAGATACAGGATGAGCGACACCATTACCGTGCCGGCGGAAATCGCCTTGGTGGTGATGTACGCCGACACGAGCTTGCCCCACGGCGCCGGCTTTTCGTTGGCGTCGTAGGTGCGGCGGGGGCCGGCGGCGGCGCGCGACTCGCCCTCCGCCTCCCGGCGGGCGGCTTCCAGCGCCCCCGGCGCGATCGCCTGCCCGCTCCACAGGTAGTTCTCCTCGGGGGGGGCTGCGGTCGGATCGAGGGCGGCGGTCTCGCCGCCGACGTAGAAGAGCTTGGGGTTCGTCGCCTTCTCCGGCCTGGGGTACTGCACCTTCTGGTGGCGCTCCAGCCGGGATATCGGGCTGGCCGGGTCGTCCAGGTCGCCGGAGAGAATCGCCTCCACCGGGCAGACGATCACGCAGGCCGGCTCGTAGCCGGTGTCCACGCGATGGGTGCAGTAGTTGCACTTGGCGGCGGTCAGCGTGTTCGGGTCGAGGTAGATGGCGTCGTAGGGGCACGCCTGCATGCACGCCTTACAGCCGATGCAGCGCTGCGGGTCGAAATCGACGATGCCGTCCGGCCGGGCGAACAGCGACGTTACCGGGCAGATCTCGACGCACGGGGCATCGTCGCAGTGGTTGCAGCGCTGCACGCTGAAGGAGCGGCTGGCGTGCGGGAACGTGCCCTTTTCCACGTACTTGACCCAGGTGCGGTTGACGCCGATGGGCACGCTGTGCTCCGCCTTGCACGCCACCGTGCAGGCGTGGCAGCCGATGCAGAGCCGATTGTCGATGGCGAAGCCCATCAGCGCCATGCTGGACCATTTCCTTCCCGGCCGCGCGCAGAATGGGCCGCCGATAGATGAGCCGTGTTGTCGCGTCCTCTCCGGCCGCGCGTCGCGCGCGGCGTGACCATACACGCCCGCTTCGGCCGGCTCAAGGAGGGGCGGGCTGCCACGAGCGAGCGAGGCACTGCGGGGTTGAGTACGTGAGGGCGTCGGGGAATCAGGACGGCGAGCATGGCGGAGTCAGCGACGCCAGCCGCTTCCCCAGCCGCGCGATCAACGGGGCGGCGCGTGTCCAGGAAAGTGACGACAGAAAGCAGGGGAAGATCAACGATAGAGTGGAGAGCGGCGAGGCGGCCCTATTCACCGAGTTGGCCGCTTCCGACTCTTCCGCCGCTGCAGTACGTCAGAGTGGTTCGTACACGGGACGTACGGATGAGGCCGCCCCTGGCGGAGGGAATGAGGAAGCCACAGAACCACCGAAAAGAGGCGTCGAGTCGAACATGAACATCTGGGCAAAAAAGGGAGCAGCGAAGGTGTCCAAGCACAATCCGGCAGTGAGCCCGACCACCGCGACAACGGCGATCCTCGCGGCGTTCGGCACGATGGTCGTACCGCCCGCCGGCGCTCGGGCGCAAGGCCGGCCCGACATCGTCTGGATGAGGGGCGGACACTGGGCGCCGGCGCGTTCCGTCGCCTACTCGCCTGACGGCCGATTCGTCGCGTCAGGCAGTGACGACTGGACGCTCAAGCTCTGGCGCGTATCTGATGGGATGCTGATCCGCACGTTTCGGGGGAATACCGGGTACGTGACGGCGGTCGCCTTTTCAGCGGATGGGCAGATGCTGGCCGCAGCGGGCCGGAGCTATCCCCTCGACCAGAGCCCCGTCACGTTGTGGCGCGTATCCGATGGGGAGCAGTTGCACGTCATCCGGGGGCACAATGACGTGGTCACGGCGGTCTCATTCTCACCCGATGGACAGACGCTGGTTTCGGCGAGCAGGGACGCTGCCGTCAAACTGTGGCGCACGGCCGACGCCGAACTGGTGCGGACGCTGATACACGCCAGGGGAGTGGAGTCGGTTGCCTGGTCGCCGGATGGTCAGACCATCGCGTCCGGCGGAACGATCGGTACGATCAAGATCTGGCGCGCGGCCGACGGCGAACTTCTGCGATCACTGAATGAACACCTGCAGATTGTCAGGTCCGTTGCGTTCTCGCCGGGAAGTGAGTTGCTGGTATCAGGGGGCGGCGACTATGTGCCACCATACGATTATACGGTCCGGCTCTGGCGCGTCGCCGACGGTACATTGCTCCAGACGCTGGGAGGACACACTGAACTCGTGACCTCGGTCGCATTTGCACCGGATGCGCGAAGCGTCGCGTCAGGGAGCTGGGACAAGACCCTCAGGCTCTGGCGCATCGCCGATGGTGCGCCTATACGAACCATCGAGGAAAGTGACCTGGTATTCTCACTGGGCTATTCGCCGGACGGCGAGTCAATTGTCTCTGCCATTGAGAACCCGACTGCCTACTGGTTCGGCGGGATTCTCAACCTCTGGCGCGTGTCCGACGGCGGGTTCATCAGGACGCTGACGACGGGACATGCCCGGCAGGTCCACTCGCTGGCGGTTTCGCCTGACGGTGCGCTTCTGGCGACGGCCAGTGAGGACCGCACCGCGAGAGTGTGGGACGCCTCGACGGCTGGAGAGCTGTTGAGGGTCTCCGGCTGCGAACGCGATGCGACCGCCGTTGCGCTCTCACCCGACGGCGCGATGTTGGCCGTCGGGAGTCTGGATTGTCCGCCCGAATTGCGGCGCGTGGAGAGTGGCGAGTTGATTCGAGTCCTGGAGGGACATACCCGCAACACAGTCTACGCCGTTGAGTTCGCTCCGGATGGATTGGCGGTGGCCACGGCAGGCTATGACGACGGCACGATCAGGTTGTGGCGGGTAACGACCGGCGAACTCCTGTGGACGGCCGGCGCCGGACGGATGAAGACCCTGGTGTTTTCCCCGGACGGCCTGACGCTCCTTTCCGCAGGCGACGACCGCTCGATCAGACTCTGGCGCGTGGCGGACGGTCAGTTGGTGCGAACGTTTGCCGGGCACGCCGGCGCCGTCACGTCGATCGCCTACGCGCCGGACGGTCGGATGTTCGCCTCGGCCGGCCGCGACGAGACCATCATCCTGTGGCGTGCGTCGGACGGCGCGCCTGTCTCGATAATACCACTCGATTCGTACGCGAACTCCATTGCGTTCTCTCACGAAGGCCAGACGCTGATTGCAGTCGGCGGGGCCGCCCGCATCTTGCGCGTCTCTGACGGAACGGTGCTGGCAAACTATGATGAAGAGATTTCTAATGCAATAAACACCGTCCGCAACCTGCCCCGGAGCGATATGTTCGTATATGGCCGCTTCGACGGCACGCTGGTCATGGCGCGAAATCCATTTGCCGGCAATGCCGGCTGTGGCCGGGAAGCGCGGCTGGCGGTCCGGTGCAAACGTGGGGGGAATACGGTATTCGCGAAGATGACGCAGGCCGCACCCGGGATCCCCGTTACCTTTACCGTGGACGGTCAGCATCCGACGCGGCGGACCACCGATGACAAGGGGAAGACGCAGGTCAAGTTCAAGCGACGCGGTCCCGGCGCCCACACGGTACGCGTGTGCAACCTTGAAAAGCCTTGCTGGAACGGGCAGTGCCAGTGCAGCCACACCGCACGGCGCCGTCTGTGGGTGGTCCACAGGCGGTTCGCACGAGCGTTGAGTCGAGACCGTTGCGAGAGTCCGTATCGGCCACCGTCGTCCCATCGGCGGCGCACCAGGAGATTATCGTCGCACGAACACCGTCTGCCCCGACGCACACCGGCACTCCGGCCGGGACAGGGCGTAAATGACGTCAGCTACATCGTCCGGCGACAGGCACTGGTCGGCGGGGAAGTCGGGAAAGTGATCGCGCAGCATCCTGGTCTCGACGGCGCCGGGCGCGACGCCGAAGACGCGGATGCCCAGCGGACGGCCTTCGTTGGCCAGGCCGACCGTCCACGTGTTGACCCACGCCTTGCACGCGCCGTAGGCGCCCAGGCCGGGAAAGGGATCCTTCGACGCCACCGACGAGACGTTGACGATCACCCCGCGCCGCTGCCGCACGAAGATCGGCCAGACGGCCTGGCAGGCGACGAACACGGCGCGGACGTTGACGTTCAGCATGTCATCCAGCGCCCGCATGGGCAGCGTCTCGACGCCGCCGAGCGCGGCCGCGCCGGCGCAGTTGACGAGGACGTCGATTCGGCCTAGGTCTTCGGCGATGTCCGCGATCGCCTCCGCCAGTCGGGTGACGTCGGACACGTCAACGGGCCGGCTCTGGCCCGTCCCGCCGGCCGCGCGGCAAGCGTCCACTGCGGCGTCCAGTTCGCCGCTGCTCCGCGCCATGGCGACGACATGCGCGCCGTCCGCGGCAAACCGCCGGCAGACCGCCCGGCCGATGCCGCGCCCGCCTCCGGTGACGATCGCCACGCTCCGCAATGGATCGGGCTTCGGTCTCATTCGCAAGAAAGTCTACCGCGGCCGGGCGCGATGTCACGCGACGGTGTCGTTGCACGCGTCTTCCTGGTGCGGAAACTATCGAATCGACGCTCTGAGCGAGCCGCGTGGCTTCAGCCCGCGCGGACTTTCCTCCGCCACGTTGCGATCGTCGCTCCCACCGGGTGCGCGGATGTGGTAAAGGTCACGAACTCCATGTCACCTTTGGGCGGTTTGTAGCCGCCTTCAGTACGGCACGTCCGCGCGGGCTGAAGCCCGCGGCTCGCTGGCAGCGCCTACCGATCGTGTCGTGCAGCCCCCGCCGCACCATTCACTCGCCGGTGGCGCGTTCCAGGATCTCGGTCCGCTTCAGCGGAGTCAGCTTGCGGGTGGGCGCCATGCCGGGTTCGTAGCGGCACACCGACCCGTACAGGCACCAGGTGCAGGGCGAATGGCCGCCGGCGCGATAGGGGTTTACCGCGATCTGGCCGTCGATCATCCGATCGGCCAGGTCCGCCATGATCCGTTCGGTCCGCCGCAGCAGGGCCGCGAAGGCTTCGGGCGTGGCGGAATCGGAGTTGTCCACCCAGCCCAGCGTGCCGTCCTTTTTGAGGCCGAACTGGTAATACTGCGACCGCTGCCCGGCGGGAAGTTGATGGTCGAAGACATCCAGGTGGCCGGCGTGGATGAGGCCGCGCGGTTTGTCCAGGCCGTAGGGGATGGCGAACTCCGGGGCATCGTCTGGGTGATCCACCGACTCATAGTGTGGAGACAGCCCCACCAGAAGCGCCCCGATCGGGCGGATGGGCCGCCCGGCGGGCGTCCTGCCCACCTGCGCCAGCGCGACCAGGTATCCCAGCAGTTGCAGCGAGACGCCCTGATACGCCATCGACAGGTCGAGACGCTTGTTGCGCCCCTCCTTGTAGTCGATCACGACGCCAAGGGCCTCGTCGGCCAGTTCGGCCAGGTCCACGCGGTCCATGTATCCGCGCAGCAGGATGCGCCGGCCCTTCGGCGTGACCAGTTCGACGGCGGGCAGCGAGTCGGCGTCGTCGAAGCCGAAGCTCTGCTCGGTGCGGAAGGGCCGCAGTCGCCCCCCCCGGGCGATGACGCGCTGGGCCTGCACGGCGTCGCCGATGCGGCGGGATGCACGGCGGATCAGATAGGCGTCGCGGGCGTGCGACGCTTCCAGCTCCGTCCGCAGCCGGGCGCAGACGCGCTGCCAACTCCGCTCGACGCCGGCTTCGATCTCGTCTTCCGACAGATCGCCGAGCGGTTTTGACTGGCCGGCCACTTCTCTTACGAAGTCTTCGAGAATCGCGTGATGAATCCGCCCGACGTCCACGGCCTCCAGCCGCGCCTCGCGCCGCGGGCGAAGGTCCAGCACGTATCGCGCGAACTGCTTGAACGGGCACGAGGCGAACGTCTCCAGCCGCGAGACGCTCAGCGACAGCGGCTCCGGGTAGCAGCCCTCGGCCGACGCTTCGCTCAGCGAGGCGTTTCGATAGTCGCCCAGGCCGGCCATCGCCTGCCGCGTGTGATCCGACGCCGGGCGCGAGCGGAGCGCCTGGTAAAGCCCGTTCCACTGGCCGCGGCGGTCGGCGTCGTTGTCGTACTCGATCGCCGGCCGGTTGCGGAACTCCAGCGCCAGGCGCGCCGCCAGGTCCCGCTCCGTCAGCACGTCCCAACTCTGGCGGCCGGCGCCGGGGTGGCCGACGGCGCGTTCGACGACGCCGGGGAGGGCCTCCTGGATGGCGCCAAGGTACGCAGACGGGCGCAGCTCGCGCCCGGTCTCGTCCTGCGTGGCGTAGGTGATGACGAGTTTCCGGGTCGGCCGCGTGACCGCGATGTACGCCAGCAGGCGCTCTTCGAACACTCGTCGCCTGCGGGGGGGGCGGACCGGCAGTCCGCGCTCGATCAACGCGGTGCGGTCATCGTCGTGCAGGATGGCGCCTTCGCGGATGCGCTGGGGGAACCACCCATCGTTGAAGCCCAGCACCACGGCCGCCTTGATCGTCGGATGGCGGCTGCGGTCGATCGACCCGACCAGCACCTGGTCCAGCATGGGCGGCGCCAGGCCCAGCGTCAGACGCGAAAGCCCCGCGTCGATCATGTCGGCAAGCTCTCCGGCGGACACTTTCACGTCGTCGAACGTGGTTTCGAGGTCGTCGAGAAACTTCGACGCGTCGCGCCAGATCTGGCGATGCTGCTCGGCGTCGTCGAGCCGGCCTTCCGCCTCCGCCCGTTCGGCCCAGGCTTCCAGGGTGGACTCCACCTCGGCTCGTTCCATGAGTTCACGCAGCGCCGCCGCCCACTGCGGGCCGGTGTGGCCGTCGGCGCCGCCCTCGGCCGCGCCGTGCGCCCGGGCGAAGTCGATCCACGGGTCGAAGATGCCGCGAAACGCCGCCCGCGTCCGTTCCATCGACTCGATGCGGCGGGCCTGGAACGTGCTCGGGTCGTCCTCGGGTTCGAACAACGCGTCGGCGCCGACGAAGCTCCACTCCGCCGCGTGCCACGCCCGCCTGCCGGCGATGCCGTGCTCGATCAGGACGTTCTCGAGTTCATCCGCCTCCCCGGTCTGAAGCGTCGTCAGGCCGGTCTTCAGCAGCGCCCGCACCACGTCCAAGGCGTACGGCGATACGGCCAGTGCGGTGACGCCGTTGAGCCAAGCGATCAGTGGATGGTGGGCCACCGGCCGGCGCCGATCGAGAAAATACGGGATGTCGCGGGCGTTCAGGGCGGCCGAGATCAGATCGTGGTAGGGCTGCAAGTCGCGGACGATGAGCGCGACGTCGCGATAGCGGAAGTTCCGCCCGTGGACCCAGGCGACGATCCGGCTGACGGCGTACTCCACCTCGGTGCGGCGCGATCCGCAGGCGGCGATCTCAACGTCGTCGGCGGCCTCCTTGGGGGAGGGCACGGCGGCTTCGCCGGTAAAGAGCTTCCGCTCCAGCGCCGTCAGCGCCGGTGAGCGCCGCGCCAGCGCCTCCGGCGGCGCCGCAAGCCGCAGCGGCGCCTCCACGTGGCAGCCGGCCCGCCGCAGCCGCTCGTCGAGGCGACGGCAGGTGTGGACCGTCTGATCGAAGATCTCGCGCCAGACGTCCGCCGCGGCGTCCGCCGCCGACCCGTCCAGCACCGCGGGGTCCAGCAACAGGGAGATGCTGACGGAGCGGCACAACGGCGCCAGCGCCACCAGCGTCGCTTCCTCCTGCCCGCTCAGCGACGCGAACCCGTCCACCCACAGCTCCGCGCCGTGCAGCCACGGGCATCGGGGCAAGGCGGATCGGGCAAGCTCGAGCACCTGCGACGGATCGACGCGGCGCTGTCCGAGATACTCGACGTAGGCGCGGTAGATCAGCGACAGGTCGTGCAGCTTGGCGGCCAGCCCTTCATGCGCCGCCGCCGCCGCGGCGGACAGTTCGTCCGGCGTTACCGCCTCTTCGATCAACTCCGACACGGTATCGCCGAGCTGCCGCGCGAACCCCGGCGCCCGATCGAGCCGGCGGTAGTAGCGCAGCTCGGGCTGGAAGCGTGACATGAGCCGCCGCAGCACCATCACCCGCGCCGACTCGGACAGCGGCTCGCGCGGGGCGACCCCGGCTTCGTCCATCACGCGGTGAGCCAGCCGGCGGAAGGACAGGACTTCCGCCCGGTGGGCCGCCCCCACCCCGCCGCCCAGGATCGCCCGCTCCATCTGCAAGCTGGCCTGCTCGGGGACCAGCAGGATCAGCCGCGGCCCGCCGACCGGGTCCTGCCGCAATCGCGCCTGCACGGCCGCGACGCACGCATGGGTCTTACCTGAACCGGCACGCCCGAGGATGAACTGAACCGACATCTTCATTCCCTTCCTGCCGCCATGGCCCCGCCGCGCGGCCGGCGCCGTGCGGACCGGCGTCAATCAGGGCTGAGGTCGTCCGATGCGAGCCGCTTCATGGCCCGCAGGTAGCTGCGGTACTCCCGCAGACCGGTGATGAACGCGGTCGCCCAGCGCTCGGCCGCGATCACCATCACGATGGCCAGCGTCAGCGCCCAGATACTCAGCCACGTCACCGTATACGCCAGCAGCAGGCCGGCGACGGCGCTGCAACACAGCGCCATAAGGCCCTGGCCGATCGGCGGCGAGGTCTGGCGGGCGATGAACACGCCCTCCATCACCAGCGGGGCGGCGTTGTAGCGCCAGCCGCACTCCGGGCACACGCCGTCATAGGACAGGCCCCGCAGATTATAAAAGCAGCGCCCACACAGCGTGGTGACCGGGATCGTCTCGCCGGCATAGGCCTGCGCCATGATCCACTTGGCTTCGTCGCTGCTGAGCATGATCCGCGACTATACACGATCAGGGCGCGGGCGGCGCTACCCGGCGCTGCCGCCGCCGGGCTATAATCGCGCTCATGCAATCAGTGCCAGCCACGACAGCGGACGCCGGACCGACGACGCCGAGCATCGACATGGAACGTGCCCAGCGGTTGCTGGCCGACCTGCGCCGCAACATCGAGCGCGTCTTCGTCGGCAAGCCGGAGGCGGTGTCCAACGTGTTGATCGCGCTGCTGGCCCGCGGCCACGTCCTGATCGAGGACATGCCGGGCGTGGGCAAGACGATCCTGGCCCGGTCACTGGCGATGAGCATCGACTGCTCCTTCAACCGGGTGCAGCTCACGCCCGACCTGCTGCCCTCGGACATCATCGGCGTCAGCATCTTCAGCGAACGCAGTCAGTCGTTCGAGTTCGTCAAGGGGCCGATCTTCACCCACGTGCTGCTGGCCGACGAGATCAACCGGACCACGCCGCGCACCCAGGCGGCCCTGCTGGAGTCGATGAGCGAGTCGCAGGTGAGCGTCGACGGGCGGACCTACCTGCTGGAGCGGCCGTTCATGGTGGTCGCCACCCAGAATCCGCACGACTTCGAGGGCACCTACTTCCTGCCGGAAAGCCAGCTCGACCGCTTCACCATCCGCCTCTCCATCGGCTACCCCGCCCGCGAGTTCGAGCGCACCATCCTGCGTTCGCAGCCTGGCACCAACGTGTTGCCGGGCCTCAAGCCGGTGATGCACCGCGACGACGTGGTGGCGTTGCAGGACGCGGCCGCGGCGGTGCAGATGGACGACGCCCTGGTGGATTACATCCTCCAGATCGCCTCGCGCACCCGCGACCATGACATGCTGCAGGCGGGCGTGTCGCCGCGCGGGTCGCTGGCCCTGTCGCGGGCGGCCCAGGCCGCGGCCCTGCTGGACGGACGCGACTACGTCATTCCCGACGACATCAAGAACCTGGTCATCCCCGTCTTCGCCCACCGCGTCACCGGCAAATCCTACATGCAGGACGGCCAGCTCGCCGAGACTGAGAACATCCTGCGAGCCATCCTCGAGGAAACCGCAGTTCCGACGTGACAGAGAACAACCACCGATGACACAGATGCACACAGATAGAAGAGAAGAAGGGAGCGGACGTGCAAAGCGTAGAACTCGGATACCAGCGTTGGTTTGCCGCGCGACGCCGCACTGGGGTGCTCTGACCCTTGTGCAGTCGAGTGGCGTGCTCGGCCCGTCCGCGAGCTTCACCCGCTTCGTCCAATCGCTCCATCGGACTTCTACTCTGTGTTATCTGTGTTATCTGTGGTTCCTATCCAGGAGGTGAATTGTGGCTTATTCTGGCGACAGTCGTGATCCTCGGACTCATGCGATCATTGGTGCGGCGATGGAGGTTCACAATGTGCTGGGGTGTGGATTCCTCGAGGCTGTGTACCAGGAGGCGATGGCGCGGGAGATGATGGCGCGTGGGATGCCGTTTACGGCTCAGCCGGAGCTTGTGGTTCGTTATAAAGGGCATGCGCTGAGCTGTTCCTACCGGCCGGACTTTGTCTGCTTCGAGGACGTCGTCGTCGAGTTGAAGGCGCTTGTGCAACTCGGCCCTCTCGAGGAGGCCCAGATCCTGTACTACTTGAAGGCGTCCACGTTGCGCGTCGGCCTGCTGCTTAACTTCGGCGGCCGGCAACTCGAGAAACGCCGCTTTGTTTTCGATCCAGAGAAAGTGCGCCGGAAAGCAGCGGCGAGCCGATAGATCGTGCAGTGACGGAAGTGTTCCTGGCTGTGGCGTCGGGAGCCGGATAACCGTTCGCGAGCACGCGCCGACGGAGAGCGCCCGGCCCAATGCCCGAGCGGACCTTGCCTTGGCAGCGTGGTCATGAATTCCGCACGTTGATACAGGGGATAGTCCCTGGCTCGCTTTCGACTACTCTTCTTTTTCTTCTCATCTGTGTCATCGGTGGTTGTTTATGGAGGATCGTGGTCATCTTACGACGGAGCGTCCGAATGCGGCGTCGGAGTGGTTGGACCGGCTTTCGATTGATCGGGCGTTCGAGGTCATCAACGGGGCCGACGCGGTCGTCGCGGCGGCGGTGGGTGGGGCGAAGCGGGAAATCTGTCGGGCGATCGAGGTGGTGACGGCGGCGTTCGAGCGCGGCGGGCGGCTGATCTACGTGGGGGCGGGGACCAGCGGGCGGCTGGGGGTGCTGGATGCGGCCGAGTGTCCGCCGACGTTCTGCTCCGATCCGAACATGGTCGTCGGTGTGATTGCCGGGGGAGATGCCGCGCTGAGACGGAGCATCGAGGGGGCGGAGGATCGACAGGAGGACGGCGCGGCGGCCGTGGGTGGGCTGGCTGTAAGCGAACGCGACGTCGTCTTTGGCATCACGACGGGGGGAACCACGCCGTACGTTCACGGAGCATTGATGGAGGCCCGGCGGCGAGGGGCGAAGACCGTGTTTCTGGCCTGCGTCCCGGAGGGCGAGGTCGGCGACTCCGCCGACGTTTCGATCCGGGTGCTGACCGGTCCGGAGGTGCTTACCGGCAGCACGCGGATGAAAGCGGGCACGGCCACCAAGATGGTCCTCAACATGGTCACCACCATCGCCATGACCCGCATCGGAAAGGTCTACGGGAACCTCATGGTGGACGTACACACGCGGGCCAACGCCAAGCTGGTTGACCGCGGCATCCGGATCGTCCGCGACGTCACCGGACTTTCGCGCCAGGAGGCCGCGGCGCTGCTGGAGAAGGCCGAAGGCCGGGTCAAGTCCGCACTGGTCATGCACGCCCGCAACGTCGGCCGGCTTGACGCCGAACGCCTGCTCAGCGACGCTGGCGGGCATCTGCACCGGATTCTGCCGGAAAGAACCGCAGACGAACGCGGATGAACGCAGATAAGAGGAGAAGGAAGAAGGGAAGGCGGACAGGATGCGAGGGTTCGACCTTTGGGCTATATGGCTCCGTTGCGTCGGGGGGGGGCGAGCGACCGGGGCTGTGCGGTTCGGAGGAATTCAGTCTGCATCGTGAGTATGAGTCTTCTCTACTCTTCCCATCCGCGTTCATCTGCGTTCATCCGCGGTTGATTCTCTGCGACGGAGGTTGACATGAACGTGAAGGGAGTCACGGGTTCGCTGATCGCGGCGGCGGTCGCGCTCTGTTCGCTCAGTTGCCACCCCGGCGCGCGGCACGGGGGCGTCTCGTACCGTCACGTGCGCGCTTTGTGGGTGACCCGCTGGGACTTCCGGTCGCCGCGCGACATTGCCGCCATCATGGAGCGCTGCCGCCAGAGCGGTTTTAACACGGTGCTCTTTCAGGTGCGTGGCAACGGCACGGTCACGTACCCGTCGAGGTATGAACCGTGGGCGGAGGAATTCGACGGGCGCGATCCGGGTTTCGATCCGCTGGCAACAGCCTGCGCTGAGGCCCATCGGCGCGGGCTCGCCCTGCACGCCTGGGTGAACGTGATTCCCGGCTGGCGCGGCAAGACCGCGCCCACCGATCCGCGGCAGCTCTACAACGCCCATCCGGACTGGTTCTGGCACGACGAGTACGGCCGGCGGCAGCCGTTCGGATGGTACAACAGCCTCAACCCGTGCCTGCCCGAGGTGCGTCAATACCTGGTGGCCGTCATGCACGAGATCGTCCGCCGCTATCCGGTGGATGGCCTGCACCTGGACTACATCCGCTTTCCCAACGAGTGGCACGCGATGTACGAGTCGCTCGGCCGCGTGCCGGACTATCCGCGCGACCGCCGCACGCTGGCGATGTTCACGCGCCAGACCGGCGCCGCCCATCCGGAGCTGGATCCCGCCCGCTGGGACGCCTGGCGGGCGGCACAGGTGACGCAGCTCGTCGCTCAAATCCGCGGCATGATGCGCGACACGCGGCCGGGGGCGCAGCTCAGCGCCGCCGTGGGGGCCTTCCCGGACGAAGCGATGCGCAAACACTATCAGGACAGCGCCCGCTGGGTGCGTGAGCGGCTGGTGGACGCAGTGTACCCGATGAACTACAGCTCGAACATGCCGACCTTCGAGCGGTGCCTGGATACCTGGCGCGGGATCGCCCGCGGCGTGGCTGTGGTGCCCGGCGTCATGTTCGACAAGCGCGACGCCGACCTGGTCAGCGCCCAGGTGAGCCGGGCCGTCGATGCCCACGGTGGTTTCGCAGCGTTCGCGTACAACAGCCTCTTCGAGCGGACGGACGAGACTGGCCGTCCGAAACTCGACGACCAGAGCGCCGACCGGGCGGCGCTGCGGCGGAGCGTCCTGCCCAGAATACGGCAGTTGGCGTCGGGCGATCGGCGGGGGACGACGCTGGTGAGGATGCCGTAAATGAGTCGAAGGTCTAAGGTCGAAGGTTGAAGGTTGGAAGGTTGGAAGGTTGGAAGGTTGGAAGGTTGGAAGGTTGGAAGGTTGAAGGTTGAAGGTTGAAGGTTGAAGGTTGGCAAGGAGAGTGCTTCGAGTACCAAGCCCAGGATGATTGCGCGCGTAGGGTTTGACATCGGCGGCACGTGGGCGCGGGCGGTGCAGGTCGGCCCGGACGGTGGAGTGCTCGCGTCGAAGCGCATGAGGCACGGGATCGGTGCGGGCGGGGCTGATCCGGCTTTGATCGATGGGCTGCTGGATTGGCTGGCAGACGTCTTCAGCGAGCCGCGGGCTTCAGCCCGCGCGGTGTTTCGGACACAAGCAAGTCGCCCGGAAGGGTCGTCCCCTTGGATCATTGACCCCGGCGAGCCGCCCACCGGAGCTTGGGCACAATCGCCCGAAGCGATCCGGCACTCGACGCGCGTTGATTCCGGGGAGCAGGAACGTCCATCTCAACCGAGCAACTTGTTACCGACCGAACCTCCGCGCGGGCTGAAGCCCGCGGCGCGCTGGGAGGATCGGAACGCAAGGGATCGCGACCCGCCCATCGGCGTGGCCGTCGCGGGCATCGTCTCCGCCGACGGTAAGGCGATCCTGCGCGCGGTGAATCTGCAACCATTGGAAGGCACGGCGTTCGTGGCGCGGCTTGAAGCAGGGCTGCAACGGCCGGTGCGGCTGTTCACTGATGCCCACGCCGCGACCTGGGCGGAATACCTCGCGCTTCCCCCCCCCAGGCCGTCGCGATTCGTCCACCTGCGGCTGGGCACGGGCGTGGCGCTGGGCGAGGCGCGGGACGGGCGGTACGTCGCCCCGGCGCGGCGCGGGCGGCATCACCCGGACTTGCTGATCGTCGACGACGGCGCGAACGCGCCGCGGTGCGCCTGCGGACTGGCCGGCTGCCTGGAGGCATACCTCAGCACGCGACGGCCCGGTTCAGACGCCGGGCGGGCAGGATGGGCGCTCCACGCCTGCATCGACGCAATCGCCGGGTACCTTGCAGACGGTTGCTCGGGCGATGCCGTCATCCTTATCGGAGGCGGCAGATCCAACGAAGTCGCGCTGATGTCCACGGCCGGCATCGACCTTCGCGCAGGCCGGATCCAGTGGTCTCCCCGGGTCGCTGTCGCCCCGGCCCGCCTCGGCGACGGGGCCGCGGCCGTGGGGGCGGCGCTGCTGACGGCCGGTGGGTGACGGAATCGGCGGCCTTCCTTGGATCGCCAGGTGACGGTCTGGCGACCGGGGGAATGCCATACCCGCAAGGGAGAGGGCATCCGTAGGGAAACTCCGCGCGGGCTGAAGCCACGCGGCTCGCTCAGATGCCCCGCCGATTCCGGCATGCACCCGCTGACGGCGTGACGAGCGTCCGGTCTGGAATCGCCGCGGCCGCCGGGGTACAATGCGGGCCGCACGCCCAGGGGGGGAGGAAACCTGCCGCATACCCAACGGGGAGGAAGAAAGATGACGTCCAAGGTTGCCCGAGTCTTATCTGTTGTTGTGTTGGTACTGGCGGTCCGTTCGATGTGTCCGGACGCCGCGGCTGCCGTGCCACGTCACGGCGATCGTGCCGAGCGCGTCACCGGCGAGGGCCCGCCCGTCTCGATCCTCCCTGACGACCAGGGCGAACGCCCGTTCGGTCCGTGGATTGTTCCCAGCGTGCGGACGCTGTCCGAACCAGCCTTGGTATTGTTCAACGGCTTCGAAAGCGTGCAGGTCAACGTGGACCGCAACGGCATGAACATCGTGGGTGACGCCGCCAACGAACCGTCCATCGCCGTCGATCCGACCGACCCGGACAGCATCGTGATCGGCTGGCGGCAGTTCGACTCCGTCCGGTCGAACTTCCGGCAGTCCGGCTATGGCTACAGCAGCGACGGCGGGCGCCATTGGACCTTCCCAGGCTCGCTGTGGCCCGGCAGGTTCGGCAGCGACCCCGTGCTGGTCGCGGACGCGGACGGCGTGTTCTACTACTCGGCGATCGGAGACGACGTGCCCGGAGTACGGCTCTTCAAATCGGCCAACGGCGGCGTCAACTGGGAAGGCCCACTGCAGATCGCGGCTGAGTTCATCGACAAGCAGTGGCTGGCCGTCGATGTGACCGACGGCCCCGGGCGCGGCCATCTCTACATGACCTGGTCCAATGGGACCAACTTCACACGCTCAACCGATGGCGGCCTGTCCTGGCCGGTGCGGATGCGGGCGCCGATCGGCACGACGGTGTGGGGCACCATCGACGTCGACGTCAATGGCAAGCTCTACCTTGTGGACCGCAACTTTACCGTGGCCGCCTCGACCGATGCCCAACTCCCCGGCCAGACGCCCACGTTTCCCCAGGCCGTGACCGTCGCGATGGGTGGCTTCCTGCGTCTGGGAGGCGCCCCCAACCCGGGTGGACTGCTCGGCCAACCGTGGATCGTCACCGATCGCAGCGTCGGCCCCACCCGCGGCAACGTCTACCTGCTGTGTTCGCTCGATCCCACCGGCGCCGATCCATACGACGTACACTTTTCCCGCAGCACGGACGGCGGACGCACCTGGGCTCAGGCGGTCCGAGTCAATGACGAACCGCCCGGTACCGCCTGGCAGTGGTTCGGGGTGCTGTCGGTGGCGCCCAGCGGCCGGCTGGACGCGGCCTGGTATGACACCCGCCACGGACCGGCCGAAGTGTCCGAGGTGTTCTACGCCTACTCGACGGACGCCGGTTTGACCTGGTCGCCCAACTTGCAGGTCTCCCCACCTTTCAACAGCCACGTCGGCTGGCCGCAGCAGAGCAAGCTCGGCGACTACATCGGTATGTTCTCCGACGCGCTCGGCGCCGGCCTGGCCTACGCGGCCACGTTCAACGGAGAACAGGACGTTTACTTCCTGCGCATCGACATCGACTGCAACCGGAACGGCTACCACGACGGCGACGACATCGCCTCCGGCCGCAGCCGCGATGACAACCACAACGGCGTTCCGGACGAGTGCGAAGGCGTCAACTGCGACGACATCCGCAAGTTCAAGGTCGCCTGCAACGAGCGCGGCAAGCTGAAGGCCGTGGTGAAGTCCAGCCTGCCGCAGGGCACGGAACTGACGCTCGACAATAACGGCGATCGTCAGGTCATCACGCTCAACGACGCCGGCCGCGGAAAGTTCAAGTGGCAAAACCAGTCGGGCCGTCGCACCGTTGCGATTGTCGAGTGCCCGCAGTACAGCGAAGTCGTCGACTGCCCGTAAGCGCTGCACGCGCCATCCGGCGCGACGCGAAGCGACGTGATGGAGAAGCGGATGATCGCAGGTCTGGGCGAACTGCTGTGGGACTGCTTCGGCCACGGTCGCAGTCCGGGCGGGGCGCCTGCGAACGTGGCGTACCACGCCGGCCAGCTCGGCATGACCGGCCGGGTCGTGTCTCGGGTGGGCCTCGACCCGGACGGCGACGCGCTGCTGATCGAGTTGACGCGGCGCGGGCTGTCCACGCAGGCGATCCAGCGCGACCCGGACCACGCGACGGGAAGAGTCACCGTCGATACAAGTCGGGCCGACAAGCCCGTCTATACGATCCACCCGGACGCCGCCTGGGACCATATCGAGTGGAACGACGCCCTCTCAGCCGGGTTGGACGGCGCGGCCGCCATCTGCTTCGGCACGCTCGCCCAGCGCAGCCCGGCGTCGCGGGCCACCATCCAGCGCGTGCTCGATACGTACACCGCCGCCTTGCGCGTTTACGACGTGAACCTGCGCCCGCCGTGGTACACGCGCGACGTGATCGAGGCGTCGCTGGAGCGGTGCGACGTGGTCAAGCTCAACCACGAGGAGGCACCGGTCGTGGCGGAGCTGGTCGGACTCGATCCTGCCGGGGAGCCGGACGCCTGCGCCCGGGCGCTGCGACAATGGTTCGATCTTCGACTGGTGTGCGTGACGCGCGGCGAACGCGGGTGCCTGGCCGTGTCGGCGGAGCAGACCGCGGAAGCACGCGGGGTGAAGGTCGACGTCGCCGACACGGTGGGCGCCGGCGACGCCTTCACGGCCGCACTGGTGTGCGGATTGCTGCAGCAGTGGCCCCTGGAAGACGTGCTGCACTTCGCAAACGACGTGGGCGGACTGGTCGCCGGACGGAGGGGGGCGATGCCGGAACTACGGGAGGAACTGAAGGGACTGGGAGTAAGGGATTAGATCACGGCGCAGGAACAGGTGCCGGCAGCGCGGCGCAGGCTTGAAGCCCGCGTGGATGTCCCGGCGGACTACCGGGTGCGGCGATTTCGGGTCACGATCCGGGCAAGTCGTACCGTCTGTCGTCGATTGTCGCGGTTCCGTATTCGTGAGCCTCGTCGGCCCTCCGGGCCGCAGAGATTGGGGGGGGGCGTCTTCCCAGGGACTGAAGTCCCTGGCTACGATCGTGCGCCCCCGGGCGAAGAGGAGCCTGCCTCCCTTGTCCCTTGTCCCTTGTCCGTTGCTCCCTTGCTCCCTGATTCCCTGACTCCCTTACTCCCCTACTCCCTCCCTTACTCCCCTACTCCCTCCCTTACTCCCTCGCTCCCGTCTGCTTCCGCCTGACTCCCACCGTCGGGCCTCGCCTGCACGTCGAGGTCGACCGATCCGTCGGTGACGGACGCGGACAGGCCCGATGCCCGCCGCTGCACGATCTCGTCCGGCCCTTTCTCGGCGACTTCGATGGAGGTATCGCCCTGGAACCGCAGGTAGGCGGCCACGTAGGAGGCGGCGCTCCAGGCCTGATAGGCCTTGCCCATCGGGCGGCCGGTCAGGCCGTGCGCCCACTCGTTGAACTCCCAGTCGCGCTCGATCCCGTCGCGGCACACCTCGGCCAGCCGGGTCAACGCCTCCTCGGCGTGCTGGTGCTGCCCCAAACGGTCCAGGAAGCGCACCCACAACCCTCCGACGAAGGGCCAGATGCCGCCGTTGTGGTAATGGTGGGGCAGGTTCTGCAAGTTGACCAGAAAGTAATCGCGCCAGTCCGGCTCGCCCGGGTGGATGGCCGGGTAGAGCACCTTCACCGGGTGCGGATCGTCGATGGACACCTGCCGCAGGAAGCGGCGGACGCGGTCGGCCCGCTCGTCGCTGAGCACGCCATACAGCGACGCAATGATGTTGCCGAGCACGTCGCACCGCCAACTGAACCCGAACGGCGTGATCTGGGCGATCAGATACCGGGCCCGCCCCATAGTGAACTGCGTCTTCGCGAAGGACTCAGCCGTCGGCTGGAGCGATTCGGGCGTCGGCCAGAACTGGTCATTAATGAGCTTGCGGATGCGGGCCGCCCGGTTGATGTAGCGCTCCACCGATCGGCCGTTCAGCGTCCGCAGCTCGACGAAGTCCACGTTGGCGCGGTACCACAGCACTTCGTCGTACAGCACGTTGTAGGAACGGGGGAACAGGTCGGTCCAGTCGGAGGCCTCCGGCACCTCCAGCAGACCGCAGTTGTTCGAATCATGGGCGCGAAGCCACTTCATCGTGCGATGGAGCCGGTCGAAGTGCCGCCGAGCGAAGGCGGTGTCGCCGGTCACGCGGACGTAGTTCCACGCCGCGATGACCACCCACAGCGCCGAATCGATCCCCGCGATGTTGCCGATGCCGCCGAATTGCGGCTCACCGGTCGCCACGTCCACGTAGTTCGGCAGGTGCCCGTCGCGGGACTGGGCTCCCAGGATGGTCTCCAGGGACCGGCGGGCGCAGTCCGTCAACTCCGGGTCCGCCAGCGGCAACGACCACATCAGCGTCATGGCCGAATCGCGCGCCCACACGCTGCGATAGTTGCTGCCCGGATCTTCGTCGTGGGCCAGGCTGCACGCGCTGAACCCGCGCTCGGTGACGTTCATGCGCAGGACCTCGATCGCCTTCTGAAACGTCTGATCGAGCAGGTGCATATCAGTCCACGTTCGACAACCAGTGCCGCACGCCCTCCAGCACGCCGGCGGCGTGGGCGGCCCGTGCCTGGTAGATGTTGCGGGCGCTCAGCGACCGCAGCACCGGATGGGCGTTGGCCACCACGATCCCGCGGAAACCGCGCTCGTACATCGACAGATCGTTGCCGGTGTCGCCGGCGACCATCACGTTACGCGGATCCACGCCCGCCCAGTCGGCCAGGCGGCGGACGGACGATCCCTTGTTGACGCCGGCCGGCACCACGTCGAGGTCGCGGTTCGAGCTGTAGATGATATCAGCGGCGATCCCGCGATCGCGAAGCCGCTGCCCGACTTCGCCCAGCCGTTCCTTATCGGCATCGTCCAGGTAGTAGCTGACCTTGAACGGCGACTGGTACTCCTCCGGCTGCGGCTCGATCCCCGCCACGCCGGCCAACGCCTCCCGGACAGTCCGCGGGTTCCACCGGCCGTCGACGATCCCGGCCGGAGACCAGATCATCTCGCCCGAAGGCCAAGCCTGTACGTACGTGCCCACACCGCCGATGACCGCGTCGGGCTGGGGCAGGGCGGATCCTCTGACGGCGTTTTCCACGGACTCCCAGAAGCGGCCGGAGGCATAAGCCAGCATCAGCCGCCCCCGGCGCGGGGCCAGCCAATCCGCGAACCGCTCCAAGGCATCGTCGTCGCCGAGCAGCGTGCCGTCTAGGTCGCTGACAAGTAGGGCTCTTCGACCCATGGGTCCTCCGGCTCTTCGACTGGCGCCTCGGCGGCCTTGATCCGCAGCGGCAGGCTCTGCAGCCGGCTGAGGATCTGCTGCGCGATGCCCGACCAGGTGAAGCGGGCCCGCGCCTTCTGCGAGCCGTACTTGGCGAGCTGCGACGCCAGCTTCGGGTGCTGCAGGATCGAGCAGATCGCGTGGCCGAACGCCTCGGAATCGAAGGGGTTGGCGTAGATCGCTTCCAGGCCCCAGGCGATCTCCTCCCATAGGCCGCCCTCGGTCGTCACCACCGTCGGCGTGCCGCAGGCCATCGCTTCCACCGCCGTCATGCCGAACGGTTCGTAACGGCTGGACAGGGCGAAGACGTCGGCGACACGGTAGTGGTCGGCCAGCTCGTCATCGCGGATGTGGTCGCGGAAAATAACCCGATCGGCGATGCCGAGCTTTTGCGTCAGCTCGTGCAGTTCCGCGATCTGCTCGCGCTCCCGCGGCGAGGGCTCCGTCGAGCCGATGGCCAGCACGAGCTTGAGCCGCTCGATCCGCTTCATGGCCACCGGCATGGCCTGGATCAGCAGATCGAACCCCTTGTTGTGCGCCATCCGGCCCAGCGCCAGCACGACGGGGTGGTCGAGCTGATACTGCCGCTTGAGCGCCGCCCGCGTCGCCAGCGAGACCGGGAAGAAGCGCGTGTCGTCATAGCCGGGCGGCACGACGATGATCTTCTCGCGCGGGACGTCATACTCGCCGGTGACCAGGATGTCGCGCTGCTGTGACGTGGTGGCCACCAGCGCGTCGCACTCGTCGTACACCACTTTCTCTTCACGGATGCGCTGCCGGAAGTTGTACTTGCGCTCCAGGTCGTCGGCGTCGCCATCCATGGTGTCGCGCTTCCAGGCGCCGATCGAGTGCGGCGTGTGGATGTGCAGAACGCCCAGCGCGTTGGAGAGGGCCTGTCCGGCCAGTCCGGCGTCCCAGTAGTGGCTGTTGATGAAGGCATAGCGCAGCCGCCTGGCTTCGACGTACTCTCGCACCCGCCTCGTCCATTCGGGGATGTGATGGCAGAGCGTCTCCTTGGGAATGAAGGCCTCGCCGCCGCACGGGAACCGCAGCACGCGCACCTGGTCCGCCACCCGTTCGCTGCGCGGCTGGTCCTCGAACCGGCGCGTCAGGATATCGACCTGATACCCCATCCGACCCAGGCACTTGCTCAGCTCGAGCACGTAGACGACCTGCCCGCCGGTGTCGGGCTTGCCCAGTTCCGGCTCGGCCGCCACGTACCCGTGGGTCGAAATCATCATGATCCGTTGTTTCCTGGGCATGGTGCGCCTCCAGCGTTCCCATGAGCATTGCAGTTTCGGACCGCGCCCGCGGCCGGCCGATGCGCCGGACGACCCGTTCGGGCCGCGTTCGGCGCCGTGCCTGTCCCGTCGGTCCACGGCCACAGACTCACCGTAACGCGCGAGGCTGCGCGCGGCAAACCGGATCGGGCATCAGGGTGCAGGTCAGCCGCAATCCACCCGCGTGTCGAACTGCGGGCACGACGGCGCAGTCAGGCGCACCAGGCGCGGGCCGGAAAGGCGTTTGACCTTGCCCCGAGCGGTCCTGCCCGACACGACCAAGCGCGTCGAGCCTGTTTCGTAGTCGATGGTGAGCGTCTGACCGTCGAACTCATCGGTCTTCAGCTTGACCTTCATCTTGAGCTTGCCCGATCGGCAGGTAAAGCGGGCCTTGCGCACCGCGTCACAGGTGACGCCGCCCACGTCGATGCGCACCGCGCTGGCCGTCTCGTTGGCGATGGGCAGCCAGTTCTCGCCTTCGCGACGCAGCGTGTGGGGGAGCAGCACGCGCGGATCGACGTTCATGCACCAGCCGCAACGGGTGGTCTGGCCTCCGACCGCCCACAGCCAGTAGCTTTTTCCGGCTTCCAGCCGCGATCGGCCGCTGCCCGCCAGGTGGTGCGGCGGACTCCAGTGGTCCCATGATTCGAACTCGGTGATGACCCAATCTTCCAGCACGTTCTCGGGGTTTGGCGGGCCGCCATCCGGGTCGGCGGGCAGGCGGACCGTCACCTCGTCGGGAAGTTGATCCAGTGGCACGTACCACATGGCGACCCAGATGTCGGAGACGACGCCCCCTTCGGAAGGCGTGAACCTGAATGCCTGCTCCACGCCATACTGGTTGGGCACGTCGGGTCCGGCGACGGTCCAGCCGAGTCCCCAGTTGTAGTCCCAGCCCTCGTGGCCGGGGCCGAAGTTGTTGTAGATGGTGGTCTGTGCGGGCGCCGTCGGCGACGGCGCGACCAGGCCCCCAAGAACGGCCAGCGTCAACGTTGCGCGGTACACGGTCGTGACCCCCTTTTGCGCCGACGATGGTGGCGGCACCCTAGCGCCGGCCCGCGCCCTGCCCGGCAGCGGGTTTTCAGTCGGCAGTCAGCCCGCCGGAACCTCCATGCTACCATCCGCACCGGCGACCGGGAAACGACGGACGACCGAGCCGTGCCGCCGGTTCGGTTGCATGATGGCCGCCGCAGGACTAAGCTCCCAGGGCAGGGTTGGGGCGGTAGGGCGCCCGCGCTGCACCGGACACGATCTTCACCATGACGGCCCAAACCAACGGATCCAAGACGACCATCGCGACGCTGCGCCGTTTCAAACGCGATCGGCGCAAGATTGCCATGTTGACCTGCTACGACTATTCCACCGCCCGCCTGATGGAGAAGGCCGGCGTCGAGTCGATCCTGGTCGGCGACACTTATGGCGAAGTGTGCCTCGGCCACGCCACTACGCTGCCGGTCACGGTCGAGCACCTGGTGACCATCACCGAAGCGGTGCGGCGCGGGGCGCCCTCCACGTTTCTGGTCGGCGACATGCCCTTTCTGAGCTATCAGGTCAGCATCGAAGAGGCCATTCGCAACGCCGGCGCCTTCATGGCGCGGGCCGGCTGCGATTGCGTCAAGCTCGAGGTGGATCGTCGGCACCTGGCCACCGTGGAGGCCCTGTCGGCCGCGTCAATTCCCGTCATGGCCCATCTGGGGCTGCGGCCGCAGTCCATCCATCATCTGGGCGGCTACAAAGTCCAGGGCAGGCTGGCCGAGGACGCCCGCCGCATCCTGGAAGATGCCGACAGCATGGAAACAGCCGGCGCGGTCGCTCTGCTGCTCGAAGCCGTGCCTGCTGAGCTGGCGCGGATGGTGTCCGAATCTACGCAACTGCCCGTCATCGGATGCGCGTCCGGCCCGTTCTGCGACGGGCAGGTCGTCGTGCTCCACGACATGTTGGGCTATGGCGCGGGTCACCCCCCACGCTCGGTCAAGCAGTACGCCAACCTGCACGATGAACTGGTGCGAGCCTTCAGCGCCTACTGTGAAGACGTACACCAGGGCGTCTTTCCCACCGAGGAGCAAAGCGCCGCCATGCCGCCGGTCGAGTTCGAGCGCCTCCGCGCCTGGCGCGCCGCGAATCGTGCTGCGCCCGAGCCTACCTCGCTCGCGGATCCGCAGTAGCAAACGCGAACCATGTCGTCAGCGCCGCCACGCCCCGAGCCCGGCTCCCAGCGCCCCGGCTCCCCGAGTCCCGGCTTCCAGAGCCCCGGCTCCCCCAGCCCCGGCTTCCAGAGCCCCGGCTTTCAAGCCGGGCGGTCTTTCACCCTCGCCCCGGACCCACGGTGCCTTCCGGCGCACCCGCCGTCCGAGCCCCAACCTTCCGAGCCTCGGCATTCAATCCCGGCGCTCTTTGACTTCCCGCGCCGACACGCCGTATAGTGACGGCCTCAAGGCTGTGGATGGCAAGCCCCATGCTGGTACGAATCGCACTCGCGCGCATCATCATCAACGAAAGCGGGGATCAGGCCATCATCCTCCGCGAGGTGGACGGCGTGCGGACCTTCCCGGTGATGATCGGCCTGCCCGAGGCGCTGGCGATCGACCGCCGCATCAAGGGGCAGAAGCCCGCCCGGCCGTTGACGCACGACCTGCTCCACTCGGTCATCGAGAAGCTGGGCGGCGAGCTGGAGCGGATCGTCATTCACGAGTTGAAACAGCACACGTTCTATGCCAAGCTGTACGTGCGTCAGAACGGCAGCATCGTCGAGATCGACGCCCGGCCGTCGGACGCGATCGCCCTTGGCGCCGGCTCCGATACGCCGATGTTCGTCAGTCAATCCGTGCTCGATGAAGTGGGTTGATCCCACGCTGGACCCGGTGGGCCAAAAGCCCACGCTCTGCTGATTCACCGATGTCGACCAAGCCCGGTCCTGCCCAAGCCGCACTCACCGAACGCGCCCCCGTGCTCGTTCGCGCCGCGCCCACTCTGGCGGAAGTCACCCGCGAGCAGTCGGAGTTCGTCCGGCGGCTGGAAGGCCCAGGCGCCCGCTACGTCGTCACGGCGCCCGGCCGTCTGGACGTGATGGGCGGCATCACCGAGTACACCGGCGGACTGGTGCTGCACTGGCCGGTCGAGATCGGCGTGCGGGCCGGCGGATGTCGGCGCGACGACGGCCTGCTCTCGATCGATGTCGAACCCGGCGGCGCCCCGCCGTTCACGATTCCCCTCGAGGCGTTGCGGCAGGAGTTCGGCTCAGACGGCCAGGCGTCGCTCGGCGAGCGCTGCCGCGCATCCGACGGCGTTCGGTCACACGCATCAGATGGCGCGCCGTCCGACGACCGCGTGCGCATCGCCCGATCAGTGGCGATCGAGATGCTGCGCGCGGGCATGCTCGGGGAGGGGTTCTCCGGCGCTTCGCTGGTCATAGGGAATTGGCCGTCGCTGACGGCGGACCTGGGTCAGGCGTCGGCCGTGGCGGCGGCGGTGGCGGTGGCGCTGCAGCGCGTGGCGGGTGTGACGATCGACGCCGTGCAGGCGGCGACGCTGGTGCAGCGCGTCGAGTACGCTTTCAACCGGCTCCCCTGCGGCCGGGGCGATGCCACACACGCGCTGCTGGCCGAGCCGGGCGGTCTGACGCAGTTGTGCTGCGACCGGCCCCGCGGCGCCGACGTGCTGCGGTTGCCGCAGCGGTGCGCGCTGCTGGGCATCGCCTTCGAACCGGCCGGCGTCGACCGTGACGCCGCCGAAGCGGAGCGGTTGCGACGATATGTCCACGCTCGCGTGGCCGCCGGGATCGGACAGGTGCTGATCGATCGCATCTGGCGGCACGAATCGCGCGCCGGCCGGCGCGGACCGGGCGAAGGCCGGATGGAAGACCAAGGTGCCCCGCCTGGGCTGCGCGAAGGCGAGCCTGGGCTGCGCGGCGCCGCGCCTGGGCCGCGCGAGGGCGGGCCTGCACCGCACGAGGGCGGCTCTGCACTTCGCGGCGAGAGGATCGACCCCCGCGACGGGCGTCGTGAACGGCGCCACGAAAAGCTCGGCTCGCGCGGCCGTGAATCCGTGTCGCGCGATGGCCAGCTCTGGAGCGGCCACCTCTCGCTGATCTGCGGCCGCGACTATTCCGAGCGCCTGCGCGACCGGCTGCCCACGCGGCTTGCCGGCGCCGACTTCCTCAATCGCTTCGGGCCGATCCCGGATCCGCTGGTCGCCGTCGAGCCCCAAGTCCTCTACCGCGTGCGTTCCCGCACCGAGCACCATGTCTACGAAAACGCCCGCACCATCCAGTTTGCGGAGCGGCTGGCCCGCGCCGCCCGCACCGGCGACGACGCGGTCGCCGCCGAGGCGGGCGAGCTGATGTATGCTTCCAACTGGAGCCTGTCGCAGCGCTGCGGCCTCAACGCCGTCACCGCGGACCGGCTGGTGACGCTTCTGCGCCGCCGCGGCCCCGCGAGCGGGATCCTGGGCGCCAAACAGGGCGGCCGCGGCTGCGGAACGCTGGTCATCGTGCTGACCGCCGGCACCCGCGCCGCCGAAGCCGCCGTCGCCGCCGCCTGCGCCGAATTCGAGTCCACCACGGGACTTACGACCACCCTCTTCGCCGCCCCCGCCCCCGGCGCCGCGTTGGGGGGGGTGAGCTGTCCGCAGTGATGTCCTCCTCGGCGGTACTCCCTCTCCATCATTATCGTTCAGTAATGACGGCCGTCGTGGACGGGCCGTCGACAAAACGCCGTGACTATCCGCTGCTCCACAACACCGGAAGAAAGAAATCCGCAGATTGCGCAGATTCGCGCAGATGTCGGAAGACCATCGGTACAGATTTGCAGACGGATGCGCCACGCGATCCTATAGCCTGACAGCGACCCCCACTTTGCGGAATGAATATACGAAATATGATTTCTTAATCTGCGTGAATCTGCGAAATCTGCGGATAGTAGACTCTGTTTCCGCGGAGAGAGCCTCGAATTGCGGGCGATGCTGCCTCTACGCGCCGTCGGTTGTGGGCGGCGCACGTCAAAGATCGTCAAGCGCGCGTCGGCGTGACAGAAGTCAGCCTCGATTCCGGTCTTGCTCCCGCTCGACGGCCCGTCCGCACTCAGGGCATCTGCCGCTCACGTTGCCGGTAAGGTCATAGCCGCAATGCCCGCACTCGTTCGGCGGCCGGCGTCTGCTTTGGCCGAGTATCACCGAGAGGACCAGCAGGACCAGCAGCGTGAGCGGAAGAACCAGCCCGGGCCAGAAGCCCAGGAAGAAGAGACCGAAGATGGAGGCGGTCACGACGGCAGTCATGTCGCGTCATTCCTCTGGTCGGGCCTTGCGGCGGCGGCGGACCAACGCAGCGTCATATACCAGCCATCCCGACCACAGCGACGCGAGGTGAGCCGCGAGCGCTGCCCAGGCTTGCGTCGATCTCAACTCGAGCCACCCCGCCAGAATCATGAGCGCCACGAATACCCCCGCGGCCGCCAGCATCGGTACCACTTCACCCAGCGGCGAGATACGTGATCCCCGGTTCTCCGCACCTGGTTTGTCGAATACCGGCTCGGGTTTCGGTAAATGCGGATTGCCTGGTCCCGTACTGGAATCAACCTGGATGCGCATCCATGCCCTCACTGTGTCCCGCACCGCGAGCGTGAGCAACATTGGCGGCAGCGGCAAGGCGATCCACGCAGCAAAGAACTCCATGCCCGGTCCCAGTTGGACCGGGTGTGACGTCACCGGCCCCAGCGACAATTGCCGCCAGATAGCAAGAAAGATGAAGTACGAGACGGTGGCGACGGACACGATGCAAGCGCACCTCAACGGCCCGTTCACGCGATGTTTCAGCTCGTGCGTCTCAGTCACGGTTACTGCTTCATCGACTGCTCGCTACTCATCCGGCTCCAGGATCGACACGAACGCCTCCTGCGGGATCTCGACGTTGCCGACCATTTTCATGCGCTTTTTGCCTTCCTTCTGCTTTTCCAGCAGCTTCCGCTTACGGGTGACGTCGCCGCCGTAGCACTTGGCGGTGACGTCCTTGCGGAAGGCCTTGATGGTCTCTCGGGCGATGATCTTGGCGCCGATCGCCGCCTGCAAGGGGATCTCGAACTGATGCCGCGGGATTTCCTTGCGCAACCGCAGCAGGAGCCTGCGGCCGCGGGCCTGGGCCTTGTCGCGGTGGACGATGATCGACAGGGCGTCCACCGGCACGCCGTTGACCAGGATGTCCATCTTCACCAGGTCGCCGGCCTTGAAGCCGGTGACTTCGTAGTCCATGGTGCCGTAACCGCGGGTGCAACTCTTCAGCTTGTCGAAGAAGTCATAGATGACCTCATTGAGCGGGAACTCGTAGGTCAGCATCACGCGCGTCTGCGACAGGTACTCGCTTTTTTTCTGCACGCCGCGCCGTTCGAGCGACAGCGTCATGATCACGCCGATGCAGTCGGCCGGGGCGATGATCTGGGCCCGGATCATCGGCTCGCGGATCTCCTCGATACGGGTCAGCTCCGGCAGCTCGCTGGGAGATTCGATCCGCTGTACCGAGCCGTCCTTGAGCAGGACCTCATAGTTGACGGTGGGGGCGGTCTGAACGACGTTGACGCTGCTCTCGCGTTCCAGCCGCTCCTGGATGATGCGCATGTGGAGCAGCCCCAGGAACCCGCAGCGGAAACCGATGCCCAGCGCATCCGAGCCGACGGTCTCGTATGTGAACGAGCAGTCGTTGACCCACAGCGTCTCCATCGCCTCCCGCAGCGCCTCGGTCGAGGTGCCGGTGCCGGGGAAGAAGTCGCAGAAGACCATCTGCATGGGCGGCCGGTAGCCCGGCAGGCGCTTGGACGTGGGGTTGCTCACCAGCGTGATGGTGTCGCCGATGTTGACGTCCGCCAGCGTCTTGATACCCGCCACCATGTAGCCCACCTCGCCGGCCCACAGCGAATCGACCGGCGCCGGCCTGGGCGAGAATTTGCCCACCTCGGTGACGACGTAGGACCGTTCGACCGCCATGAGTTCGACGCGGTCGCCTTTCTTGAACTTGCCGTCGAAGACGCGGACGTGGCTGATCACGCCGCGGTGCGGGTCGGACTTGGCGTCGTAGATGAGCGCCTTCAGCGGCGCGTCCGGGTCGCCTTCTGGAGCGGGGATCCGTTCGCAGACGGCGGCGAACAGCTCGTTTATGCCCTGGCCCGTCTTAGCGCTGACGAACAGCGCCCCGGCCGCCTCGATCCCCAGCACCTGCTCCACCTCCAGGGCCACGTCCTCCGCGTGCGCCCCCGGCAGGTCGATCTTGTTGATGACCAGCACGATCTCCCTGCCCGCCTCGACCGCCATGTAGGCGTTGGCGACGGTCTGAGCCTGCACCCCCTGGGTGGCGTCCACCAGCAGCAGCACGCCGTCGCAGGCGGCCAGCGCCCGCGACACCTCGTAGTGGAAATCGACGTGCCCGGGCGTGTCCAGCAGGTTCAGCATGTACCGCTGCCCCTTGTGGTTGTGGAAGATGGTGGCCCGGTTGGCCTTGATGGTGATGCCCATCTCCCGCTCCAGGTCCATGTCGTCGAGCATCTGCTCGCGCAGCTCGCGCTTGCTGACCGCCCCGGCGTATTCGAGCAGGCGGTCAGCCAGCGTGCTCTTGCCGTGGTCGATGTGGGCGATGATGCTGAAGTTGCGGATAAGGCGGCGGTCGAACATGGACGACTCGTCGGGCCGGGATCGACGCCGGGGTGGACGGGCAACTCGGAGCCCCGGCATTCATGCCGGGCGGATTACCGGTTGCAATCCGGTGCCACACTCCAGAGTCCCGGCATTCATGCCGGACGGATCACCGGTTGCAAACCGGTGCCACACTCCAGAGCCCCGGCTTTCAAGCCGGGCGGAT
>QZJT01000104.1 GCA_003597935.1 Phycisphaerales bacterium | reverse complement strand
CGCGGGCTTTGCCTGCAACCCAAAGCGGCAACGCGATTTACATCTTTTGCCGCTGAAGAATCTTCGCGGGGCGCGAAGAAACGCGCGGTTAGCAGTACAGATGAAGAGGAAGAGAAGGAAGAAGTCGGATTATGAGCGTGTACGCCTTTATCAGGGCGGCTGAGCTACGTGCCGGAAGCGTGTGTGCCGGGGATCGACCGGGTTACTGAAGACCCCGCTCTCAAGCGTGTCTTGCCAACTCCATCTTGTTCCCAAGGCAGCCTTCGGCGGCAACCAAAGCCTTGGCAGGGAGTGAGGGAAGAAAGAGGATCAGGATTCTCGCTCTTCTCTTCCCTGACTCCCTCACTCCCTGACTCCCTCATTCCCTACGACGATTTCCGCCCGCTCAGAACATGCGCGCAAAATGGCGAGAACCGGCGCCGTCAGAGGCTATTCCAAGTCCATCGTCCATCTCATCCGCGTTCATCTGCGTTTATTCGCGGTTCCTGACTTCCGCGTTCATCCGCGGTTCTCTTCTCCGCGGTCCGACTCCGCGCGGTATTTGATCACTTCCACTTTCTCCAGCGTCACCAGCCCTTCGGTGACCATCTGGTCGATGTGGGGCAGCAGTTCATCGAGCTTCTCGCGCGAGTCGACGATCTCGATGACAATCGGCAGGTCTTCTGAGAGCCGCAGGATCTTCGAGGTGTGCAGCCGGCTGTGGGCGCCGTAGCCCATGGGGCCGCGCAGCACCGTCGCCCCGGCCAGGTGCAGCTCGCGGGCCTTGTGGACGATCGCCTCATACAGCGGCCGGCCGTGCCAACGGTCGCTCTCGCCGACGAAAATGCGAAGAAGGAAGCCTTGTTGCGGGATCTTCACGATGGCCGTCCTCCGTCCGGTGCAACGGCGCCTTTCCGGCACGGCGGCCGGATCCACGCGCGTCAGAAGCGCTGCCCCAGCCGATAGCCGATCCACACGGCCGCCAGGCCCGCGACGTTGCTGAGAATCACGTTGGCCGCGGCACGGGCGTACTGCCGGTCCTGCGCCAGGGCCAGCGTCTCGTAGCCGAATGTCGAAAACGTGGTAAACCCTCCGAGCAGGCCCACCAGCAGAGCCAGACGGTGCTCCTCCCGGATCAGCACCGGCCCGGCGAAGCACGCACCGAGTAGCCCGATGGCGAAGCACCCCACGACGTTGACCAGGAGCGTGCCCGCCGGGAAGGTCGCGCCGAACGCCCGCTGCCCCCACCCGGCGACCAGATAGCGCAGCAGCGTCCCCGCCCCGCCGCCCACCGCGATGAAAACGCACTTCACCACGTCGCCCGATCCTGGACCGACCTCAGAAGTCGGGTCCCTTCACCGCTTCCGCCCGGTTCTGCAAGCCGTCCGGGGGCGCGTTGACCTCGCTGCCGGCCGCGGCCTCGTCAGCCGCACCGGCCGACATCGGCTCGGCCTGAAGGCGGCCCTCGTCGTCGAGCTGGATCTTCTGAATGCGCATCTCCGCCCGCGCCAGGACTTCGCGGCAGTGGCGGATCAGGCCCATGCCCTCTTCGTAGCGCGCGATCGAATCCTCCAGCCCGATCTGGCCGGACTCGATCTGCCGCGCGATTGACTCGAGTTGTTCCAGCGCCTCTTCAAAAGTCAGTTTCTTCTTCGACATCGGCCGATCCGCCCAAGCCGGACGTTGCACACGCGCCACGGTCGGCGCACGCTGCGCCTGTTCGAGATCGGCGGCGGGCGCGGGCAGCGGCCATCTTAGGGCGCCCGCCCGCCGGCTGCCACCCGGGCGCCGCCTTTCCGCCCGCGCGTGCAAAGCAACCGGCCGCCGCGGACGTGCGTCCGCGACGGCCGTGTTCCATCTGCGATCAAAGCGTCCGCGCGTCCGCGGGCGCGGTGACGAACCATCGGCGTCAGCAGGTGACGTCGCCGGTGGCGCAGGTGGATTCGCCGTTGATCACCGCGTAGGTGTGATCGCCCTCGGCCAGGCCGGAATCTTTGGTCTTGAGCTTGCCCTTGCCCTTGCCGTTGGTCTCGACGACCACGTCCGTTTCCTCGTCGTCGTCGAACCGGACGGTCAGTGCGGCGTCGGGCACCGCGTTCTTGATCTTGATCTTCAGTTCGCTCTTGTTCTTCTTGACGTCGCAAGAGACCTTGACGCGCTCGTCCCCGGTGCAATCGTCCGCCAGGGCCGGCGCCGCCACCAGGCTGCCCACGAACGCCGCCGCCACCACCATCAACAGTACGCTCCGCATGTTCTTCTCCTCGAAGACCTTTCCCACCCGTGCAAGCCAGTTCGTCCGCCAGATTCGACCACGGGTCGGATCGATCGCGGATAAGACGCCGCCCCGCCGACGGCACGTCCCATCGAGGACGCTCTCGGCTGGACGCCCTACGAGGGCACGGCCCGTGCCATTGGCTTGTTGCAACATAAACTTATTATTCACAGATAGATACGATCCGAGCACGGTTTCACGCCGGCGGCCGCGGACGGCCATTGGTGGGGCGGCGCGGCCGGTGCTGGCCAGCCGGTCATCGCCCGGCCACGAGCCGCACCGGCGGCGACCTTGGGGCTGAAGCCGCGCGGGCCCTCCTGCGGTGACGCCGCTGCGCATCGCGCACGGCGATATGGGACGGAAGCGCGCCCACGGGACTGACGTGCGATCGACCCGTTGTGGTCCGAGGGCGAAAATCGTGTGTATCCGTGCGGCACCGTTCGGATGTTCCATGTCGGCGGACGGTGCAGGCCCCTTTTGCAAAGGATCAGGGTCATGAGGTCGTTTACGTTTGTGCTTCGGATGTGCGCGCTGAGCGCGGGTGTGGCAGGGATGATGTCGCGGCCGGCGCCGGCGGCCACCAAGTGCGTCGATTTCGACGATCTGCCCAACAACGGCAGCTACCAGGCGCCCTTCGTCAGCCAGGGCGTCAACATCAACGTGCTGCAGGTGAACAACACCATCGGAAACTCCTGTGCCGGGCAGATGCTGTTCGGCGCGGCCACGGTGCGGCCGGCGGCCAACGCCTGCGGCGGCAACGGCTCCGCCCCCAATGAACTGATCATCGATCAGGTGCTGCTGGACTTCAACATGACCGACTTCTTCAACGGCAACCCGGTCAAGAAGCTCAGTTTCAAGTACGCGATCGTCAGCCCCAACGTGGAGATCGTCATCAACGGCCAGTGCTTCGTGCGCCCGTCGTTTACGGCCCTGCCCAACGGCGTGTACGCGGGCGTCAAGTATAAGGCCACGGCGTGCAAGGTGACGCTCAAGCAGAAGACGTCGGCGATCAAGGGCTTTGCCGTGGGCGGCGACGTGATGTACCTGGATGACGTGTGCGCCAAGAACTGACGCCCGCGCGACGGGCTGACGCCCGTCGACCCTTCGCCGCCCGGCGCGAGTCCGGGCGCCACCGGCGGGCTGCGGCCCGTCCCGCCGTCGGGGAGAGCGGCGCGTGGCGTCCCGGACTCGCGTTCTCGTGCCCCTGCCGGATATCCCCGGCCCCCGGCCGGTGGGCCGGCGGGAACGCGCACGCGATCACCCGCTCACGGAAGACGGCGAAGCCGAACTCCTGCGGCTGGCGACCACAGACGAAGAAACCAGCGCCGACGATGCAGGCCACGCGCTCGATGTTCTCACGGCGCCGGCGGAACCATGAGAGCAAAAACTCCCTTACGATTCAGTCCGACGTGATTCAGCGACCGGGCCGGGACGGCGGCCCCGGACAGATTGCGGTGTGCCGGAGCAGATCAGCGTGCTTCGCTGACTGGTAGATCGTACCGCGCGGTCCGTTGACCAGTCTCGGATTCTTGAAGTCACGGTGCAAATCGCTGTCACTCGTGAACAGCACGCGAGCACCCGAAACCCGAGCTACGGCAATAATGTGCGGATCGTCGGAGACGCACAATCCCGTGGAAGACACACGCTCGGTCTCAGAGTCGACGGCATCATAATCCAATTCGACCGCGCGGCCGGCGCGCTTGAGTTCACGAAGCGCGCGGCGGGCCGGCTCCACTCGGAACAACTCGACGGTGAGGCGCCCACCGTAGACGATCCTGCCGTCCTTTCGCAGGAGCCACTGCACCACGGGCACGGCATCCGGGCTGACCGGCGCAGCGAACGTGTCGGCCGCGCGGTTCGCGTCCACGATCAGACACATTCACCGGACTCCCAGGAAGCGGCTCTCCTCGTTCATGAAGAACCACCGGTAGCCTTCCGGGACGCTCACGAAGTTCCCCTGTTCGTCCAGGTGCATCGGATGAATGTCAACCCAGGACCTCGCACGCTGAAAGTAGAGAATCGACACCTGCTCCGGGCGAATGGACTTTCTGTCTCGAACGTCCATCCGAATGCGATCTATGAGATAGTCGCTGTGTGTTTCGACGACAAACCGCTTCTTCTCGCTCACGACGAGCTGTGCGAGTAACGATCCGAACTCCGCCTGTGCCCGCGGATGCAGATGCACCTCAGGCTGTTGCAGCAGGAACATGCTGCCCTTGGCGCCTTGAATGATGTCTACGACGATCGGAAGGATCTGGCTGACGCCATAGCCAACGTCGATGAGGTTGAACGCCGGTCCCGTCACCTTCACTCTGATCTGAAACGGGCTGCTCTCCTCCTGACCCAGGCGTCGCACGTCGAGGCCCTCGAACAGACCGGAAGCCTGCCCGAACGCCAGCATCGCGCTTTGCACGCGCTGCCATTCGTCCTGCTGTGAAAGTTTCGCCAGAATCATGGGGATGTGGCTCCCGGACGGGCGCGGTGTGTCTTTGAGCGGCTCGTACGTGCGTTTGGGCTCGGTCCGGATCGGCGCGAACGCCCGTGGCCGTGCTGGAAGCGCGCGAATGACGCTCATCACCATCGCCTGAAGGAACCTCTCCTCGGTTGGGCTTGGTAGTTTGCCATTTCGCTTCTCTCCGCGGGCACTGTAAAGTCGCTCCAGATGCTCGAACGGAAGAATCGGTGGCACCCAAGCGAACTCGCCTTCGATATCGTCCGGCACCCAGCGGGATCCCCAGAACGGCCACCACATGAGCTGCGCGGAGGGCGATTCGAAGCGCAATGCGCCTGATGGTTTTTCGAACTCGAGCGTAGATCTCTGCGAGTCAGCGTCAAAGGACGTGGCAACCGCGTAGTCTCCGCAGCGAAGGGTCCACCGGGCAAGGAAGGGCTGAGAAGAACGGTTGACGAACTCGCCCTCAGTTCGAACTGCGGCGGTTGATGGCGCCGCCGCGGAACGGCGACCGCCGGGCGGAATCAGCGTCGTTTCCAGACCGATTGTAAACGAATTCGCCCGACCGGAACGACCATGGCGCAGATTGGCGATCTGCTCGTACGCACCGAGAAAAAACGGCTCGTCATTGAAGTCAAGCAGCAGGGGGCGGTGCGTCAGTTGGGCGGCCAGGCGAACTGCTGCCAGGAACGTGGACTTTCCAGTGCTGTTTTCTCCAACCAGCAAGGTCAGCGGGGCAAGCGGAGTCGGCTCAGGCGAAGTAAAGCAGCGCAGATTTTGTAGTATGAGAGAAGTCATAGTCAGCGCATACCGCAGCGGCGACGCCTTGGTTCGCCGACACCGCCCGGTGACGCGCCGCCCCTGGCGATCGACAGGCAGTCGCGGCAGCGCCGTCCGGGCGCGCACAGCGTGCCGGCCGGCGTGTCGCTCGCGATTCTAGGCGGATTGCCGCCTGCTGCAACCGGACTCTCGGCGAGATTGTGAACGCGATGGGCTTGCGACGAGCCCTCCAACGCTCCGCGTCCTCCGCGTTCTCCGCAGTGCGTTTTCCGGCTCCCGGCATCGCCCTATTCCACCGCCGCCAGCGGTTTGATCCGCCGCGTCAGGTCGGACACGTTCTGGGGCTTGACGCTCAGGTCGATGGGCAGACAGACGCCGTGGTTGTGGTCGCTGGCGAGGATGATCATCCGGTCGTAGAGGACGGCGAAGCCGAACTCCTGCGGCTGGTGGCCGCAGATGAAGAAATCGGCCCCGACGATGCGGGACATGCGTTCGATGTTCTCCGGCCGCTGATAACGGCCCCACACCAGCAGGTAGGCGGAGCCGAACTCGCTGAAGTCCGCGGCCGTGGGGGCGCGGTCGAACAGGCCCGGGTCGAAGACGTCGATCTCGCGCGGGCCGGGCAGCGAGTGCGACAGGAACACGCCCGTCTGCGTCCGCGCCGCCAGCGGAAACGACTGCATGAACGACTTCATCGCGTCGTTTACATCGTCGCCGCGCGGGCCGAAGGCCTGCCGCACGGACCGTTCGTACTCGTAGGTCACCACCCGCCCGTTCTTGGCGATCTCGTGACCCGTGAACTGGGCCAGTTCGTGATTGCCCATCAGGAAGTGGACCTGGTCGGGGAAACGGCACTTCCACGCCGCCGCCTCGATGAGCACCTCGAACGACGTGTCGGGCGCGTCGTAGGCTTCCGGCTCCTCGTGGATCAACTCGTGGATGACGACGTGCCGGGCGGGCGAGCGGGCCAGGTCGCACAACGTCTGGATCTTGCCGAAATTGCGGCGGTGCCCGTGCAGATCGCCCGTCATCACCACCTGCCCGTAGTCGGGAAAGTGCAGGACGCTGCCGCGCAGCAACTCCTCGTCACGGTTCAGCGCGGTGGCCTCGCTCAGCACGTCGATCGCTTCGGATGGGTCGTTCATTCGCAGTTTCGGGTCACCTCATCCGTCGCGCCGCGTTGAAGCCGGGACAGGTGCTCGAGCCTGTAGGCTTCGCGCCGCTTGTTCCACAGCGCCCGGATCGACGTTAGCCGCGTCCTCAGTTCCGCCATATCGGCCGGCCGTTCCCCCGGACTGCTGCGGCAGCACTCCATCACCAGATCGGACAACGACCGGGGTATCTTCGCATTGATCTCGATCGGGGCAAGGGGTCGGGCGGCGGCGAGGGTGACGCCGCGTCCGTTGCGGCCCGCGATCTCGGTGGGGTAGGTCTCACAGGTCAACACCCAGTACATGGACGCTCCGACGTTGAAGACGTCGGTGCGTTCGTTGAGGATCTTGCGGTGGACCTGCTCGGGCGCGATGAACTCGGGCGTGCCCTGGATACGTTCCTTGCGCCGGCCGCTCGGCGAGGCCTGCCCCAGGTCGATGATCTTCACCACGCCGCCCCGGCCGCGCAGGATGTTGTGCGGCTTGATGTCGGCGTGAACGAAGCCGGCCCGGTGGATCGCCTCCAGCCCGGCGGCCGTCTTGATGAAAATCGCCAGGAATCGGTCCAACCGGTTGGGCAGCGCCTTCTCCAGCGGCAACCCGTCCACCAACTCCAGCGCCAGCACCAGCTCGGCAAGCCGCAGCCGCCGGCGCACGCGGTGGAGCGCGATCACGCCGCGGACGTGGGGGTGATCGATGCGGTGGCCGACCGCGTACTCGTTCTCGGCCTGCCGGATGAACCGGTCGTCGTCGCGGGAGTTGCGGGCGACCCGTTTGAGCGCGACCCGCCGCCCCGTCTTCAACGCAACCGCCGCGAAGATGCGGGAGCGCGCCCCGATCCCGATCTGGCGTTCGATCTGGTAGCCGGACAGCTCAGCGCTCACGTCGCGAATCCTGCGGCCTGATGAAGACCCCACCTTCGGCCTCAGGGCGCCTCGGGGCAGTTCACTTCGATGGGATCCTCGCATTCGTAGGGAAGGACCAGGCGGATCTCGGTGGGGCCGTTGTAGCAGCAGACGTGCAGCCTGGCGGCCTTTCCTTCCACCGTCACTTGGAACGGCCTCCCGTCTACGGCCAGCGTCACGGACTGGCCCTCATAGTCCGGCGTGCGGAACCGGACCACCGCTTTGACCGTGCCGCCCGGCCGGCACGAGCCTTTGAGTTTCCTGATCGCTTGGCAGGGGATGCCGCCGACGCCGCCGGGGGCCGACACCGGGACCGACACCGCGTCGGGGACCCCCGGGCGGAACAGGCCGATGCTCGCGTCGGAGAGGCCCGGCGCCGCGTCGGCGTCGATACGGAAACTGTAGAGCGTGCCCCAGCGCAAGGCGTTGGCGTTCACGTCTTCATCGTAGGGGACCGCCTTCCACACCACCGCGTCCGGGAGGACTTCGACCGACCAGTCCTCGTTCGAGTATTCCCCCCCCTGCTCGCCGTCGCCGGTGTGCGAGTCCACGTCGTGGAAGCCCACGTTGCTGATCCGCACGTCCGGCGGAACGGGCACCTGGAAGCGCCAGGCGGCGCGGTGGGAGTTGTAGTTCTGAATCGCGTAGTGGTAGCGCCACACCCCGTTGCCGATGGAAGCGGCCCTGTAACCGACCAGGAAGCGGCCGTCGCCGTCCACGTCGATCGGCTTGACGCTGACACCCTGTTCGTGGTCCGGCCACGCCATGATCGCCGCCCGTTGCCGTTGTGTGAACTTGCCGGGCGTCAGCGCGATCGAATACTTGCCGTTGGATTGACGGACGTCGATCCGGCGGTAGGAGGCGTTGTTGTCGTCGTTGCCGGCCGCGGCGTCGTCCGCGGTGATATAGTGTCCCTCGACGAAGTAGAGGGCGCCCGGGTTCAGCTCCGGGTCGAGGTCCTCGTTGTGGACCAGCAGACGGCGGTCGAGTTCGTTGCGGATCGGCGGCGAGAATAGGTACGGGTAGGGGAAATCTCCGGTGACGGGATTCACTTCCGACCGCGGCCCGATGCCGCCGCCACCGCCGCTTTCGGGCGGCTGCGGCTCGCGCCGCCCATTCAGGAAGCTGGAATAGGGGTCGGAGCAGTCCGGCCCCAGCTTGCTGCCCATGGGTATGGGGAAGTAATCGCACACGCCGCAGCCGTCCTGGTTGGTGGCGTTGAAGCTGTGCTTGAGCCAGCTTTGCCCGATCTGCTCGAATCGCCCGTCGAGGAGGCGATACATGTTCTGGGCGATGACCGGGTGCTCGTTCGTCGCGCGGATCCACAGCGCCGGCGTATCGCCGACGTTGCACGACGTCGTCCCCACCGAAAAAGCGGTGACGTTCCGGCGTGCGCCCCAGGTGGCCACGTCGAAGAGGTCATGGACGACCACGTCCGGCCCGGACGCCGCCCACGACGGCGCAGACGCCGACACCGCCATGATGAGGGAAAGCCACGTCATGCCACAGACTCCGTGCTGCGTTCGGGGTTGCGGGCAAACCGAGTACGCCGGACGATCGGACCCCCCATCCGTCGCCGGTATCGCTGATGGACCTCGCGGGGCTGGTCACCGAATACCCTGTTTTTAGCCGGGTCCGAGCGCCCTTTCAAGCGCAGCACGCTCGGCAGGGCGTCGGCCGCGTGACGGAATCGGCGGGCGCCCCCAGGACCGCCTGGCTCCAGCCTGGCGGCAGGGGAGAGTGGGTTCCCCCGGGTTGAGACCTTGCTCGCTGGGTGGCTCCGCGCGGGCTGAAGCCACGCGGCTCGATCAAAGAAGCCGCCGTTCCTGTCACGCACCCGTAAACGCTGGGGAACGGACGCGCGATTCGCAACGACGGCTGTGGCGGATATGATGGGGGGTTCGGGCCGCCGGGGGCAGCGACGGGTCGATGAGCGACCGACCGGCCGGCGGATGGGCCTCGAGTATCGGACCCGTGCTGGACCCGCTTCGCAGACTTCTGCCCACCCTGCACGAAGATGACCGGATGATCGCGGTGTGCAAACCGCCCGGCATCGACAGCGGCGTGCTGCCCGGCGGTGGACCGGGCGCGGCCGAGCTGCTGGCCCGGCAGCGCGGCCTGGCGGATGACGCCCTGGTCCCCGCCAACCGGTTGAGCCGGTACGACTCCGGCGTGCTCGTCCTCGTTCGCGATGACGCCCTGTTGCGTCACGTGCGCGCGGGGCTTCGCCGGGGGCGCATTCAGCAGGTCTATGAACTGGTGGCGAAGGGGTCGCTGCGCGGCCAGAGGCTTGAGCTTCGCCCGGCGGGATCGGCGCCGGCCGGGACCGGCCCGAAGCGGAATCGCAGGCCGGCCGGCAAGCCGCACCCTGAGGCGCGGGAGCCAACCGGGGAGGGCATCGAGGAACGCCCGACCATCGCCGACCTGCGCGTTCTGCACCGCGGCGGCGACCGGTTGCACATAAGGTGCGACACCAACGCGCGATCGACGCACGAGCTGCGGGCCATGCTGCGGGCGGCCGGGCTGCACGTCTTCGGCGACACGATGGGCGGCCGCCCGGGCCGCGACCAGTCCGTCACGCAGTCCTGTACGCACCTGTCCCGGTTCGCGTTCCATCACCCGGCCTTGGGGCGAAAGCTGACCATCAGCGCGCCTCCCGCGATCGGTTTCCAAGAGACGGCGGAGGGCGACGATCCGTTGCAGCGCCGGCTGGTGGCGGCGCTGGCGGCGCGGCTGGAGTGCCTGCAAGACGAATCGACGAATGCGGTGCGCCTGCTGAACGGGGCGGCGGACGGCGTGCCCGGGCTGGTCGTCGAGCGGCTGGATCACGTGCTGATCGTGCAGGTGCTGGAGGATCACTGTACGCTCAGCGCCGCGGAGGTGCGTCGTGTCAGCGGGTTCTTCAGGGACTGGTTCGGCGCCTCAGCGGTGTATCGCAAGCGGTTCCCGAAGGACCGGGCCTCGCCCGATCCGCGAATCGAGGCGGAGTTGTCCGATCCGCAGCCCATGCTGGGGACGCCGGCGCCGGCCGAGATCGAGATCCGCGAGCGCGGCGTGACGTTCGTCGTCCGCCCCTATGACGGCTACTCGACCGGGCTCTTCCTGGACCATCGCGACAACCGGGCGCGGGTGCGCGACCTGGCCGACGGACGGCGGGTGCTCAACCTCTTCGCGTACACCTGCGGCTTCTCGGTCGCCGCGGCGCTGGGGGGGGCGGCCCGGACGGTCAGCGTCGATCTGTCGCGGACCCACCTGGAACGGGGCAAGGAGCATTTCCGTCGCAACGGCTTGGCGCTGGATGAGCACACGTTCGTCGCGTCGGAGGCGTTCGACTATTTCAAGCGGGCGCAGCGGCAGGGGCGCACGTTCGACTTCGTCATCCTGGACCCGCCGACGTTCGCCCGCCTGAAGCGGCCGCGTCGGACGTTCAACGTTCAGCGCGACCTGCCTGCGTTGGTGGCGGAAGCGTCCCGCCTGCTGGAGGGCGGCGGCATTCTGATGGTCTCGACCAACTGCCGGCAGATGACCCGTAGCGCCCTGCAGGCCGCAGTGCGGGCCGGCCTGGAGCGCCGCGCGAAGGTGCTGGCCGAACCGCCGCTGCCGCCCGACTTCGCCAGCGACCCGGACTTCGCGAAGACCGTCTTCCTTCGGGTGACGTGAGCCGGCGCCGCCGGCATCGCAACCGGGATCGCCGGGAAGCAAGGCGTGAAGGCGTCAAGCAAACGAACCATGCGGCAGGGATCGCCAGCGCCGCCGGCGACTCAGTTCCGGCGCCTGGCACGCCAGGCCACGAGGTCGCGCTCAATGGCGGCGGCCACGGCGGCGACGCACTCGTCGAGGGCAGCATCGAGGGTGAGCCGGCGTTCGAACGCCCCGCAGAACAGGACGTATATCCACACCTGCGGCGGGAGCATGCCCAGCCGTTCGGCCAGTTCCAGCCCGGCCGCCACGCCGAGGCTGTGGCTGTCGAGTCGTTGGACGGCATCGAGCAGGCGCGGTCCTTCGCGGTAGTCGAACCGCACGAACGTGCCGATCGGATGAACGTCGTCGGCGCGGGCGGTGTCCACGACGATCAACAGCTCCGCCTCCGCGTGGGACTCAGCCGCCAGGTCGATGGCCGGCTGCTCGGAAAGGTCGATCACGGCATCGGGGAGGCCGCGTTCGTGCAGGCGCCGGGCGACCAGCAGCCCGGCCTGGTCGTTGCCCATCGACCACCGGCCGCAGCCGATGATCCTGGCCACGTGGCGCAGGTCGCCCGCCGGGTACATCGAAGACCGCCCGCCATGAATGGCGGGGATCGGGGGGGGCTGCGGCCCGGGGAGGGGATCGTCCGTGAATGGAACGGGAGTCGTCATGGTCACTGCCACTCGATGTCCAGAAAATGGGTCGCGCACGAGATGCAGGGATCGTAGGCGCGGACGAGCATCTCGAGCCGGTGAGTCATCTGCTCGCGGCTCATGTCGGCGGCCAGCATGGAGGGCATCATCGCCCGCATGTCCGCCTCGATGTTGGCCAGGTTCTGACCGGTGGGGATGATCAGGTTGGCGGCCGTGATAAGGCCCTTGTCGTCCAGCTCATACTCGTGGATCAACAGGCCGCGCGGCACTTCCGCCGCGCCCACGCCGCGCCCGAAGCGCTCGGGCCGCACCAGCGGCTCGACCGCCACGCCGCGCGTCAGCAGGGCGTCGATCAGCTCGATGGCGTCCTCCGTGACGTGGACGCACTCGACCAGTTGGGCGGAGTTGTTGTGGAACGGGTTGCCGCACACCGGCGCCATCCCCAGACGGCGGGCCAGGTCGCGGGCGGCCGGGTGCAGCCGGTTGGCGTTGACGTTGAAGCGGGCCAGCGCCCCGACCATGTACGCCTCCGAGTGCGGTGAGCGCACGTGCTTGGAGGCCGAGTGCTTCACCACGCTTTCGATCAGTCGCCGGCGATACTCGCTCGCCTCGGTCGGCTCCGGCTGGAGCGTGCTGACGATCCGGCCGTCGTAGAGCGCGTATTCGCCGTTGCCGCAGCAGCGCAGGGCGATGTACTCCGTGGGGCGCTGGAAGTCGGGCAGGTCGAGCGTGGCGTAGAGTTCCGCCGTCAGTTTCAGGTCGTCGCGCGAGGCTTCCAGCCGCCGCTTGAGGTCGATCAGCTCGTCCTGGGAGGGCAGGTGGGTGAAGCCGCCGACGTGTTCGGCGATCGGGTGGATGTGCCGCCCCCCAACCGCGGCGCACAGGTCGTTGGCCAGCTTCTTCATCCGCAGCGCCCGCCGGACCACGTCCGGATGGGTCGAGGCCAGCGGAATCACCGACCCTACTCCCAGAAAGTCCGGGACCGCCAGGAAGTACAGGTGCAGCACGTGGCTTTGCAGGTGTTCGGCGTCGAGGATGAGCCGGCGGAGCATCCGCGTCTGCTCGCTGACCTGAATGCCGGTGGCCGCCTCGATCGCCTTCACCGAAGCCGTCGTGTGCCCCACGCTGCAGATGCCGCAGACGCGGCAGGTGACGTGCGGCGCCTCGTACCATCGCCGGCCGCGCAGAAACGCCTCGAAGAACCGCGGGCTTTCGACGATCTGAAGCTCCAGCTTCGTGATCCGGCCGTCCTCCACCTTGACCGCGATGTTGCCGTGTCCTTCGACTCGGGTGACCTGTTTGACGTCGATGGTTACGGTTTTCATGGCAGTGACACCGTGGGGGAATAGCGAAGAGCGAATAGCGAATAACGAATGCAGAAACATGGCCCGTCAATCAATATGACGCATGGGTCGTTCGACCGCGGTTCCTGGCGCTCTCTTAATTCGTTATTCGCCATTCGTTATTCCCCATTCACTATGGAAGCGCCTTCGCCTGATATGCCCCGAACAACTGCAGATCGGCCAGCACGTCGTCCAGCTCCACGTTGTACTGCTCGCGCAGGTTGATGCCGGCTGCTTTCAGCACGTCCTCGTTCAGGATGCCGCGGCAGGCCTCGCACTTCGAGCCGTAGGTGGGGCAGATGGCGTCGCAGCCCGCCCGCGTCATCGGTCCCAGGCAGATTTCGCCTTTCTCATACAAACACAGGTTCCCGCGCTTCTTGCACTCGACGCAGACGGCATGATCCGGAAGTGTGAACGTCCGCCCGGCCAGCGCGTGGGTGACGAAGCGCAGGAACTCCTCTTTGATCATCGGGCAGCCGGGCAGTTCATAGTCCACCTTCACGACGCTGGAGATCGGCCGGGCCGTTATCGTGGGAAACCACTCCGCCCGGTCGCCATACACGTAGCGTCGATAGTCCTCCTCGGGCTGGTGGTTTTTCAGGGTATTCAGCCCGCCGAGGCAGGCGCAGGCGCCGATGGCCACCAGCGTCGTGCAGTGCTCGCGGATGTGCCGGACTTCCGTTTCGTCCTGCGGCGTCGATACCGCGCCGTCCACGAAGCCGATGTCGATGTCCCAGGTCCGCTCGGTCATGCCCTCGCGGAAGTTGACGACTTCGACCGCGTCCAGGATGTCGAGCAGCCGGTCTTCCAGTTCGAGAATGGCCAGCGAGCAGCCCTCGCAGCCGGTCAGGCTGAAGATGGCGACTTTCGGTTTCATTCCAATGCCTCCCGCAGCGCCTTGAGCTGACCGTAGCGGAACACCGGCCCTTCGGTGCAGACGTAGACGTTGTTGGCCTGACAGTGGCCGCACTTGCCCACCCCGCACTTCATCCGCCGCTCCAGCGAGCAGAAGACGTTCTTCTGCGGGATGCGGCGGGCCAGCACCTCCAGCACCACGAACTTGAACATGATGGGCGGACCGATGATCGCCACCATCGTGTTGTCCGGGTCGAGCCTGGGCAGCCTATGGAAGAGCGTCGTGACTACGCCGGTGTGGCCGCGCCACTGCTCATCGGCGCGGTCCACCGTCAGGTGGAAGTTGACGTCCGGGCTCTGGCGCCAGCGCGTCAGGTCGTCGCGGAAGAGCAGTTCGGCCGGCTCGCGCGCGCCGTAGAGCAGGTGGAACTGTCCGAACCGCGGCCGCTCGTCGAGAATGTATTGGATCACCGACCGCGCCGGCGCCAGACCGAGGCCGCCGGCCACGATCAGCACGTCCCGGCCGTGCAGCTCATCGACGTCGAAGCCATGGCCCAACGGTCCGCGGATGCCGACGGTGTCGCCGGGCCGGAGCCGATGGATGAAGCCGGTCACCTCGCCTACCCGCCGCACGCACAGGTCGAACGAGTCGGGCCGCGTCGGCGACGACGCGATCGATATGGGGCATTCGCCCACGCCCATGATCGAGACCTGCACGAACTGCCCCGGGCTGTGCCCAAGCGGCCGTCCGTTCGGCAGGCGGATCTCGAACAACTGCTCCAACGCGGTCAGCTTCGTGACCCGTCGGACCATGCCGGCCAGGGGGATGTACGTGGAATCGCCCGCGTGCGCGGGCGGCGATGCGGCCTCGAGAACGGTCATCGGTGGGCCCCTGGTCAAACCTCTTCCGTGAGCTGGTTGTAGATCTCGACGGTATTGATCCTGGCCGTACATGCCCGGTCGCATCGCGCGCAGCCGACGCAGCCGCGGAGGCCCGTCCGCTCCCGGATCCACTTGGCCTTGCGGTAAATTCGGTGTCGCAGGCGAGCCGCGGGCCTGGAGCGGAAGTTGTGCCCGCCCGCGACCTGAGCGAAGCCGCGCAACTGGCAGCCGTCCCACTGCCGGCGGCGCTGCCCGCCGTCGCCGCCCAGCGTCGTCTGGTCCTTGATGTCGAAGCAGTAGCAGGTCGGGCAGACGAGGTTGCAACTGCCGCACGAGTAGCACCGCCGGGCGGTGGCCTCCCACAGCAGCGAGTCGTACGAGCGCTCCAGCAACTGCGGCAGCTCATCGGCCGGTGTCTTCAGCGCGTGAGGGAACGCGGTCCGTTTCTGCCGCTGATAACGATCGAACGTCCGTTCGTCCGCGGCCGTGGGGACTTCGCCTCGACGTCCGTATCGGACCCACTCGCCTCCTGCCCGGCTGCCGAACACCACGCCGTATCGGCCCGGGGTCGTGCCCGCGGACTCTGCATCCCCGTCGAGCGGGTAGAGCATGACGTCGAACCCGCCGTGAGCCTCGTGGGAGTCCAAGTCGGCGCAAAAAACGCCGTCCGTGCAGGGCCGGGCGCAGTCCACCCCGACGATGAAGGTGTTGTCGCGGCGGGCGCGATAGTGGCGGTCCGCCGGGGCGGCGCTGAAAACGTGATCCAGCAGTTGAATGGCGTTCAGGTCGCACGGATGGACGCCCACCAGCGCCGTGGGCCGGTCCGCGAGCTGAGGCCGGGCCGTGAACCCTCCATCGACACGCTCAAACTGAAAGAGCGTTTCCTGTGGCGGGAACAGGAACGGCTTGGGGCTGTACACGCAGTAGCTGAAAGACAGGTCGAGCTGCTCGGCCCGGTCGACCGGCTGGTAGAAGTACCGCCACGGCGGGCGGCATTCGGGCGCCTTTCGGACCACCGGTCCGATCAGGCGACGCTGGAGCGCCAGCCCGTCGATCAGGGCGTGCAGATCGTCACGGCTGATGACTCGGTCGAGCATGACAGGCGGCTCCGAAATGCGGATCGGCCCGTCATATCGCGTGGCAATTTCCGAACCAATGGTGTGCCGCCCCGCTGGCGGCGCTGCCGCGTCCGCCCGCGTTTCGATGGATCCGCCGGATGCCCCTCGATGACCGCGGTGGGCCTCCGGGGCCGTCGAAACACCCCGACGCGCAATATCCGCGCGTTACCGTCCGCGCCAGCCGTAGACCACGCTCAGCGTCAGACCGACGACCGCCATTCCCGCGAACACGATGATTCCCGTCACGCACCCGGTACACACGACCAGGTGGCTGAGGGTCCAATCGGCGGCCCGCGCTTCCGCCGGTCCGAGGTCGAACAACAGGTGGACCGCAAGCCCCACCGCCAGCGGGATCGTGACCAGAGCGTGGAGGTTGGTGAAGAGCGCGTAAAGGGTAGTTCTCATCAGCCGGCGGCTAACGGAAGTCGAACCGATGGGTGCTGCGTGGCCTTTCATGGCTGCTCTCCGGGTGCCCCAAGGGCACATCTCATACCAAGGCGCGGCCCACGCCGGCGGCCCACCTCCAAACGCGGGGACGGGCGTCCAGTGGCTGAGAATGCGTCCCTCCGGCCGGGCGGCACGCACGGACCCCCGTTGAAAACCGCCACAAGCGCGCTGAAAACGTCACAACTCCTGGAAGGACCGGCGCAGAAGCGTTCCGCGCTCCCGACGCCTCCACTCGATGATCCTCCTGCCCGCTCTTTCATCGTGGCACAGCGCTTGCATGTTGCACGATGGCGGATCCACGTGTCGTCGGACTTCGTTCGCGGGCCCAATGGCGGCCGTGTGTACGTCTCTTATGCGCGTGGGTGAACGCGGCCTGCCGCCGTCCAATGGAGGTGCCCCTCATGGCGGGTGATCGTGTGCTGATCATCGACGACGATCCGGACGTACGCGAGGCGCTGCGTCTGATCCTCGAACCGAAGGGCTACCGCGTCACCCTGTGCGCCAGCGGGCCGGAAGGACGGGCGGCCGCCCAGGAGCAGACCCCCGACGTCATCCTCCTCGACATCATGCTCTCCACGGTGTCGGAGGGGTTCCACATCGCATACGACTTCCGCAAGGACGAGAGCCTGGCCCAGGTCCCGATCATCATGATCTCTTCCATCGGCGATTCGGTCGGCATCGAGTTCGCCGGCGAGATCGGTTCGGACTACATGCCGGCCGACGTGTTCCTGGCCAAGCCGCTGGAGGCGGCGACCGTGCTGCGGGCCATCCGGGAGGTGCTGGAGAAGGCGCACCCGGACCTGAAACTCCTGCAACAGGGCGGCGAATGACCCGCCGCCGGATCGCAACGCGCGCCCAAGCCCGATGACACCCGCCCCGGGCCATCTTTGGACGATGATGCCGCACGGCTGCTTCCGCGTCCGCGTGCTACTGGCGTTGATCGGTCACCAGTGGTTCATCCGGTTGCGCTGGATCTTCGTCGTCGCGACGCTGCTGCTGCTCCAGCTTGAGCGGTTCCACGCCGACGCGGTGGAGCGTCCCGTTCTCATGTGGGTGACGGCCGTCGGCCTGGGCGCGATCAACCTGCTGTGGACGGCCATCGGCCGTGGCCTCGGCAAGGACCTGGACGGCGACGCCGAGCGCGCCGCACGTGCCCTGCGGCGCGTCGTCTGCTTCATCAACGCCCAGATGGCCGTCGACCTCTTCGTGCTCACCGTGCTGCTGCGTTGCAGCGGCGGCATCGAGAACCCGATGGCGATCTTCTACCTCTTTCACACGCTGATCGCCGCGCTCCTGCTCAAGCCGCTCAACGCGCTGCTCCAGGGCGGTTGGGCGTTGTTGATGTACTCCGGGCTGGCGGTCGGTGAGTGTCTCGGATGGATCGCGCCGCACTATCCCTTCGTGGCGGCGCTGGCGGCCTCGGCCACGCACACGGACCTGCTCAGCGTGATCATCAGCATCGGCGTGCTGGCGGCCGGAGTCACCGGGACGCTCTATTTCACCGTGCAGATCTCCTCCCGCCTGGACGAACAGGAGCGCGAGCTGTTCGACACCAACCTCGCCCTGCGGGAAAGCCGCGAGGACGTCATCCGGCTGCACGAAAAGCGGTCACGTTTCCTGCGCACGGCGGCCCACCAGCTCAAGACGCCGCTGACCGGCATCGAGATGCTGGCCGGCCTGGTCCGCGACGGCGTGGTGACCGCCGAGGGCACGCCGTCAATCGTGGGCCGCATCATCCGCCGCTGCCAGGAGGCGATCGTCCAGGTCACGGAACTGCTCACGCTGGAGCGCATCGAGCGCGCCGCCCACGAACCGCGCCCCTCCACGCCCATCGAGGTCCGCCCGCTGCTGGAGCGCCTCGCGGACCGCTACCGCGGCCAGGCCCGGTCGAAGGGCCTGTCGCTGGAGACGCGGCTGGCCTGCGACCGGCACGGGAAGGTGGAGATCGACCGCCGCGACTTCGAGGACTGCGTCGGCAACCTGCTGGACAACGCCATCAAGTACACGCGCGAAGGCGGCTCGGTGACGCTGACGGCGCGCGACTTCGACGGCGGATTTCAACTGTCCGTCAAAGACACCGGCATGGGCATTCCCGCCGAGGCGATCGACGACCTGTTCGAGCCGTTCCACCGCGGCCACGCCGCCCTGTCGGCGGGGATATCCGGTTCCGGCCTGGGCCTGACCATCGTCCGCGAGGTGGTACATCAGTCCGGCGGACGCATCGACGTCCGTTCCCCCGAAGGCGGCGGCGCCGAGTTCGTGCTCTGGTTCCCGTGGGCGAATCCGGCCGTTGAGGGCTGAGGTCCCGGCTGCCCGGCCGAGCCGGTGATTGCCACCAGGATTCACCAACTGTTAAATGTGGGTGAGAGGACTACGTCGCGACTGAAAGGGGGAGTTGCGGTTCATTTCGTATCGCTGGAGACGCTGCTGCAGATGAAGCGTGAGGCGGGCCGGCCACGGGACTTGTCGGACGTCGAGGAATTGAAACACAGATTGAAGGACGATGATACCGGACGGTAGACGGCACACGGAAATCGACTGGGAGGCCACGACCTGGGAAGGTAACCGCCGCCACGAGATCGAACTATGGTCGCGATTGTCGCTCGATGAGATTCTCGCCGCTCAGGAAGAGATGGCGGAGTTCGCGCGATGGCTGCGCCCGAGACGACGCAGGACCCTGCCGGATCGAGGCGGGCAGCGGGCGTGGATGGATGTCGCTGAGGATGGGCGCGCCCAGCCCGAACCGCCAGGCCGCAAACGCGAGCCGTCGATGGTTCGGCTCAGGGCCACGTCCCCGTCGTGGTCAATGTGGAGGGAGCGGAAGTCGCATCGACGATCGACCCGCCCCGGGCCGGTCGTGCAGTCGGCGCAGGCGATCGGGCGTCAGCAGCGAGCCACGGGCTTCAGCCCGCGCGGAGGTTCTCGCTCGGACTGGCAACCCTTGTTTGGTCCTGTGGGCCGCGGCACGCCTGTGGCGACCGCGCAGCTCAGACCCATCGCGGCAGGATTGGACACCGGGTGCCGCCCGGCGGCACAATGGGGGTCGGCGGCCGGGGCGTCGTTGCCGTGGGCGCGCCGCCTGCGGGAGGCGCGTCTCCAGCGCCTGTCGGCCGTGCCCGCATCGTCGCCGGGATCCGCGGACCCGTGAGCAGACTCTCCATCACCCTCACGAACGGTTCGACCCTGACGCACGTGCTGCGCCGCGACCGGGCGGAGGTCATCGGGCGCGATCCATCGTGCGACATCTGGGTGGACGACCCGAGCACCTCGCGGCGGCACGCCCAGTTCACCTGCACCCCGGAGGGCTACGTCGTCGAAGACCTGGGCAGCAAGAACGGCACCCTGGTCAACGACCAGCCCCGCGACCGCCACCTGCTGGCCGACAACGACGTCGTCCTGCTGGGCACCGTGCGGGTGCGGTTCACGCGCGAGGCGGAGGCCGCCGGCGCCCAATCGGTGCTGGTGACCGACCGGCCGCCCAGCCAGGAGACCGCCCGCTATTCCCATCCCGGCGCCAAGGTCCACCTGTCCAAGCAGCGATTGCAGACGCTGTACGACATGAGCGACCGGCTCACGCGGGTGCGCGACCCACAGCAACTGCTGTCGGACGCGATGGACGTCTGCTTCGAGATGCTGCACTGCGAGCGCGGCGCCATCGCCGTGCGGCGGCCGGGCAGCCGCACGGTGGACTGGCCGGTGGTGCGGAACCTGCGCGGGCGGGAAGGCGAGCTGACCATCAGCCGCACGACGCTCAGCCGCGCCCTGGAGCACGGCGAGCGGGCGATCGTGACCGAAGACACCCTGGGTCAGGCCGATCCGACGGTGAGCATGGTGCAGCACGGCATCCGATCGGCCATGTGCGTGCCGCTGAAATACGAAGATGAGGTCCTCGGCGTCATCTACGGCGACCGGGTGAGCACCGCCGCGACCTACACCGCCGAAGACGTCGATTTCCTGGCCGCCATCGCCCGCCAGGTGAGCATCGGCCTGAAAAACGCCCGGCTGCTGGAGGAGCAGCGCGTCAAGGTGCAGCTCGAGCGGGACATCGAGCTGGCCCGGCACATCCAGACGCGGCTGTTCCCCAAGGACCTGCCGGACCGGCCCGATCTGAAGGTGGCCGCCATCAACGAGCCGGGGAACCGCGTCAGCGGTGACTACTATGACATCATGGAATTGCCCGACGGGCGCGTGTGGATGATCATCGCCGACGTGACCGGCGAGGGCGTGGCGGCGTCGCTGGTGATGGCGAACCTGCAGGCGGCGGTGCGGGCGACGATCGACGCCTCCGCGGACCCTGCGGCGCTGATGGCGCGCTGGAACCGCCTGATCTATGAGAACACGGACGCCTCGCGCTTCATTACGGCCCTGCTGGGGTTGATCGACCCTGCGAGTAGAACGGCGCAGTTCACCGCCGCCGGACATTTTCCGCCGATCCGGCTCGAAGCCAGCGGGCCGGGCGCGGCGCCGCTGGAAATCAAAGCTGATTTTCCGCTGGGAATCTTCGAAACGGCGGCTTATACGAATACGGAGGTCGTGCTGGGCGCCCGTCCCTGTACGCTCTTCTGTTACACCGACGGCGTCATCGAAGCGCAGAACGAAGCGCAGTCGATGTTCGGTCATTCGACGCTGGTCGACCTGCTGGCGCAGCACCGCGACGAGCCGCCGGCGCGCCTGCTGGGCAACGTGCGCCGGGCGGTGGGCAAGTTCCGCGGCGACGCCCCGCAGAGCGATGATCTGACCATGCTGGCCATCGCCATGGGGAGCCGGGAGGGCTGAGGCGTCCGCGGATCTCGAAGGCAGGGTGTTTATCCGCAGATTCCGCAGATTTCAGAGAGATGGGATTCGGTTCGTCGCCGGTTTTCGAGCTTCCTGTGATCATCTTGCCGGCCGGACACTTCATAGTCCGTCGCTCGGGCGGGGACGGAAGACGGAGTGACGGCTCCGCTGAACGCTGGCCACTCCTTCCTTTCACTCTTGATCCGCGTTCATCTGCGTTCATCCGCGGCTTTTCTCTCCCCATCGCCACTATTCGTAAGCCGGGTTGTGTCCCCAGTAGAGCTTGGTGGTCAGGTTGTGCCACTTTGCGTGGGTGGGGTTGCGGACGAGCTGGAACAACTCGGCGTGGCGGGTGATACGGATGATGTCGTCGCGCTGCAGCGGGATGCTGACCTGACCGTCGATGATCGCCGCGGTGCCGCCGTTGACGGCGCTGGCATGGATCTCGATCCGCCCGTCGGCGTCGATCACCAGGGGGCGGTGCGTCAGGGAGTGCGGGTTCAAGGGCGTCAGGCCGATGGCCTGCACGTCGGGCTGCATGATCGGCCCGCCGGCGGAGAGGTTGTGCGCCGTGGAGCCGCTGGGCGTACAGACGATCAGTCCGTCGCCGCGCATGCGGGTAAGGTGGCTCCCGTCCACCGCCACGTCGAGCTGGATCATGCGGAACGGCGGTCCCATCTGCACGACGCAGTCGTTGACGGCCAGGACCGAGGCCACCGGCGCTCCCTGGCGCTCCACCGCCACGTCGAGCATGGCGCGGCGCGAGACGAGCGAATCGTCCGACACGGCCGCTTCGAAGTGCGTCTTGACTTCCTCAACGGAGAACTCGGCCAGGAACCCGAGCTTGCCCAGGTTGACTCCGATCAACGGGATCTGACGCCCCACGAGCGATCGGGCGACGCCCAGCAGCGTACCGTCCCCTCCCAGAACGACGATCCGGTCCACGCCATCGGGGACGGCGGAGCGGGCGTCAATCTGGTGGGCGGCGCCGACGACGTCGGCTCGCCCGGCCGCGAACTGGCGCAATTCGTCCAAGACCCGCCCGGCGTCCGGCTTGTCCGGGTTGGCCAGCAGAAAGACGCGACGAGGCCGTGGATCAGACACGTCCGTTTCCCATTCGGCGCCGCCGGGCGCGGCGTCATTGGCGCGTGGCGCGAGAAGCGGCCGCGCGGAGCGCCTCGCCGGCGGCGAAAGCCTCGGCCGCGGCCGAGCGTTCGTGCAGCACGGCACTGGCCTCACCGATCAGCCGTCGGACCTCGCGTTCGATGCCGGCGGCATCAAGCCCTGCCTCTGCGAGCTGTTCCGCCCGCGACGCATGGGCGATGAACCGGTCGGCAGGAATTCCCAACCGGGCGACCGGCCGCGACGGCAGGGCCAGTTCCTGGGCCGTCTCCAGCACGGCCGAACCGAACCCGCCGGCTACGGAGTGGTCCTCGACCGTGACCACGGGGCCGCCCGCTTCGTACGCCTCGCGGACCATGGCGCGGTCGATCGGCCGAGCGAAGCGGGCATTCACCACGCCGACCTCGATGCCGTCACGGGACAGCGCCTCGGCCGCGGTCATCGCGGCGCCGGCGGTGATGCCGTAACAGAGGATGGTAGCCGTGTCGCCGTCGCGCAGCCGCCGCGACACGCCGAGTTCGAACCGCGGGCAATCCGGCATGGGGGCGGGCACGTTGTCGCGCGGGTAGCGGATGGCGCTGGGTCCGTCGAGCGTCAGCGCCAGGCGCATGGCCGACAACAGTTCCACCTCGTCCATCGGCGCCATCAGCACCATGCCCGGCATCCCACGCAAATACGTGATGTCGAGGAATCCGTGGTGTACGGCCCCGTCGCCGCCGACCAGCCCGCCGCGGTCCATGCAAAAGAGCACCGGAAGCCCCTGCAGGGTGACTTCCTGAAAGACCTGGTCGAACGCCCGCTGGAGGAAGGTCGAGTAGATCGCGGCCACCGGCCGCAGACCCGCCTTCGCCATCCCCGCCGCCATGTCCGTGGTGCAGCTCTCGGAGATGCCCACGTCCAGATAACGGTCGGGAAAGTGCTTGGCGAACTCGTTCAGCCCGGTGCCGTCGGGCATGCCGGCCGTCATGGCGAACACGCGCGGATCCTCACGCGCCAGCTCCATCAGGCATTCGACGAACGCCCGCGTCCAACTCCTGCCGCCAGACGACTGGATGACGGCCTTTCCGTCTGAAACAACGAAAGGCTTGGGGCTGTGGAAGCGGCCCGGCTCCGCTCGGGCCCAGTCGCAACCTTTGCCCTTGATCGTGTGGACGTGCAGCAGCACGGGGTGGTGCGCGTCTTTGACGATGTTGAGCATCGCGATGAGGTGGTTGACGTCGTGCCCGTCGATCGGTCCGACGTACTGGAAGTTCATCGCGTCGAAGATCTGCCCCGGCGACACGGTCGCCTTGATGCCCTCTTTCAGGTGGGCGAGCATATCAAACGCCGGCTTCCCCAGCAGCGGCAGTCTGGGCAGGAGCTGCTTGGTGCTCGCCTTGACCTCTTCGTAGAAGTTGCTGGCCCGCAGTCGGGTCAGAAAGTCCGCCATGGCTCCTTGCGTCGGTGAGATGCCCCACTCGTTGTCATTGAGAACGACGAGGAACTGCCGCCGGAGGGTGCCAGCCTGGTTCAGGCCTTCGAAGGCCACGCCGTTGACGATGCTGGCATCGCCGACCAGCGCGACCACGCGGCGATCGCCGTTGCCCGTCAGCGCGTCCGCCCGCGCCAGCCCCACGGCCGTGGCGATGGCCGTGCCGGCGTGGCCGACGTCGAACAGGTCGTATTCGGACTCGTGCCGGCACGGGAAACCGCTCAGCCCGCCGCGCTTGCGGATGGTGTGAAGCCGGTCCTGCCGGCCAGTGAGCAGTTTGTGCGGGTAGCACTGATGGCCCACGTCGAACAGGAGCCGGTCGTGGGCGAAATCGAACACCCGGTGCAGGGCGATGGTCAGTTCGACCACGCCCAGATTGCTGGTCAGGTGTCCGCCGCCCTTGCCGACCACTTCGATGATGCGATCACGCATCTCCTGCGCCAGCTCAGGGAGTTTTTCCACCGGCAGGGCCTTGACGTCAGCAGGCGAACGGACCCCCTCGAGAATGCTCATCGACTTTCCGTCTCCGTGAAATCCTCTCATGCCCGGCTCGCGTGTGACCTGTGGTCCTTTGGAACTGAGCGACATATTGGCATACGCTCGCTAACCCGCTCGCTCCAGGACGAATCCGGCTAGGGCTCGAAGGTCGTCCGCCTCCGGACCCAGGGCCGTCAACGCGTCCACCGCCCGGGCACACGCCTCGCGCGCCGCTCGACGGCTTTCCTCCACTCCTACGCACGCCGGATAGGTTTGTTTCCCGACCGCCGCGTCCTTGCGGACCGCCTTGCCCATCGCTTCGCGGGTCGCGGTCACGTCCAGCACATCATCCGTGATCTGGAAGGCGCTTCCAAGCCATCGGCCATACTCGGCGAGCGTCTGCATGATATTCGGACGCTGCGCCGCTCCGGTTGAAGCGCCGATCATCGCCCCCACCCGGCACGACGCTTCGATCAGCCGGGCGGTCTTGCGGGCATGGATATCGCGGACGCGTTCCAGCGACGCCGGCCGCCGCTGGCCTGCGATGTCCGCCGCCTGCCCGCCGATCATCCCGCCGATGCCGACGGCCTCGCTCACCTCGCGCACCAGTCGGACGGCCAGGCCGGCGTCCTGCGCGTGGCGCACGAGCAACTCGAACGCCAGCGTCAGCAGGGCATCGCCGGCGAGGATGGCCGTAGCCTCGCTGAAGCGCCGATGGCAGGTCGGCTGGCCGCGGCGCAGGTCATCGTCGTCCATCGCCGGCAGGTCGTCGTGGATCAGGCTGAAGACGTGGACACACTCGATGGCAGCCGCGGCGGGGTAGGACTGCTCCACGTCGCCGCCGGCGATGGTGCAACACTGGCTGACCAGGTAAGGCCGAAGTCGCTTTCCGGGGGCCAGCGCCGAGTATCGCACCGCCTGGGCCAGGTCCGACGCGCCGTCGTCTGCCGGCAGAAACTCCGCCAACCGCACGTCGAAGCGCCGGGCGTAGTCTTTCAGGGTTTCGCTGACCGTTTGGTTCATCAGCACGGTGCGGGAGTATAACCATCGCGCGCGCGTACAACAATTCGATGGCGGATCGAAGCCTCGATGGGGCCAATGCTTATGTCACCGGAGGGAGGCGGATCATGCGTTGCTGGGCAGGGAATCGCCCGTTTTGAGGGGGTTTTTGCGGTGTGAGGCTCCCACCCGGTCGGCGCACTTGGCGATGTTGCGGTGGTTTCAAAACTTTTGAAGGAGCGCGGGGAGCTGGCAGGCGCGTTGCGGCGGAGGCGGAATGGACGGAATGGACTGGATGGACTGCACGGACTGAATGGACCTGAAGCGGTCCGTGGCGGCTTCAGCTTTGCAGCAGCTTGTAGAGGCCGTCATGGGACAGGACCTTCACGCCCGCCACCGTCAGCGCGATCCGGTAGAGCGTCACGAACAGGCCGGCGGAGACGTGCCGTTGAACCCGCTTGCCCAGAAACGTGCCCGGGACGACGACCACCATCAGACACAGGGTCAAAAGGCTCAGTTCCTTCCACTCGAACGTGCCCAGCAGGAGGAACGCCGGGATCTTCAGCACGTGCAGGCTGAGCTGGCAGACGGCCTTGGTGGCAATGAGCTTCTCCTTGACGTAGTCCCTTCGGGCGAACAGGGGCGCGATCAACGGGCCGATGGCGCCGACCGTCAGTGACGCGGTCCCCGCAACAAACCCCAGCAGCGGGAAGTCCCACCACTTGAAGGAAGTGACCTGCTTCTTCGGCTTGGGCAGGAAGGTGGCCGCCAGCACGTAGATCCCGACCGCCATCTTCAGGTACGGATCTTTCTCCGCTCCGAGTTCGCCCAGCTTCCAGAGGAAGAGGCACCCGGCCGCGCTGCCGGGCAGGGCGCCGAACGCGAACCGCCGGATGGTGCCCCAATGGACGTTGCGCAGATAGACCAGCACCCGCGAGCCGTTGCTGCAGATCTGGATGGCCGCGTGGGCGGGGATGGCCTCGCCGTGCTCCAGGAAGGAGAACAGCACCGCGAGCATGAGAATCCCGCCGCCCATGCCGATCACGGCGGACAGGGCGCTGGTGGCCAGAGCGGCGATGATCAGGATGGCCAGTCCGCCGATGCCGACGCCCACGGAGTTAACGCCTCAAGCACGAATAAGTGCAGGGTAGCGCCGCTGAAGCCGGCCCATCCCAGACGAGCGGGTATGGTAGCGACCGGCCGGGGCGGCTGCGAGAGGCCGCGGCGCTTGTAGCGCCGGGTCGCGGCTGTCCCGGGATTATCCCGGCATGATCCGGTACGCGACGCCGCCATGGCGCGTGGCCACGGCCGCCACGTGGTCGGCATGGCGATGGAACCGCACGAGCCAGTCGGCGCATTCGAATCGCACCCGCAGACCATCGCCGGCGGGCAGGGCGCCGCAGATCGTGCAGTCGTCCATGCGGCCGATCCCGACGCGATGGGCCTTGAGGATCGCTTCCTTGGCGGTCCAGACGTGATGGAAGACTTGCCAGGGATCGCCGGTGGACGCCGTTTGATCGATTCGGGCTTCGAGCAAGGCGGTCGGGCCGTTCGAGCCGCGTAATGAAGCACCCACCTGCGGCTCCGCGCGGGTTGAAGCCCGCAACTCGCATGGCAGCCGTTCGCCCAGAGGTGGCGGTCCACCCGAATGACGCGGTCCGCCGGAACGCGCCACGTCATTCGTCGCGAGGGATCCTTCCACGATCGCCCATTCTGCGGCCGTTGCGACTTCGTCGAGCATCTCGAGGCGGCGGGGGACGACGTGCTCGATGTCGATGCCGACCGGCTGGGCCGACGCCGCTGCGGCCACCCAACGCGGCTTGTGAGCGTAGGACCAGTAGATGTCGGCCTCAAAAACTGGAACGCCGTCGGCGTCCTGGCTCCAACGGTGCGTCGGCAGGCCGGCGAGCCGCGCGGACTCATCGAGCGCGGCACGGGCGTACTGCCGCTGGGTGGCCGATCGGTTACGCCGAGGAATCGCGTCGCCGTTCGGTATCTGACGCAGGACGGCGAAAGTCTGAATCGTCATACGGATGGCTCAAGCTGAATTCCGCCCATACCCGCCCGCAGGGCCTACGGACACTCCACGTCCACCGGCGGCCTGCACTCCTGGGGATCGCGCAGTTCGACCGTGACGACGCCCTGCGAGCAGCACACTTTGAGCTTCGCCTTCCTGCCGCGGATGTCGACTTCGTACTCCTCGTCGCCGACGGCGAGGGTCACGGATTGCCCGTCGTACAGCTTGTTCTTGAGCCTGACGACGGCGTTGACGCGGCCACGGCCGTTGCAGTCAGCCTTCAGCTTCCTGATGTCTTCGCAGGCCGGGCCGGCGGCGACGATCCGGTAGATCTCGCCGCGCGTCGAGCAGATGTAGACTTCGCCGCGGGCGTCCTCCCCGAATGACGCCAGCGCCCGCAAGTCATAGCCCGGGCTGCTCAATTCCTCGGTGCGATCGGTAAACTCAGAAACCTCGCGCCCGTCGTAGCGCAACGACCAGACGCGGCGCGTGAGGTAGTCGGCAAAGAAGTAGGTCCCGGCCAGGGCGGGAATGGCGGAGCCGCGGTAAACGTACCCGCCGCTGATGCAGCGCGCGTCGGAGCGCTCCAGATCCAGGATCGGCGGCACCAGGTTCTCGTCGCCACACTTGCAGAAGCGGCTCGGCTCATCGCCGCAGATCGTGCCCTCCTCGCATTTCCAGCCGTAGTTCTCGCCGCCGCGGCTATCGCCGGGCTGGAAGTCGATCTCCTCACGGGCCTCCTGACCGACGTCGCCAACGTAGAGATCGCCGGTAAGGCGGTCGAAGCTGCAGCGCCACGGGTTGCGCAGACCCAAAGCCCAGATTTCGTCGCGTCCTTCCCGGCCGACGAACGGGTTGGTCGGCGGGATGGCGTAGTTGTTGTGCGGATCTTCCGGGAAGTCGTCGCCGTTCACGTCGATGCGCAGCATCTTGCCGAGCAGGTCGTCGATATTCTGCGCCCGATCGTCCGGATCGTCGCCGCTGCCGCCGTCGCCCATCGCGACGTACAGATATCCGTCGCGCGGACCGAAGCCGATCCAGCCGCCGTTGTGGTTGTCGTGGGGCTGGTCGATGACGAAAAGCTGCACGGCGCTGTTCGGATCGGCCACGTTGGGGTCCTTGTCCGACACTGTGTAACGGGCCACCACGGTGTTGCCGTCGCCGGGCCGCGAATAGTGGACGAAGAAGTGGCCGGTTTGTTCGTAGTCCGGGTGGAAAGCCAGCCCCAGAAGGCCCTGTTCGGCGAAACTCTCGACCGCGATGTCGATGAAAGGCGTCGGCAGGATCTCGCCCTTCGTCAGATCCAGAATCAGGATCTGCCCGTCCTTGACCGCGATGAAGAGCCGCTGCGTGTCACCGGGCGGAGCCGTGACGAAGAGCGATCCGTTCAGGCCGACCGCGACCCGTTCCGTCGTCAGCCGTTGAGCCTGCACAGCGGACGCCCACAGCAGCGGCGCCGATGCGGCCAGCGACGTTAGCGTTCGAAGGCAAGTGTCGATTCTCATGGTTCCTCCTCCCGTCGGGAACGATCCGGAACGTCCTTGCCGAGACGTCCCAGCGCAAAGACCGGCCGGGCGGCCCGTCCACCCGTTAGCGGCGTCGCCCGGCCGCCCACACGGCCGGCAACCCCGGCGCCGCCAAGCGGCCGCGTCCCTTCGTGCAGCCGCCGGTACCGCAGAGTCTATCGCGCCGGGCCTGAAAAAACAAAGACGCCTTCGATGAGCACGACGTCGGTGTCAAGGTCGGACGTGGCGTCGCTTCGGTGCGGACCCCGCGCGGCGGGACGGCCGACCGCGGGCTCCGCTTCGCTCCACCCGTGGCACCGGTCCCCGGCCCCTCCCGGGCCGAAAACTGCGTGCCACACATGATTTGGGGTCCCTCATGGGTCACTCCCCATTCGCCACTGGACCTTCGACCTTCGACCTTGGACCTTGGACCTTCGACCTTCGACCTTCGACCTTGGACCTCGGTTATTCAATCACTCACCCATCCCGGTTTGCGCTTCTCCAGGAACGCCCGCAAGCCGTCCTGTCCCTCGGGTGACGCCCGCAGTTCGGCGATGGTCCGCGCCGTGACGGTTTGCAAGTGGTCCCAGTCCGCGCCGGCCACGGTGCTGAGAATGCGCTTACACGCCGCCACGGCGCGCGGGCCGTTGCCCAGGATCGCCCGGCACGTCGCGTCGATCCACGCGTCCAGGGCGTCGACCGTCTCGAAGACTTCATCGACCAGTCCGATCCGGCGCGCCTCGTCGGCGTCGAACCGTTCGGCGGTGAGCGCATAGCGCCGCATCGCGCCCGGACCGAGGCGCTCGGTCACGAAGGGCGAGATCACGGCGGGGGCGATGCCGAGTTTCACCTCGCTGAGCGAGAACACCGCCGACTTCACCGACGCGACCACGTCGCAGGCCGCCGCCAGCCCGACCCCCCCCCCGATGCACGTCCCGTGGACGCGGGCGATGACGGGTTTGGGGCACTCGCGGATGGTCCGCAACATATTGGACAGGCGCAGCGCGTCGGCCACGTTGTCCTCGAACGAATACTCGACCATCCGCCGCATCCAGTTCACGTCGGCGCCGGCGCAGAACGACTTGCCCTCGCTGCACAGCACGACGACGCGAACGTCGTTGTTTTCGCCCGCCTCCTTGAAGGCGGTCGATATCTCGGCGATCACGTCGTCATTGAAAGCGTTGTGCAGGTTCGGGCGGTGAAGCGTGACGCGCGCGACGGCGCCGGTCAAAGTGGTGTCGACATGGTCAGGCATGGTATCTCCCGTGCATCATAGCGCCTTTGTGATAGGTGCGAATCGCAGCCACGGCGGGACCGGAGAATCCGCGCGGGCTGAAGCCCGCGGTACGCCGGCGGCACGTGGGCGCTCAGCTCTCACAACACAATACACAGTTTGATACAAACTCAACGCAGGAGGGCGCACTCGCTCGATAATGCACTCACACTCAAGAGAACGTGGCGAATAAACCGCTCATATTTGCGCTCCAGGGAGAGGCAAGTCATCGTCGGCGGCGGTTGCAGCGACGGCGATCACCGCGCGAACCTGCGCTTCTGTCACCGTGGGAAACGAGCGGACGATCTGCTCTACACCGTCGCCATCCGCCAGGCTGGCGAGGATCGTCCGAAGGGTCACCCGCGTCCCTCGGATGACGGCCTGTCCGCCGCAGATCCTGGGATCGCGGACGATGAGGTCAGACGTGTCCATGCTGCGTTGTTCCGACTCACTCTCCTGACCCCGATTGTAGCCACCTCCGTCTACGCCACCTCCGCCATGCTCTCGAGCTGCACGCTCACCAGCGTCGAAATCCCCGGCTCCTGCATGGTGATGCCGTACAGGTGGTCGGCGATGGTCATGGTGCGGCGGGAGTGGGTGATGACGATGAACTGGGAGTGTTCCACGAACTCGCGCACGATCTGGTTGAAGCGCTCGTTGTTGGCCTCGTCCAGGGCGGCGTCCACTTCGTCCAGGATGGCGAACGGCGACGGGCGGCTTTTGAAGATGCTCATCATCATGGCGATGGCGGTCATGCTCTTTTCGCCGCCGGACATCAGTGAGATGCTCTGAAGCTCCTTGCCGGGCGGCTGGGCGACGATCTCGACGCCGCTTTCCAGCACGTCTTCCGGGTTCTCCAGCACGATGTCCGCCTTGCCGCCGCCGAACAGCCTGCGGAAGAGGCCTCGGAAGTGCTCGCGGATCTGGTCGAACGTCTCCTGGAAGCGCTGCTGCGACTCGGCGTTGAGCTTTTCTATGAGCTGCTGGAGCTGGTGGGCGGACTCGGTCAGGTCGTCGCGCTGGCCGGTCAGAAACGCGTCCCGCTGTTCCAGCTCTTCCAGCTCCGCGATGGCGTCCAGGTTGACGTTGCCCAGCCGCTGTATCTTCTGGCGCAGCTCGGCGATTTCCGCTTCGACCGCCGCCCAGTCGGCCTCTGCGTATTCGTATGATTCGTATTGTGCGACGAGGTCGACGCCGAGTTCGTCCAGCGTGCGGGCGACCAGGTCGTCGCGGCGGACCTTCGCCTCCGCCAGGGCCATCTGCACCTGGTGGAGCGAGGTCTCCGTATCCTGCAAGTCGTTGCGGGCGGTCTTGACGGACTCGCTCAGCGTCTCGAGTTCCAGCCGCATCAGTTCGCGGCGGCGGCGAAGCTCCGCGCCCAGCGCCTCCAGCCGCGCAGACTCCGCTTCCAGCCGGTGCAGTTCGGCGTCGCCCTCGACGATCTGCCGCTGCGAGTCCGCGATGCGAAGCTGGCACTGCTCCAGGTCCCGCCGCCAGCCCTGCACCGCCTCCTCCAGCTCGCCGGCCGCGGTGCGCAGTTGGGCGACGCGCTCGGTCATGGTGCGGCGCTTCTCGCCGAGCTGGCCCAGTTCGACCCGCATCTCGGTCAGCCGCGACTGGCACGCCTGCCGCTTCTCGACCGTCTGGTCGATCCGGTCCTGCAAGCGCTGCACGGCCGCCTCGCGGTCGGCGTTTTCCCGCTCCATGCCCTCCAGGGCGGCGCGGCGTTCGGCGCTGCGGGCCAGGGCCTCGTCCATCTGCCGTTCGAGCATGGCCACTTCGCTCTCGATCAGCGGCCGTTCGCTGCTCAGGCGGCGGATGGACTCCTCGATGCTCTGCAACCCGGCCCGCGCCTCGACGGCCGAGGTCTGGGCGGCGTGGATGGACGAGCGCAACTGCTGCTGCACTTCCAGCACGTGGTCCGCCTCCGCCTGGGTGCGGTTGAGCTGATCGGCCAGCGTGGTGATGCGTTCGTCGACTTCTTCCAGCCGCACGGCCAGGTCGCGCAGCTCGCTCTTCCGCGAGATCAGCCCGGCCGTGGAGGCGGCCGGGCCGACGCTGACCCGCCCGTCCGGCTCGACGATCTGGCCGTCGAGCGTCACGAAACGATGGTTGTACAGGTCGTCGCGCATCATCCGCAGCGCGTCGGCGAGCGTGCGGACCACGACCGTCTTGCCCAGCAAGTGCCGGCCGAGCTGCGTCATGTCCTCGGGTGTGCGCACCCAGTCGACGGCGTGAGCGATGAAACCCGGCTGGTCGGCGAAGCTGCGCACGTTGATCAGCGGCGGCAGGTGATCCAGCGCCAGCACCGTCACCCGCCCGGCCAGACCCTCGTGCAGGCGCGGATCGTGGAACAGCGCCAGCCCGTCGTCGACGACGAGGTACTGGTCCGCGTCGCCCAGCGCCGCTTCGATCACGGCGGCGTGCTCGATGTCGGTCTCGAAGAAGTCCGCCACCAGCCCGCGGATCGCCGACAACGGACTGCCCTCGTCGGCCGACTGCCGCGCTTCCAGCAGCGACCGCGCCCCCTGCCCGACGCCGTCCATCTTGACGTCCAGCGAGCGCAGCACGTCCTGCCGCGAAGCCATCGCGCTGCGCGCTTCCCTGGCGGAGGCGAGGTGATCGGCCAGCTCGGCGCGGACGCGGTCGATCCGCGCCGCCTCGGCCCGTTTCGCTTCGAGTTTCTCCTCCTCGGCGTTGACGAGCCGCTCGATCTCGCGGAGTTGCTCTATGGCCGCGGACTTCTGGTCGAACCAGCCGCGCAGCTCTTCGGATATCTTCGCCACCCGTTGCGACAGGCGCCCTTTCTGGTGCAGCAGCGACTCGCGGTGCGTATTCAGCCGCGTCACCTCGTTGTGCGCCTGGGCCGTCTGCCGGAGAAGCTCGACGATGCCGGCCTTCTCGTCTTCCAATGCCGCCTGGATCCGCGTCAGCTCACGGGCGAGTTGGCGGTCTTCCTCCAGGTTCTCATCCACCCTGGCGTGCAGGATGTCGGACTGCTGCTGAAGGTGGGTGACGTTGCGCTCGGCGCCGTCCAGATCGTTGCGGACGGTCGCGATCCTCTGCGTGTCCGCCTCGAGCTGCTGCGTCGCCCGGGCCAGCAGCGCCTGTTGCTCCTCGATGCGGCGCCGGGCCGACTCGATGCGCTCGTGGGTATGGCCGATGGCGGCCTGGGCCCGCACCAGGCCGTTGTCGGCCGCGGCGATCTCGGCATTGAGGCCGTCCTCGCGGGTGGCCAGTTCCGCCTGGTCCGCCTCGAAGCGGGAAATGCGGGCGTGCAGTTCGGTGACGGCGTCGGAAAGCTGCGTCTGCCGGGCGGCGTTCTCCTGGATGCCCGCGGCCAGGCGGTGATATTCGGCCATCGACCGCGTCGATTGCAGCTCGCGCAGGCGCCGGTCGTACTCCTGGAAGCTGCGGGCCTTGCCGGCTTGGAGCTTGACGCTGCGCAGGCGCTTCTCCACCTCTTCAATGATGTCGGCCACGCGGAGGAGGTTCTGCTCGGTGCGTTCAAGCTTGCGCTGGGCCTCCTTGCGGCGGGCCTTGTATTTGCTGATCCCGGCCGCTTCCTCGAAGATGACGCGGCGGTCCACCGGGTTCGACTGGACCAGCCGTTCGACGCGGCCCTGCTCGATGACCGAGTAGGCTTCGGTGCCCACGCCGGTGTCCATGAACAGTTCGCGGATGTCCTTGAGGCGGGCGGGCTCGTGGTTGAGCAGGTAGTCGCTCTCGCCGGAGCGGTAGAGCTTGCGGGTGACGGTGATCTCGTCACGGTCGAGCGGCAGGGCGCGGTCGGCGTTGTCGAAGAGCAGATCGACCTGGGCGACGCTGGCGGCCCGGCGGGTGGCGCAGCCGGCGAAGATCATGTCCATCATCTGCCGCCCGCGCAGCGACTTGGCCGATTGCTCGCCGAGGACCCATTTGAAGGAGTCGACGACGTTGCTCTTGCCGCACCCGTTGGGCCCGACGATGCAGGTCACGCCCGGCCCGAACGTGAGGTGTACGCGGTCGGCGAAGCTCTTGAAGCCCGACATGCTGATTCTTTTCAGGAACACTCGCTGGGCCTCATGGTTTCCCCAGAGCCCCGGCATTCATGCCGGGAGTTCACCGGTCGAAAACCGCTGCCACATCGGAACCGGTGTTACACCGAAACCAGTGCCACCCTTCCGAGCCCCGCCTTTCAAGGGGGGCGGACCACCGGTTGAAAACCGGCGCTAATCTGCATCCGTTAGATCGACAGCCGGCCCGAGGCGGGAAGGGTACGGAGCGTCCGAACCGGCCTCCGTGCCGCGGGTAAGCTGCCACTCTTCCATGAGCAGGCGCACGATCGGCCACCGGCTCCCGCTGGATATCGTCGCCCGGCACTTATCCCCATGAGCTTATCCACGGGATGTCGCGGCGGTCAAGGCAAGGAGCGGCAGAACGCGAGCACACCATGCGCCGCCTTGACTCGCGCGCCCGGAAAAGAGTATGGTGGACGTTGTGAGCCGGGGCGAACATGCGGTCGCGGAGGTTCAAGCAGCCAAGTCGGGGATGATCGCCTTTTTCCAGCAACGTCGAGCCTGCACGTCGCGGGCCGGTTGCGAGTCTCTTTTGGACCGGGAGGTGAAGTATGAGAAGACGAATGGGATGCGTCCTTCTGACAGGGGTCGTGGCGCTCGCGCTGGCGCCAGGCGCCGGCGCCCAGTTGTTCGAGGAGAGCTACGACGCGGTTTTCACGTTCACGGACGCCGCCGCGCTCTCGCAGACACGCATGACGGCGGCCTTCGACGGCGTGGACTACTGGAGTTCGTCCGGCGGCGGACCCGGTGGGAACCGGCTCGCCCGGTACGACGTCAACGGCAATCTCCAGGAACTCTACCAGCCCAACATCGACATGCGCTCGATCTTCACGGAGGGCGATTCGGATCCGCTGTACGCCCGCGGATACAACTCTCCGCAGATTCGGGTCCAGACGGCCCCCGGCGTGTTCGGCAACGACGTCGTCCTCACCGGCGGCACGTTGAACGCCCAGAGCGCCGTGGTGTTTACCACCGACGGCACGGAGTTCAGAGCGATGAACGCGGGAAGCGTCAGCCGGTGGGACCGCCAGGGTAACTTCATCGGCTCGATCGCGCTGAGCGGTTTCGGCTCGATGAACAACGAAAACGTCTACCCGCAGAACCGGGGCATGGCCAGCGGGGGTGACTACATGCTGACCTACGCCAACGGCGTGCTGTCCGCCTGGGATGACGGGGGCAACCGCGTCGACACCACCAGGCTCAACGGCGCCGGCACAACGTTCGACTCGCACTTCAGCATCAGTTACGCCAACGGCATGGTCTTCGTCGTCGACGTGGCCGGCGGGCAGTGGCGCGGCTATGACGTGGGGCTGGGCGGCGGAGGCGGGTGCGTGTACAAGGTGAAGAAGAGCAAGCCGAAGGGCGGCTGCGACAACTGCCCGCCCAAGGGCGGCGAATACCGCTCCAAGGCGGACTGCGAGGACGTCAAGGACTGCGACAAGAAGGTCAAGACGACCATCGCCTGCCCGGGCGGCGGCAACGGCACCTGCAAGATCAAGGGCAAGCGCTCGTCCTGCGGCTAGACGCGGCGGGTGCGTGACGGAATCGGCGGCTCTTCTGAGCGAGCCGCGTGGCTTCAGCCCGCGCGGACCGTCACTCTGCGGATCGGCGGCGAAAGCTGCCTGCTGACAGGCGGCCGGCGCGCGTTTGCGCAGGTTAATACAGGCCCCCGAACCCGCCCACGGGTTCGGGGGCCTTTCTGTCGGCGCTGCGCCTGTACGAAATCGTGCGGCGTCGTTCGGGCCTGTGTTCCGCACCCGCGTCGCGCTGGTTTGTCCGGCCCGCCCGTTCTAGAATCGCCGGATCGCGATCGCCGTCCATCGCGGCCAGCGCACGTGCGCCGGCTCGGGGGGGCCCCCAACACGGTTGCTCGAACGGCGCGGCAGTGCTCATGGATGGACTCACAGGCGATGACCGATACGGCGCGAGGCGGCATCCGCCGGCAGGTGCGGACTCGCGGCGTTCAGGCCACCTTCGGCAGCTTGGGGCCACCTCCCAGCGGCAGACTCCGCGCGGGCTGAAGCCCGCGGCTCGCTTCCCGCATCTAAGCCTCGCCCGCACCTTGGCTTTGGTTGTTCTGATTCCGGCGACGGCGGCGCAGGCGCAGTTCGAGTTCCAGGTGGGCCAGGGCGCGGAGAGCCTTCCGTTTGCCGTCATCGACGAGACGGCCCCCATCCGAAACCTCTTCGAGCGGGCCGACGGCGGCGCCGCCCGCGGCGACTGGAAGCTGGTGATCGACTCGCTGCAGCGGATCATCGCCAGACCCCAGGCCGCTCTGGTTCCGGTGGTCGACCGCCCGGACGGCAACACCCAAGGCATCGGCGACGCCACCCGCGCCGGCGAAGGCGGCCGCAGCGCCCCGGGCAGACGAGGCGGCAGAGCGGCGAAGCCCGCACGGCCGGACGCCGGCGACGGGCGCTACGAATCCGCCCGCCGTGCCGCCGTGAGGTACCTGGCCGCGCTGCCCGTGGAAGCCCTCGGGGCCTATCGCACCCTGTACGACGGCCACGCCCGGCGCCTGCTGGACGAGGGCCTGACCACTGGCCGCCGCGAACCGGTGGAGAAACTGGCGGAAGAGTACTTCCACACAAGCTATGGGGACGACGCCTGCGACCTGCTGGCGTCCGACGCGCTGGATCGCGGACGGCCGGTCGAAGCGCTGTTCTGGCTGAATCGCCTTCGCGATTTCTACCCCGGATCGGACGTTCCACCCGCCCGGCTGGAGGCCAAGCGCCTGGCCGCCAACGCCATGATCGAACGGGCCGACCGGATCGAGCAGGCGCGCCGCACCGGTCCGCAGACGATCGCCCGCGGCGACCGCGCGGTCGATGCCGCGCTGGCGAGCTGGCGGCCCGAACCCACGCACGGTGACGACTGGCCGATGCTGGGCGGGACGGCCGCGCGATCGTTCGTCATGCCGCTGGCGTCACCGACGCTGACCGTCGATGACGTCTGGTCGGCCATGTCGCCGGACGGCCGGACCGACGAATGGGATTATTACGTCCGCAGCCGGCGCACGGGCGAGGTCATCATTCCCTCGCGGTACGCGGTCGTGGCCGACGGAAGGATCTACGTGCGGACGCTCGACGGGTGTGCCGCGCTGGATCTCGAGGGCCTCGGTTGGGTGTGGCAGAGCCGGCCGCGCTCGGCCGCCCCGTTCGAGCGCGGCGGCGACACCGGCCTGGCCCGCGTCAGCACCCGCAATCGCCTCTTCGAGGACCCGCTGGGCTCGTCGCTGGCGTACGTCGACGGGCTGGTCACCTGCCTCGACGCCGACTGGCGATCCGTCCCGCAGGAAGGGTTCAGTCGGCGGCGGCGCTTTCCCATCGGCATCGTGGATCCGCCCTTCCATCCGTCGCGGCTGGTCGCTTTCGACGCGGCCACCGGCGACGTGCGCTGGACGCTGGGGGATGAAGACGTCATCGACGCGCGGCAGACGCGTCGATTCGTGGGCACGCCGGTGTCGGTGGAGGGGGGGTGGTGGGCGCCGTTCTTCGCCGGGCGGGACTTGTGCCTGGGGCGGATCGACCCCCTCCGCGGGCGGCTGCTCGAGCGGGTGCTGGTGTGTTCGCTTACGTCCTGGCCGGCGGGCGACCGGTCGGTCCTCGATCTGGCCGTTGGGGGGGGGCTGGTGTACGTGGCGACGGGGGCGGGGGCGGTGGCGGCGGTCGACGTCGGGCAGCGCAGCGTGGAGTGGGTGGCGTACTATCGGCCGCCGTCTCAGGAACGCAGCGGCGGACGCGTGCGCGACGAGGATCGCCGGCAGACGCCCCTGGTGCTGGCAGGGGACGTGCTGGTGACGGCGCCAGTGGATGCGCCCGTGTGCATCGCGCTGGACGCGGGCAGCGGGCGTGAACTGTGGCGGCGCGACGTGGACCCTGAGCGGTACGTGATCGCCGCGGCCGGCGAGGCGGTGTTCCTGGGCGGGAAGGACATCGTTCGGCTGGAGACTGGCAGCGGCCGCGAGACCTGGGCCGTACCCCTGCCGGGCACGCAGACGGGGCGGACCATCCTCAGCGGCGACTCGCTTCTGTGCCCGACCACCCGCGGTCTGGTGCGGGTGTCGGCATCGACGGGGCGGATCGTCGATACCCTGTCGCTGCCGGGCGGAGGGGCCCCGTTGGGGAACCTGCTGGTGGCGGGGGGAGCGCTGTTCAGCATCGAGGGCGCTTCGGTCCGCAAGTTCCCCGATTTTGAGTTGAGTTATCCCCGCGCCGCCGCGGCGCACGACGCCGACCCGTATGACGTGCGCGCCGCCGTGCGGCTGGCGTGGCTGGAACTGCTGCAACAGCGTCCGGCAGCGGCCCGCGCCGTGCTGGATGTGATCCAGCCGGCCGCGTGGCAGGCGGGCGGCGTCACCGCTTCGGAGCGGTCGCGGCTGGAGGTGCGGGTGCTGCTAGCGCTGGCCGCTGCCGAACCGGACGGCCGTACCGCCATCGCTTTGACCCGGCAGGCGATCGAGGCGGCGCGGACGGACGACGATCGTCTGGTCGCAGCGCTGGCGTACGGCCGGCGGGCACAGCAGGCCGGCGAAGCGCTGGATGCCTTGCGCGCCCTGTGGCGACTCGCGGTGTCGGAGGCGGCAGCGCGACTGGTGCCGACCACCGCCGGCGCCCGCGCCCCGCAACGCACGGAGCTGGGCCGCTGGATCGACACCTTGTGGCAGCGTTTGGAGAGCCAGGAGCGGGAAGCGTTCGCCTCGTGGGTGCGCCAGCGGATCGCCGAGCAGGAGGCCAACCTGGGCGACCCGAGGACGGCGCGGGCGGCGCTTTCGGCACTGAAGTCGGCATCGGTCCTGCCCGGCGCGGCCGGGTCGGACAGGCTCGCCCTGGACGTGCTGGCGCGATATTACGAGCGGGGCAGGCAATACGAGATCGCCGAGCACTACCTCCAGCGGCTGATCCGCAACGACGAAGGCTCGACCGCGGGGCTGTGCGCCCGGATGCGCCTGTGCGATCTGCACGCGATCCGCGGGTTCGGTCGGCCGCAGTTTCGGGCAGCGCTGTGGGATGCGCTGCGGGCACGTTTCGGACACCTGCCCATCCCGCCGGAGTTTGACGGCGACCGGCGGGGCGCTGCCACGGTCGACGAATGGGTGTCCAAGTCGCGCGCGGCCGCCGAGCCGTCGCCGGACCGCGACGACCAGCCCATTTCCTATGTGTTCGCGGAGGATCGCCCCGGGCAGCGTGCGTTCGACACCGACGATATGCGTCGGGCCTTGATCGAGCGGATCATCCGGGTCGACGGCATGGCCGGCGAGCTTGATTCGTCTCAGTGGATCGCCTACGGACCGGGTCACGTGCTGCGGGCGCGGGAGCCGGTGTCCGGGCAGCTCGTCTGGCAGGCGGCGCTGGCGATGGGCGGGGATTTCGCCACGGATCCGTCGAACGTCCATCTGGTGGGGCAGCAGGCGCGGCGGGCCGTGTGCAACGGCTCCATTCTGGTGGTCAGCAGTGCCTACGGCCTGCACGCCGTGGGGATCAGCACCGGGAAGCGGCTGTGGAACCGGCCGTATGACATCCCGCTGTCCGATGCAGGCGCCGCGGCCCGCGACCGGGCTTTGGCCGTGAACCAGACTGCCCTTGCGGCCACGCCGAGAGAAGGGGCGGTGACGCTGATGTCGCTGGCGGACGGGCAGACGACGTGGGAAGCGGACCTGGGCGGGCTGACGGTGGCCGAACTGGCGATCGTGGACGATCTGGTGGTGGCCATCGATCCGGCGCACGAGTACGTCGTCGTGCTGGATCTGGCCACCGGGGCGCGCCGATCTGAGATCGAGTTCCGTCAGCCGGACCCAGACGTGGATCTGGCCGACCTGATCATCGACGGCCAGATCATCATCGGGCCGGAGTTCGACGATCGACAGGAGCGGATCGTCGCGTTCGACCTGGCGACCGGGCAGGTGCGCTGGCACGTGAGCCTGAGCGGAACCCTGGTGCAGTTGTTCAAGCCGGCTGCGGGATACGTCGGCGCCGGCCTGCTGGCCGGAGACGTGCTGGTGCTCGACGCAGCCGACGGCAGCGTGGTGACGGATGGCGCGGTGCGCGGCGCGCGGGCGGTGGTGGCGGGCGGCCTGCGGGACCGCGTGCTGGTGGTCGAGTACACCTCCCGGCCGCGCGGCGACATGCGACGGCTGGCCGGCCTGGAGGTGGGCAGCGGCAAGGTGCTGTGGCGCCGAGACGACGTGATCCGTCTGCCGTGCGGTTCACCGTGGCGATTCCCGGTCGCGATCGAGGAGGTGCGCGAGCACGACCGGGCGGTCATCGGCGTCAGCGTGGCCATGCTGGACGGTCTGACCGGCGAGGTCATTGGCGGGCGGGCGCCGCTGAGGGGCGAGAACTCGCGCGACGGGCTGACGGGGGACTTCGTGCTGATCGGCGATCGTTACATCGCCGCTACGGAGCGGGGGTATCTGTTTTATCGCTTGCAGAGTACAACGGAAGGCAGTGGGTCCTGAAGTGAGACGATCGGGTCACGGCGGAATCAATGCGTTTCTGACCGTTTCGTGCGCCATCCTGTGCGCCGGCGGCGCCTGGGCGCAGGGTCCGTCGTCGGTCCGTCCGCGGTTGCCGGAGCACGTCACGCCCGCGACCGTGGAGGCGATCGATCGCGGGCTGGCGTATCTGGTCGGGGTGCAGAATCGGGACGGCTCGTGGGGCAACCGGATGGGGCTGGAGGCCTATCCGGTGGCAATGACGGCGCTGTCCGGCTTCGCGTTCCTGATGGACGGCAACACGACCACGCAGGGGCGCTACGCGCCGCAGGTGGACCGCGCCTGCCGCTACATCCTGTCGTCGGCGACGTCGACGGGGCTGATCGGCCGCGAGGCGGTCGAGTCGCGGCCGATGTACGGTCACGGGTTCAGCATGTTGTTCCTGGGGGAACTGAGCGGCGTGGTGGAGGATCCGCGCCGCCAGAGCGAGATACAGAACGTGTTGCGCGGCGCGGCCCAGCTTGCCTCGCGCAGCCAGTCGCGGCTGGGGGGCTGGCTCTACAGCCCCGACTCGCGCGGGGACGAAGGGTCGGTGACGATCACGCAGTTGCAGGGGCTGCGGGCGTGCCGCAACAGCGGCGTCGAGGTCGCCAAGCGGACCATCGACGAGGCGATGGATTACCTGGCGGTCTCGCAGAACTCCGATGGCGGCATCGCGTACACCGCGTCGTCGCCCGGTCCGTCGCGGGCGCCGATCACGGCGGCCGCGGTGGCGTGCTGGCTGAACGCCGGCCTCTACGACGAGCCGCGGATGAAGCGGGCCCTTGCCTACGCCAAGCGAACCATCCTTCCTTCCGAACCGGAACAGGGGCATTTCTACTACGCCCATCTGTACATGGCGCAGTCGGTTTACGTGTCGAACGATCCCTACTGGGGTGACTATTTTCCCCGACTGCGCGACCGCCTGCTGGCCAACCAGGCGCCGGACGGGTCGTGGTTCGGTGACGGCATCGGCGAGGTCTACGGCACGGCCGTGGCGCTCATTATCCTGCAGTTGCCGTACAACTGTGTGCCGATCATGCAGCGCTGAAGAAGGGAGTGAGGCAGTAAAGGAATGAGGGAGCGAGGGAAGAGAAGATGGGACGCGTGTGCAGTGAACGGAGTTGCAAGAGCGCAGGAGCACGGCAATCCGAACCGCGACCGTAAGGGAGCGGCGCATCTGCCGCGTGGCGCGCGGGTGCATTGACGGCGGCCTTGGCGGGCAGCCGCTTCCTTACGGGAGCGGCCCACGCGCCGCGGGAGCAGCGGTAACTGAGACGATGACTTCACAGCGAAGAAGGGACCCATGACGGAACGAACGGTTGATGCGGGCGATACGGCTGATCTTGCGGCGGTCGAGGCGCTGCGCGAGGGCTTCGCGCAGTTGCGCCGGCAGATGGCCCGCGTGATCGTCGGGCAGGACGAAGTGGTCGAACAACTGCTCATCGCGCTCTTTTCCGGCGGTCACTGCATCCTGGAGGGCGTGCCGGGACTGGCGAAGACGCTGATGATCTCCACCCTGGCGCGGTGCCTGGACCTGTCCTTCAACCGCATCCAGTTCACGCCGGACCTGATGCCGTCCGACATCACTGGCACCGAGGTCGTGCAGGAGGACAAAGCCAGCGGCACGCGCGTGTTCCGCTTCCTGAAGGGGCCGATCTTCGCCAGCGTGATCCTGGCCGACGAGATCAACCGCACGCCGCCCAAGACGCAGGCGGCGCTGCTGGAAGCCATGCAGGAGCGGCACGTCACGGTCGGCGGCCAGCGGCACGACCTGCCGGCGACCTTTTTCGTGCTGGCCACGCAGAACCCGATCGAGCAGGAAGGCACGTATCCGCTGCCGGAGGCGCAGCAGGACCGCTTCATGTTCAAGGTGAAGGTGGGTTACCCGAGTTATGAAGAGGAGTACGCCATCGCCGAGCGTACCACCGGCGTGCGGCAGGACGAAGTCACGCCCGTCTTCAGCGCTGAGGACATCGAGCGATTCAAGACCATCGTACGGCGCGTGCCGGCCGCGCCGGACGTGATCCGTCACGCCCTGGATCTCGTGCGCCAGACGCGCCCGCACGAAGACGTCGCGCCGGAGTTCGTGCGTGACATGCTCAGTTGGGGCGCCGGGCCGCGGGCGGTGCAGGCGCTCATCCTGGGCGGCAAGACGCGAGCGGTGCTGAACGGGCGCAACCACGTCGCGGCCGCCGACATCCGCGCGGTGGCCCATCCGGTGATGCGGCACCGCATCGTGACCAACTACTCCGCCGAGGCCGAGGGCTACACACCCGACCGGATCATCGACGAACTCCTCGCCCGCGTGGACCCGAACGCGACGCCGCTGCACCATGACGACCACTACAAGAAAGTACTTTCAGCCTGAGATCCTCAACACGATCGGCTCGCTGGAGCTGCGGGCGCGGCACGTGGTCGAGGGTTTCCTCAGCGGTATGCACCAAAGCCCCTACCGCGGGTTCAGCGTGGAGTTCGCCGCCCATCGCGCCTACACGCCCGGCGACGATCTGCGCCACGTCGACTGGCGCGTGTTCGCCAAGGCGGACCGCTTTTTCATCAAGGAGTACGAAGTCGAAACGAACATGCGGATCCACCTGCTGCTGGACTGCTCGGAGTCGATGGCCTATCCCGAGCATCCCGGCACCAGCCGCATGACCAAGTGGGATTACGCCGCCACGCTGGCGGCGTCGCTGGCGCACCTGTCGATGCGGCAGCAGGACGCGGCCGGGCTGCTGCTGTTCGACGAGGCCATCCGCCAGCAGATTCCGCCCTCGACCAAGGTGGCGTCGCTGCGCGGATTCGCCCAGTTGATCGAGTCATCGGCGCCCGACGGCCGCAGCGACGTGAGGGTGCCGCTGCTGCGGCTGGCGGAGCGGGTGCCGCGGCGCGGCGTGGTGGTGATCCTGAGCGACCTGCTCCTGCCGCTGGACGCCTTCGTCGCCGGGATCGAACGGTTGCGCTTCGACGGCCATGACGTGCTGGTGATGCACGTATTGGACCACGATGAACTGGAGTTCCCCTTCATCGATCGCACGCTGTTCGAGGGGATGGAGGGCGTCGACGTGGAGATCCTCACCGATCCGCAGGCACTGCGGTCGAGCTATCTGGAATCGCTGCGAGCGTACCTCAGCAAGGTGCGGGCGGCGTGTCTGAACCATCGGGTCGATTACGCCCTCATCAGCACGGCGGACGCGCTGGACGTGGCGTTGACGCGCTTCCTGGCGAACCGGATGCACCGGATCCGGGCTAGAGCGTAGGATACGTCGGCGAAACGGCGCCGAACCGGCTGTGCGATCGCTCGATTCCCCGGTAGCATAGGCGTCATCATCGCGGGTTCCCGCGGCCGGCTGACCGGCCGGGCGCGGGTGTCCGGCGGTCGTGAGACGCCGCGGTGAGCGTGCCGACCGGCGGTCGTGGACTTTATCGCATGGGTTCCGGCATTCGCTGGCTGGTGTACGCCCTGTTCCTCTCCTCGGGCGCGACCGCGCTGGTTTACCAGGTCGCTTGGACGCGCAGCCTGACGTTGATCTTCGGCGCCAGCCATGAGGCGATCAGCATCGTGCTGGCGTCGTTCATGGCGGGGCTGGCGGCCGGGGGCGTGGTATTCGGGCGATGGTCCGAGCGGGTTCGGCGGCCGCTGCGGCTGTACGGGCAGGTCGAGATCGCGGTGGCACTGTTCGCGCTGCTGCTGGTCCCGCTGTTGCGAGTCGTGGACGCATCCTACGTCGCCGTGGCTCAACGCCTCGAGAGCACCGGCTGGGCGCTCAACGCCTGCCGCGTGGCGCTGGCGTTCGCAGTGTTGGTCCTGCCCACGTTCTTCATGGGCGGCACGCTCCCGCTGCTGGTGCGGTTCCTGGTGCGCGGCCCGGCGGACCTGGGCGAGCGGCTCTCCGGCCTGTACGCGGTCAATACGTTCGGGGCGGTGCTGGGCACGCTGGCGGCCGGTTTCGTGCTGCTGCCGCGACTGGGCGTGTTCGGTGCGCAGATGGCGGCTGTGATGGGGAACGTCTGCATCGGCAGCGTCGCCATTCTGGCGGAGCGGCGGATCCGCTGGAAGCTCTCACCCCCTCCCGCCCCAAGCGCCGCTGGCACCGCCGGCACGGCGGGCGATTCAGTGGCGGCGTCCGGCGATCTGCCGGATGACGTTGTGACGGCCGGTGGCGTTTTGCCCGTGGAATCTCCGCGCGGGCTGAAGCCCGCGGCTCGCTGGAAGCCCGCGGCTCGCGGGTCGCGCTCGGTCGCGCACCGGGAATCGGGCGAGCACGAGGGGGACCGCAGTTCCGGCTGGGACCTGCGGCTCGCGTTCTGGGGGACCGCGGTAGCCGGGATGGGAGCGCTGGCCCTCGAAGTCCTGTGGTCCCGAGCGCTGGCGGTGGTTTCCGGATCGACGGTCTACAGCTTCACCGTCATGCTGGCGGCGTTCCTGATCGGCATCGCGTTGGGCAGTTGGCTTCACGCGATGATTCCGTTGCGGCGCATCGCGGCCGGCGTTCAGTTCGGCGCCGTCATGCTGCTGATCGGCGCGGCTGCGTTCGGCGTGTCGCTCCTGATTCCCCGGCTTCCCGAGCTGGCGGTGCGGCTCAACCTGCGCCTGCACGGCGGCCTTTCGGGCGTGCGGGCGAGCACGACGCTGCTGCTGAGCTTCGCCGTGATGCTGGCCCCCTGCGTGCTGATGGGCGTGGCCTTCCCGCTGGCGGGGCAGGCCCGCGTTCTGCTCAAGCTGCGCCCGGGCGAATCGGTCGGGGACGTCATCGGGCTGAACACGCTGGGCGCGATCGCCGGGTCACTCCTGGCGGGGTTCGTCCTCATACCCCGCCTGGGGCTTCAGGGTGGAATGATGGCGGCGTGCCTGGCGTATGCGGTGTTCGGTCTGCTGGTGCTGGGCGCTGCCGCGGCCCGGCTGCGCCCGCTTCACGCATGGTCGGTTCGGCTGGGCGTGCCCACGACCGTTGCGATGCTGGTCATCGGCGGCCTGTCTGCGCCGTCATGGGATCCGCGGGCGATGGCTGCCTTTCAGAACAATAAGACGGCCGCGTTCCTCGACGAGAACGGCCGCGTAGACATGAACTCGTGGCTGGATGTGACGGGGTTGCTCTACTACCGCGCCGGACGCGGCGCCAACGTGTCGGTGCTGGACGTGGCCGGCTACCGCTGGCTGAACATCAACGGCAAGTGCGTGGCCGGCGATACTCTCGAAGACCTGCACCACGAGTATCTGCTGGGCCATCTGCCGACGCTGTTGCACCCGAATCCCAGGACGGCGGCGGTGATCGGGCTGGGGGCCGGCATCACGCTCGGCGGCGTGGCGGCGGACGAGTCCATCGAGAGCATTCTGGTCGTCGAGATCGAGCCGGCCGTCGCCGCCGGGGCGGACCTCTTCCGCGACCTGCACGACGACGCCCTTTCCGACCCGCGCGTGCGGGTGGTGTATCAGGACGGCCGCAACTTCCTCAAGACGACGACCCGCCGCTTCGACGTCATCACCGCCGACCCCATCCACCCCTGGGCACAAGGCGCGGCGTATCTCTACACGCGGGAATACTTCGAGATGGCGTCGAACCGCCTCGCCGACGGCGGGCTGATGTGTCAGTGGCTGCCGCTGTATGAGTTGAGCGACGAGAACCTCAAGTCGGTGGTCGCCTCGTTCGCGGCCGGCTTCGAGCACACCACTATGTGGCAGGCGTACGGCGACGTACTGCTGATCGGCAGCGATGCGCCGATCCGGGTGGATCTCGCGGTGCTGGCGAATCGGCTGAAGCAACCGCGGGTTTCCCGCCAGCTCGCCCGCATCGGCCTGGATGATCCGCTTTCGCTGCTGGCGGAGTTCACCATGGATCAGCCGACGGTGGAACGGTTCTGCCGCGGCGCCGTCATCAACACGGACGACAACCTCTATCTCGAGTTTTCCAGCCCGAAGAGCACCGGCAGCGGCCTGGGCGACCCTCACGCGCTGATGATCGACGGCTATCGCTGCAGCGCGTCCGCCGTCGTCGCAGATTCTGATCCCCTGTTGGATTCGAGGGAGTCGCTGGAAAACGCGCTGCGCGTGGTGCAGCGAGCCAAGTCGGGAGCCATCCAGGCGTTTGTCGCGTGGAAGACGGTGACGGCCGCCGATCAGATTGGCGTCTGGTCGGCCCGTGCCGACCTGTATCGCGGGATCCTGGCGGATGCGCCGGGCTACGGGCCGGCGCGGCATCGGCTCAGTGACTGCCTGGCCGAGATCGCCTGGATTCACCTGAGCGAAGGTCGTCCGGATGCGGCGCGGCCGTACCTGCACGAAGCCCTGCTTCACGATGCCGGCAACGCGGCCGCGAACTTCCATGCGGCGTCGAGCCTGGCCAGTCGGGGAGAGTTGGAACGGGCGGTGCCGCTCTTCCGAGCGGCGCTCGATCGGCGACCTCGTTTCCCGGAAGCGTCCGAGGGTCTGGGATTGACGATGGCCGGGCTGGGCCGCTTTGAGGAAGCCGCAGCCGCGCTCTGCTACGCCACGGATCCGCAACCCGTGCGGGCGGAGCCGGGCAGCCCGCCGCTCGGTGGCCCGCTCGGTGGCCTGGCCCCGGGCGGTTCGCCGCTGCGACGCGGGTTCCCGAAGGATCCGCAGCGCATGACCCTGGAAGTGCGGTGCGCCGCCGCTTTCTGCCTCGCGCGATTGAACCGGCCCGATGAGGCGGCCCGGTATCGGCCGTCGTCCGGGCCGGCGGATCGAGTCGGGGGTGTTTTTCTCTCCTTGAGCGACGCCCTGTCGCGCCGCGGCCTGGACGCGGACGCGGCAGCGGCATTGCGCGAGGGGCTGTCGATAAGCGAGGGGCACGCGGCGATGTCGCTGCAACTGGCCTGGCTGCTGGCCACCAGCGCAGATGCGGACGTCCGCCATGCCGCCGAGGCGCTGCGCCTGGCGGAGCCGTTGGCGCGGCGCGGTGATCGTGCTCGCGTGCTGGACGTTCTGGCGGCGGCGCAGGCGGAGTCCGGCCGCTATGAGGAAGCGATCGAGAGTGCCCGAAAAGCGCTGGACCTGGCCGAACGTACCGGACCTGCGCCGCTGGCTGACGAGATCCGCGCCCGGCTGGCGCTGTACGACCAGCAGCGCCCCTTCCGGCGGATCGCGCCCGGTGCGCCGTGATGCCGGCGTCGGGAGCGCAAAGGCCTACGCGGCGTGCTTATCGGTGGTCGAAGGCTCATTGCGGCCGGCGATGATGGGCGGAACGACCACGATCGAGGCCGCCACCACCATGATCAGCCCCATCATCACCATCGCACCCGGCTGCCCGAGCCGTAACGACGCGTGACCGAACATCAGCAGCCCCGACACGACCAGGGACAGTGCGACAATACCTCTGACGGTCCAGCTTCTCAGCATGGTTCACCACCTTTCGGCCGTGCATCGGCCAACCGCGGGCGCGAGTTTCGGTCGCCTCGCCCGACTGGCCGATAAGCTGCGATTCTTACGAGGTTGACCGCCTCCGAAGGTCGCCACGCGGCCGCTGACGCCGGTCGGCACGCGGGCCGCGGGCGTTATCGGCGTGTTCCCGCCGGCTCGACCGTGCCGGTCGCGCCCGCCCCCCCCCCGGTTGACGGTGGGGGTTCGGCCCGGGGCCGGCTCGGGCAGGGTCATGGCGACAAGAAAGCCGCCGGGTCGATTGTCGACCCGGCGGCCGATGCGCAACGGTGAGCTTGGGACGGGCAGCCGCGGCTACTTTCGCCGGCTGGTGCCCTTCATGGACATGATCTTCATCAGGCCGCCCATCCCGTACTCGCTCCACTCCCATTCCATGGTGTCGGGATCGACGAACTTGAACCACGCCTTCGATGTGGTTTTTCCCATCGGCCCGTAACCGGAGCCTTTCATCGTCCAGGTGTCCTTTTTCTCGTCGTATCGGCTCTCGCCGACGGCCATGCCGCCCATGCTGTCCACCCAGCTCATGCGGTATTTCTTCGCCTTGGAATCGTACATCCAAACGCCCGTGCCCTTCATGTCGCCCATCTCGTCCATGCTGAACATGCCGGAGGAGACCAGGTACCAGCCGTCGCCGTCCCAGCGGTAGGTCTCGGTCATCCGTGCCTTGACGGTCTCGTCGAGGCCGGCCATCGTACACTCGCCGGTCGACTCCCACGTGCCCACGAAAGCGTCGAGGCGGTCCAGCTCCGCCGGCCGCTGGGGTTTCATGGCCTTCAGGTCTTCGATCGTCATCTTCGGCATGCACCCGGTCAGCGGCGCCATCGCGACGACCCACAGCAAGAGTGCAGCCATGCGTTTGCGTGTCATGGTCTCATGTCCTCCGATAAACCTATAGAACTGCGGCGGCATCCCACCGGGGGACGCCCCGCTGCAAAACCGCGGGCTTGAAGCCCGCGCGGAACATCTGCGCCATTCCACCGCGCCTGCCCGTGCAACTCCTGTTTCGCCGGCAAGATTGGGCGCGACGCCCGGCCCCCTGTCAAGCCCGTCGGCGACGGCCCGGGCGGGGAGGGGCGTGACACTTCAGGCGGGCCGAGGATCAGGCGATTCTGGGGTGGCACGGTCTGCCGAAGGCAGGCCGTGGCGATGGCAGAACCGTCTCGCGGCCCGGGCAGCTCGCTCGACCTGCTCCACGACCTCGGTGCGCGAGATCGTGCCACGCGCCGATCTTGTCACGCACCCCGGGCCGGGAGATGCGAGAGCCCGGCGGTGCTTTCGCCGGCGAGGCGGAGTCACATCAGCGGGTAAGCGGCGCTGGCGCTGTTCGGGATCCGCTGAACCGCCAAGCCTGCGGGCGTACCTATCCAGCGGACACGACGTGTCCGTTACGTGCACACGCTCGATTGTTCGGTGGACGCGTACTGCGTCGCCCGGCACGGACCCCTCGTCCGCGGTCGATTCGCCGCGTTCTTGTCGCCCCCCGCACGCGCGTCTATCATTGCCGTGGCGCGAGGCGGGACGGTTACCGGGTCTGGCTCAAGGCGGCAGGATCGCGCGGCGGTTGAACAGGCAGCGTGTCATCATACTGGGGTCCACAGGGTCCATCGGACGCAACGCGCTCGACGTGGTGGCCGCCATGCCGGATGAGTGGGAGGTCGTGGGTCTGGCGACGGGGTCTCGGGCGGGCGATCTGGCCGGGCAGGCGCGGCGGTTCAAGCCGGCGGCGGTCGCCATCACCGACGAAAACGGCCGTGGCGAGCTTGCCGCCGCGATGAACGGGCGGACGGGCGTCCTGACCGGACCCGACGCGGCCGTGCGGCTGCTGGACGAAGTCGACTGCGACTGCGTGGTGCTGGCCATCACCGGGGCGGCGTCTCTGCCGGCGACGATGCGGGCGGTCGAACTGGGCCGGAGGGTCGCCATCGCCAACAAGGAGGCCCTGGTCATGGCCGGGGCGCTGCTGATGCCGTTGGCGGCGCGGACGGGAGCGACCCTCCTGCCGGTGGACAGCGAGCACTCGGCGGTGTTTCAGGCGCTGCTGGCCGGGCGGCGAGCGGACGTGCGGCGGGTGATCCTGACCGCCTCCGGCGGGCCGTTCCGCCAGTGGTCGATCCAGCAGATGGAGCAGGCCACGCTCGACGACGCACTCAACCACCCAACGTGGAACATGGGGCCGAAAGTGACGATCGACTCGGCCACCATGATGAACAAGGCGCTGGAGATCATCGAGGCCCGATGGCTCTTCGACCTCGACCCGGACCACATCGACGTGCTGGTGCATCCGGAGTCGATCATTCACTCGCTGGTGGAGTACGTGGACGGCTCGATGATCGCGCAACTGGCCGCGCCGGACATGCGGACGCCCATTCAGTATGCGCTGACCTATCCGCACCGCCGGCCCTGCCCGGCGCCGCCGCTGGATCTGTGCGCCGCCCGGTCGCTGACGCTGATCGCGCCGGATGTGGAGAAGTTCCCGGCGCTGAAGCTGGGGCACGACGTGGCCCGCATGGGCGGCGCGGCCGGGGCGGTGCTCAACGGCGCCAACGAGGCGGCGGTGGGGCTGTTCCGCCAGGGCCGCATCCGGTTCGGCGACATCGCCCGGCTGACGTGGCGCGTGCTCGATGCGCACCCGCGCAACGACCGGCCGACGCTTGAAGAGTTGATCGCGGCCGACCGATGGGCGCGCAACGAGGTAACAGAATGCAGAATTTCATCCTGACACCTTTTCTGGCCCAGTTCGACCCGCTCGCCCTGCTGCACAACGTCTGGTCGGTGGTCGTGATGCTGATCGGCTTCTCGGTCATCGTCTTCGTCCACGAACTGGGGCACTTCGCGGTCGCCAAGTGGGCCGGCGTGCGGGTCGATCGCTTCGCCATCGGGTTCGGCAAGGAACTCTTCGGCTTCACCAAGGGGGAGACGCGCTATTCCTTCAACGTGCTGCCGCTGGGCGGATACGTCAAGATGCTGGGGCAGGAGGACTTCGACGACAAGGCCAACGAGCTGAAGTTCAGCGATGACCCGCGCTCATTCATCAACAAGCCGGTGCTGCACCGGATGGCGATCGTCTCGGCCGGCGTCGTGATGAACGTCATCTTCGCGTTCCTGCTCTTTATGATCGTGTTCCTGGCGGGCATGGAGGCGATCGCGCCCAGCGTCCAATACGTCCTGCCCGACAGCCCGGCCGACCGCGCCGGCCTGCAGCCCGGCGACGTCATCAGGGAGATCGATGGGGACACCGTTCGCGACTGGAACGAGATCACCATGGCGGTGCTGCTGGCGCCGCCGTTCGAGCCGGTCGAGTTCGTGGTGGAACGCAACGGCGAGATCCAGCCGCCCCTCTACGTGACGCCGGAGTCCAACACCGATCACGGCAAGCAGACGATCGGGATCCAGCCGAGCTTCCTGAACACGGTGACGGCGGTCGGTTCGGATCCCCTCGACTACGGCGAGGACCGGCCGCGGGTGGGCGACCGGATCGTCGAGGTGGCCGGCCGGCCCGTGGACGAGTCCAACATGCTGGAGGCGATCCTGCTCATCACCGAGACGGGCGGCGAATTCACCGTCGAGCGAACGCCCAAGGATCAGCCCGACGCCGCCCCGGAACGGGTAAAGGTGCGCGTGCCGCTGCAGCTCTCGTTGCAACCCGGCGACTCCGACAGGAAGACGCGTGACATCCTGGGTCTGCAGCCGTTCGTGGCGGTCGATGACGTCAAGGACAAGGGGCCGGCGTACCTGGCCGGGCTGGAAGACGGCGACGTGATCCTGATGTTCGACGACGTGGAGTTCCCCAGCCGCGAGCAGATCCGGGCCGCCTATCTCGACCAGCCGGACATCGACCTGGCGATCCGCTACCGCAAGCGCGACGGCCGGATCGTCAACACGTTCATCCGCCCGGTCAGCCGCGGCGTGCGGCCGGGGACGATGCAGGCCCAGGTCGCCTCGGTGGAGGGCGCAGCGGACGGCCCGATCGCGCGCTTCGAGGCGGTGCGGGCGGGCGGCGCGGCCGCCCGGGCGGGAATCGACGAGGGCGACCTGGTCCTTCGCTTCGACGGCATCGACCATCCGTCCGCCGACCAGATCCGCAAGCTCGTCAGCGACAAGGCGGGGCAGCGCTTCAAGGTGACCGTCCGCAAGGCGGACGGGACGGTCGCCGGCGGCGTCATCCGCACGCGCCCGCCGGGCACGGTCAAGGCCACGTTCGACGCGGTGGCCAACGACTATACGCGTGTGGCGGCGGTGACGCCGACCACGCCCCAGAGGCCCAGCCCGGCGGCGATGGCCGGGATCCCCGCCGGCGCCTTCATCCGCGAAGTGGATGGGGCGGCGGTCGGACACTGGCACGAGATCGTCGCTGCGTTCCGGGCCGCGGCCGGCGAAAGCGTTTCAGTGACCTACGAACTGGGCGGCCGGAAGGGCACGGCCCGCATGAACGTGCCGCAGACGCTGAGGACGGCGCTGGGCGTGTCGCCCTTCGGCCGGATCGTATCCATCAATGGTCAGACCGAAGTAACTCTCGGTGAAGGCGCCGCGGCGCGAAAGGTGCAGGTGTCTCACCCGGACGGCACACGTGCCCTGCTGGAGAAACTCGTCGGGGAAACGGTGGAAGTGGACTACCGGGCAAACGGCCTGGCGCCGCTGCAACGGGCCCAGGTGACCATCGTCCCCGACATGCTGGATCCGTGGCTGAGCCGCATCGTCTTGCAGCCCGATCACTTGGCGCTGGAGTATCGCACCGTCCTGGTTCAGGAGCGCAATCCCATCAAGGCAATCCACCTGGGCGTCCGCAAGACCCACATGTTCGTCATGCAGGTCTATCAGACGATCGAGCGGATGGCCTTCTCGCGCACGGTGGGGGCGGAGTCCATCTCCGGGCCGGTGGGCATCGTGGCGATCGGGGCCCAGGTGGCCAAGAAGGACGTCGCCGAACTGCTCTTTTTCCTGGCGGTGCTGTCGGCCAACCTGGCGGTCATCAACTTCCTGCCGCTGCCGATCGTGGACGGCGGGCTCATGGTGTTTCTGATCATCGAGGCCATCAAGGGCACGCCGGTCAGCCTGCGCGTCCAGGTGGCCACGCAGATCGTCGGCCTGGTGCTCATCGCCAGCGCGTTCATCTGGGTGACGTTCAATGACGTCATCCGCATGTGGGGCTGACGGCCGCGTCGGCGACCTTCAGCAACTTCAAGCTGAGGCACGACAACAGCGCCGATGGCGACATCGGTGATGCCCGGGACGACCTGACCGTCAGCGACACCTTCGGCTCCACCAGTGTCACGATGAACGCCGACAACTCCGACGCCACCGACGACGCCTGGGACCGCGCGGGCGATATGGTGCTCGACACCCGATTCCGCTTCGTCTACGACGCCTGGAACCGATTGGTGAAGGCCCAGAGCCGCCAGGACAGCGACTTGCTTCTCCAGACCGCCGAGTGCGACGGCCTTGGCCGCCGCATCCAGAAGGCGGTCAGCAACTCCGGCGACCTTGACCGGACGTTCACGTTTTACTACGATTCCGGCTGGCGGCTGCTTGAGGTCCGCGACGGGTCGGCCAACGTCGTGGCCCAGGTCTACGGCGGGACGCAGGCAATCAGAACCGCGAGCGTAAGCGACCGGCCTCCGATCGGAACCGCGAGCGTAAGCGACCGGCCTCCGATCCGAACCGCGAGCGTAAGCGACCGGCATCCGATCCGAACCGCGAGCGTAAGCGACCGGCCTCCGATCGGAACCGCGAGCGTAAGCGACCGGCTCTTGTCCGAACCGCGAGCGTAAGCGACCGGCCCGCCTGGGAATGCTCGTTTCTCGGGTAGGTACGCGTCCCGGCGTCTCAGGCCCCTC
>QZJT01000102.1 GCA_003597935.1 Phycisphaerales bacterium | reverse complement strand
AGCGAACCGACCGTCAGGGTGCCGCCATCGACCAGCACCTGCCGCCGCAGCGAGTCGTCCGCGATGACCACCCGGTCGTCGGTCGCCCCGTGGCCGGGGAAGTCCCGCTGCGGATCGCGGGCGGTCCAGTTGGCGACGTTGGCGACGCTCCCGCTCTCGCCCGCCCCGCGCCAGTGGAACACCGTCCCCGCGAGGGCCGCGGCCGCGTAGCAGGGCAGCAGCGCCAGAAGCAGCGCCCGCACGGCGCGCCGGATATTGCTTGACTTCATGTCTGATCCTCACTTACAATGAGTGTACGTTGACTGGTCTCCCGCGCCGGTTGTAACGGATTGACGCGGGATGCCGAATGTTGCACTCGGGCGGGGGTTCGCCCCCGTCCGGGTTGTTCCTTGACCGATGCCGCGACGGGCGCTTGGCCAGGCGGCATCACCCCGCCAGGCGGCATCACGTTGAGGGCGCCACTTCAGCCGGGCGGGCCGCGGATCCACTTGTCAGACCACCTGTCTTCCCATCCGGACGCTGAAAGTCGAGAAACTGCGCAAACCGCGCAGACTACGTACCCTGTGTGCCCTGCACCAACCGCATTCTCCGCACGGCGAAGGGTTGATGGTTGGAAGGTTGAAGTTCTGAGGTCGAAGGTCGGAAGGCCGAAGGCTGATAGCTGATGGCTGATGGCTGATGGCTGATGGCTGATGGCTGATGGCTGATGGCTAGGGAGCCGCAAGGTCCGGGGGGCATGAAGCCTCCCCGCGGCGGACCGACCAGCACTTGCCGCACAGCGCCGACCATAACGCACCTCACTCGCCACGGCGCGGACGCCAAAGCGTCCTGCCGTACGCCTGCGTTACAGTCCCCCGGGTTGGGTCAAGCCCGTGAGCCCGCCAACCCAGCCGGCCCTACTTTAGGATAATACGACCCGCCAAATGCCGGGTCAAGCGGGCGCCGACTTTTTTTTATCGGCGGGCCGCAGAATCCGTAATCTTCCCCACGCCCACCATCTCCCCGGGCCCGCGATCTCCCCATGCCCGCGCCCTCCCCATACCCGGAATCTCCCAAGGCAGCCTTCGGCCGCAACCAGAGCCTTGGAAGGGAGTGAGGGAAGCGGGAGTAAGGGAGTGAGGGAAGAAAGAGGATCGAGATTCTGGCTCTTCTCTTCCCTGAGTCCCTCACTCCCTGGCTCCCTGACTCCCTCATTCCCTGCGGCGATCTCCGCCCGCTCAGAACATGCGCGCAAAACGGCGAGAACTGGCGCCGTCAGAGACTAATGCCCTCTGTCGCTTCGCACCCGCTATCCGCCCACGCGCGCTGTCAGCGTCAGAGTGGCACTGCTCGCGGCACGATGGCACGGCCTATGTCACTGTGCGCGATTCGTAGCCGCGTCGATGGCCCGGATTCCGCGTGGGCTTCAAATGTTGAGAATTGTCAACAAGGTACGCCCACGGCTTGCCGGTGGCGCATGATCGCGCACGGTGACGTGGATGCTGCCCTGCTCAACTGAGGCTGGACTCGATGCTGCGCACGAGGTCCGCGCTCGAAAAGGGCTTCTTCAGCCATCCTGCAAAGCCCAACTGACGGAGGCGTTCGACGGACGCGTCGGACATGCGCTCGCTGACGGCGATCAGGCGGACCTGGTCGAGTTCCTTGCTTGTGCGCGACAACCGCCCGAGTTCGTCCGGGTCGATGCCGGCCGCGTCGACGTTGAGCACGACCACGTGCGGCCGGCGGGCGGCGACCAGACACCCCGCCTCGAAAGCGCCGCCGGCGGTCAGGACTTCGTACTGCTCGTCGTCAGGGAACTGCACCCGAACGTCGCGCAGCCAGGCGGCGTCCGGGTCGACCAGCAGGACCCGCGTCTGCCCGGTCTCGATCTCGTCCAGGGGCATGTTGTTCGCCCGCATGAACCGGATGAGCTGTGCCTTGGGGATGCGCCGGTCCTTGCTGCCGGGGATCCGGTAGCCGCGCAGGTCGCCGCGGTCGAACCACTTGGCGACGGTACGGGGCGCCACCTTGCAGATCCGCGCCACGTCGCCAGTGGTCAGGACGTCTCTCGTCAACCCCATGGGCCGAATCCGGTTCGGGCCGTCGGCACGGCGACGCCAGGCCCTGGGTGACGTATCGGCGTTACAACCGGGCCGCTTTGCACGACCGTTGTCAAGCGGACAACCGTGGTGACCGGAACATTTCCCACGGCCGCAGCCGACGCCAGGCAGCGTGGTTTATCGCGCCCCGGGGCGGCTCAACTTCGGAGGCTATTCCGGATAACCTGGGGGCCATTCCTGACCGGGAGCGAACCATGCGTATTGCGCTCATCCAGATGTGCCCTGACGGACCGCCGTCGGCGAACCTCGATCGAGCGGTGGAACTGATGGCCCAGGCGGGCGCGGGCGGCGCCCAACTGGTGGCGTTCGCGGAATTGGCCCTGTCCCGCTTCTTCCCGCAATACCGGGCGGACGGGCGGGCGGGGCCGCCGGCCGAGCCGATCCCCGGTCCGACGTCGCAGCGCATCGCCGAGGCGGCGGCCGCCTATCGGCTGGTGACGGTGTTCAACATGTACGAGGATGCCGGAGACGGCCGGCGCTTCGACAGCTCGCCCGTCTTCGACGCCGACGGGCGCCTGCTGGGCGTCACCCGCATGATCCATATCACGGACTTCGCCGGGTTTCACGAGCGCGATTACTACCATCCGGGGGACACCGCCGCGCCGGTGTACGACACCGCCGTCGGGCGGGTGGGGGTGGCGATCTGTTACGACCGCCATTTCCCGGAGTATATGCGGGCGCTGGGGCTGGCGGGGGCGCAGCTCGTCGTGATTCCCCAGGCTGGCACGGTCGGCGAATGGCCGGAGGGGCTGTATGAAGCGGAAGTGCGCACGGCGGCCTTCCAGAACGGCTACTTCGCCGCCCTGTGCAATCGCGTCGGGAAGGAAGACACGCTCGACTTTGCCGGAGAATCGTTCGTCGTCGATCCGGAAGGTCAGATCGTCGCGCAGGCGCCGCGCGGACGAGAGGCGATCCTGTTTGCGGACTGCGACCTCGCGCGGTGTGCCACGTCGACGGCCCGGCGGCTGTTCTACCGCGATCGCCGGCCGGAGCTGTACGCGCGTTGGTTCGGCTCCCCGCCCCGGCCGCAGTAGCGCTTGCCCGCACCCGACGACGCCTTTAGGATCGACGACGCGGTTGGCGCGGAACCGACGGTTTCTCCCGCAGTTCATCAGCAACCCTCCGAAACAGGAAGGACGACATGACCCGCATGACCGTTTTCTGGGTGACTCTGTTGACCGTCGCGGCCGGTTGCGGCCCGCTGGGAACGACCGGGACGATCTCCACCGCCCCCACCCCGACGGTGGCGCCGGACGGGGAGGCCTCCCGCCCGCGCGAGAACAACGTCGATCTGCCCCGCTATCCCGCCATCAGCCCGAATGCCCAGTGGGTGGTGTTCACGTGGCGCGGCGACCTGTGGAAGGTGTCCTCGCGCGGCGGGCAGGCGGTGCGGCTGACAACGCACCCACAGGATGATCTGCGCTCGGCTTGGAGCTGGGACGGAAGCCGGATCGCGTTCGAGTCCGACCGCAACGGCTACCAAAACATCTACACCATGCGGGCCGACGGGACCGACGTGCGGCAGGTGACCGACGTGGACGTCGCCTGCTCGCTGGACGGCTTCGGACTGGACGAGGAAGGAAACGAGGTCATCACTTTTTCTTCCACGCTGGAAGGAGATCTCTACCGATCGCCGCGGCCGTTCATGGTCCCGGTCGATGGCGGCGACATCCGCCGCGTCCATGACGCCTTCGGCCATGACGCCAGGGTCAGCCACGACGGCCGCTACGTCGCCTTCACCCGCGGCGGGGTGGGGTGGACGCGCCGCCACTACCGCGGCGCCGACCGCTTCAACGCGTGGCTGTTCGACCGGCAGGACCGGTCGTTCAAGCAACTGACCACGTGGGAGGGCAACGACGGGCGGGCGACGTGGGTAGGCGACGGCCTCATCTTCATGTCCGATCGCCAGGACGGCGTGGTCAACCTGTACCGCATGGGCATCGAACGGGGCGACCGGAATGCCGCCCGGCTCACCCACTTCACCGAGGACGGCGTCACCGCGTTCGACGTCTCCGGCGACGGCACGACGGTGGTGCTGACGGTGTGGGACACGCTCTACCGCCTGGACCTGACGCAGCGCGATCCACAGCCGGAGCCGCTGAAGATCAGCGCCAGCGAAGATGAGTCGGACAACTACGAGATCAAATCCATCAACCGCAGTGTGTCGGAGGCGGCCCTCAGCCCGGACGGCAAGGTCATGGCGTTCGCGGCATACGGCGACGTCTACGTGCGCAACATCGAGGAGAAAAGCCCGACGGTGCGCGTCACGCGCGACGCGTGGCGGGCGCAGGACATCGCCTGGTCGCCCGACGGGCTGAAGCTGTATTTCGTGGACGACGGCGACGGGACGCTGTCGATCCATGCCGCCACCGTGCAGTTGACGCGCAGCGAGATCAAGGAAGAGTTCGAGAAAGCCACCAGGCCGTCCAAGGAAGAAGAAGCCGGGGAAGGCGCCGACGAGAAGGACGAGAAGGACGCCGAAGCGAAGGAAGACGAAAAGAAGAACGGCGAGGGCGAAACCGGCAAGGAGGCGGACGCGGCCAGCGGCCAGGAATCGAAGAAAGAGGACGAAACCAAGGATGAGAAGAAGGAAGAGGACAAAGCGAAATCCAAGGAAGAGGAACTGCCCAAGGAACTGCGGCCGCAGCGCTGGCACGACGCGGTGAAGTTCAACGTCGAGGCGGTGGTGAAGAGCGAGCACCACGACCGCCAGCCCAGCCCGTCTCCGGATGGCAAGATGCTCGCGTTCCGCCGCGGCCGCGGCGATCTGATGGTCCTCGACCTGGAGGCGGGAACCACACGGGCGCTGGCGACCGGCTGGGACACCGGACTGAACTGGCGCTGGAGCCCGGACAGCCGCCACGTCGCCTATGAACAGAGCAACATGAACTTCAACGCCGACATCTGGATCGTGCCGGTCGATGGATCGGCCCCCGCGATCAACGTCACGCGGCACCCGGACAACGACGGCAACCCCCGCTGGTCGGCGGACGGGAAGATTCTCAGTTTCGTGTCCGAACGGGTCAATGAGGAGTTCGACGTCTGGATGGTGTATCTGGACCGCGACATGGAGGCGATGACGCCCAAGGAACTCGACAAGTATTACAAGGACGCCGAGGAGGCCGCCAAGAAACGCAAACCGCTGCCGGTGAAGAAACCGGAAAAAGAGACGGAGGACGCCGGCGCAGCGGACGGCAAGGCCGCAAAGCCGGACGGCGCCGCCGAAGAGAAGCCGGACGGCGACCAGAAACCGGCCGAGGAGGGCAAAGACGCCGACGAGGAGGCGAAAGCCGAGGGCGAAGACGAGGAGAAAGAGGACAAGGAGAAAGAGGACAAGGAGCCGCCGTTTACGATGGAGGACCTCCAGGATGCGTATCTGCGGCTGCGCCGCGTCACCTCCTGGAACGGCTCGGAGGGCAACAACGAGATCACGCCGGGGGGCGACCGCTACATCTTCACCGGCAGTTACGGCGAGAGCGGGCTGTACTCGATCAAGTGGGACGGAGAAGACCGAAAGAACCTGACTGGCGTCGCGTCGGTGCAGCACGTGTCACTGACGGGCGACAAGGTGGTCTTCGTCAGCGGCGGCCGCGCCGGCACGGTGCCCCCCGCCGGGGGCAAGGTCGAGTACGTGGACCTCACCGACAGCATCCGCATCGACCTGCAAGCGCAGTCGAGCCAGAAGTTTCTCGACGCCGCCCGCACGCTGGGGGAGCAATTCTACCACCCGACCCTGAAAGACCTGGACTGGGACGCGCTGACGCGGAAGTACCACGCCCTGGCCCGCAACGCCCGGCGGGCGGACGAGTTCAACTATGTCGCCGCGTACTTCCTGGGCGAACTGAGCGGCTCGCACCTGGGCATTCGGGCGCCGGACGCCGCCAGCCCCAACCGGCAGGCGATGGGCCGGCTGGGTACAATCCACCATCGGGTCGACGGCGGCTTTCAGGTCACGAAGGTGATCCGGCACGGTCCGGCCGACGTCGGCTCGATGGCGCTGAAACCCGGTGACGTCGTCACCGCCGTCAACCTGGAGCCGTTCGGCCCGACCGATACGGTCGAATCGCGCCTGCGCGGACGGGTGAACGAAGAGACGATCGTCACTATCCGCCGCACGCTCGAAGGCGGGGAAGAGGCCGAGCTGAACGTGCTGGTCACGCCCACGAGTTTCGCGGCCGACCGTCAGCTCAAGTATGAGGATTGGCGGCTGGCCACCGCGGAGAAGGTCGCCGAGTGGTCGGACGGACGGATCGGCTACATCCACATTCAGGGCATGAGCCAGCCGTCGCTGGACGTGTTCGAGCGCGATCTGTACGCGGCCGCGTCGGACAAGCAGGGCCTCATCATCGACGTGCGCAACAACGGGGGGGGGTGGACGACCGACCGGCTGCTGTCGTCGATCATGGTTCAGCCGCACGCCTACACCGTGCCGCGCGGGGCGGAGCACACGCCGGGCTTCTACCCACAGGACCGGCTGTTCATTCAGCGCTACGCGCTGCCGATCAACCTGCTGTGCAACGAGAAGAGCTTCTCCAACGCCGAGATCATCTCCCACGCCTTCAAGACGTTGAAACGCGGCACGCTGGTCGGGCAGGAGACGCACGGCTCGGTCATCAGCACCGGCGGCACGGCGCTGATCGACGGCACCTTCGTGCGGCTGCCCTTCCGCGGCTGGTATCTGCTCGACGGCACGGACATGGAGAACCACGGCGCCCGCCCGCACCTCATCGTGGATCAGACGCCCGAGGCGGAGTCGCGCGACGAGGACGAGCAGTTGCGGGCGGCGGTCGAGGATCTGTTGAGGCGGCTGTGATGCAGGAGGAGCGCGGTTCAGGGAGGCGGGGCTTGCTGCGCGTGGCGTGTATGGCATTCGTCGGTGCGCTTGCTGCGGCGACGCTGGCGCAGGAGCGGCCGGCGGAGGAGGACCGATTCGACGCCGCCGCGTTTCACAACGCCCTGCGCGTGCGCGGATTGACGGAACTGCTGGAACTGCACCTGAAGGAGTTCCCGCCGCGCAACGAGGAGTCGCTGATCCTGCTGCAGCGGCAGGTGCAGCTTTCCCGCTATGCCGACGAAACACTGAGCGAAGCGCAGCGGATGGCGGCGCTGGCGGAGGCGAACCGGCTGCTGGAACAACTCATCCGCATGCGCGACACTGATCCGCGCCGTCACGAGTGGCGTTGTGTGCTGGCGGGGTCGCTGCTCAACGAGGAGGCGGCGCCGGCCATCGCCCGCATCGTACTGCTGGGCGGCAACGCGGACGACCGGCGGGTACTGGCGGATCGCGCCGGGCGGGCGGTGGCGCTGCTGGAGAAGGTGCTGGCGGACGTCGAGTCGGAATACGCGCGGCTCGACGCGATGAACCTGCGCGACTACGAGCGGGTGGAGGAGAGCGGCTACATCGACCGTCTCGAAACGGCCGAGCAGCAGGCCCGATACGTGATCATCTGGGCTCATTTCTACGACGCGCTCCATCGTCCGCCGCGCGATCCGGTGCGACATGAGCGGCTGGAATCGGTTCTCGACCGGCTGGAAGAGGACGCCTGGCTGCTCGAAAAGCCGCACGACCAGACGCACCTGCAAGCCCAGACACTGCTGCTGGCGGGCATGACGGAGCGGCTGCTGGGATTGGACGGCGACGCCGATCGCCACCTGGAGGCCGCGGTCAGCGCCGTCGAGAAGGTCGCCGACGCAGACGAGCGACGCTCCCTCGCGTGGGTCAAGCTGCGGGCGGTGGTCGAGCGGTCGAGAGCGTTGCAGCACGCGGGGCGGCAGGTCGCCGCCGCCGAGGTGCTGCGCGACTTCGAGCACGAGGCGGCCGCGGCCGGGGCGGAAACGTTCGGCCTGCGGCTGGTGGTGGCAATGGCGCAGCGGGCCTTGCACAAGGCCGCCGCCGCTGCGGCCCGCAGCAGCAACGACGCCGCCCGCGCGGCGGCGGAAGAGGCGGCGGCGACGGCCGAGCTGGTGCAGCTCGCGGAGGGCCACGCCGGCCACAAGGACGAGATCTACGGCACGCTCTACGACTTGATCGGCGCGGGCGCCGACGTGGCCGCTCTGGATGACATCGAAAAAGCCGCCCTGATGGCGGGCCTCCTGCGCGACGCCCGCCGCATGGAGGAATCGGGAGGCGCCTGGCCCCCCCCCGAAGGCCCGCCCCACCCGGGCGGCGCGACGCCGGAGGCGCTGCGGCGGCGGGTGCTGGACGTCGGGGCGTCGATCGGCGCCGGCGCGGCCCACGCTTCGCTGGAGCCGGAGATCGCCTTCAACCTGGCCGTCGCCCGTCAGCACCTCGGCGACAGCGTGGAAGCGGCGCGACGGTTCCTGCGCGTCGGACACGATTACCCCAGGTTCTCCGAGGCGCTGCGGGCGTCCCTGCTGGCGGTGCAACTGACGTATCAGCTTCGCGCCGATCCCGGTGCGGATCGCGAGGCGATCAATGCCCTCTACCGGGACGCCCTGGGGGCGCTGGTGTCGCGACATGGCGCCGCTCCTGAAGCGCGTTATTGGCGGTTTTTCTATGCCCTGGCGCTGGAGGACGCGGGGCGTTTCGCGGACGCGGCCGCCCAGTACCTGCTCGTCGAGCCGCTGCACGAACACGCGCTGGAGGCGATGTGCTTCCGCGCCCGGAGTCTTTCGGCCGGGCTCCTGGAAGCCACCGCCCAGGGCGGCATGGACGCGGTGACCATCCGCCGCGGGGCCACGGAGATCTTCGACCTGCTGCGGGATTTCAACGCCCGCGCCGCAGAGTTGAAAGCCACGGCCGCGCCCGACCGCGTGCAGGAGATCGATGACCTGCTGGCCGAGGCGACGCTGGTCCAGGCGCGGGCGCAACTGCTGCCGACGATCGGAAACCCGCAGCGGGCGCTGGATGCCCTGGCTGATTTCGAGAAGACCTGGCCCCACGCGACCCGTCCGATGGGGGCCGTGCTGGCGACGCGACTGACCGCGCTGCAGCGATTGGGCCGCCTGGATGAGGCGGCCGCGCTGCTGCCGGGCTACGTCGCGGCCGACCCTACGGGCGCCGGCGCGACGCTGCAAGCGCTCTATGCACCGCTGGCGGCGGCCCTGGAAGATGAGTCGGTCACCGGCAAGACGGAGGGCGCCCAGCAGCGGGCCGAACTGGCCCGGCGCCTGGCGGAGCACCTTTGCACCTGGGCCGACAGGCCGGAATCGCGCGTGGACGCGGCCGGGCGGCGGGCGCTGAAGCTGCAGCTCGCAGAGGCACTGCTCTTGTCCGGCGATCCGGCCCAGGCCCGCAGGCTGTTCGAAGAGTGCGGCGCCCGCGAGGCGCTGTCCGGCCAGGCGGGCGAGGGTGGCGACGCGCGGGCCATCATGGGCCTGGCGGAATCCTATTTCCAGACCGCGGAGCACGAGACGGCCCTGCCGATGTTCAACAAAGTGGCGACCACGTTGTCCCCGCAATACCCCCTCCGCTGGAAGGCGCTGCTGCGCGACTTGCAGTGCCGCGACGCCCTCGGGCACGATCCGGCCGACATCGTGAAAGTCATCCGCAATCAGCAAGTCAACCGCTACTACGCCGATCCGGCGGCGGGCGGTCGCTACACGGCGGCGTTCGACAACCTGCTGAAGGCGGCGCAGCGGCGGGCGCCGTAGCGGGCACGACCCGCTTCTTACGTGTTCCACGTGGGACGTGTGGCCACGAGGAAGTTCAGGTGGCGGAAGAGACGATGGCGCTTGGCGCACAGGGCGTTGATCTCGCGGACGCGGGCTTCGTCGATGCGCCCGTCGAAGCGCATGGCGGCGATGTCGTCCTGAAGTTCGAGCCAGCGGCGCGTGCCTTCCAGGCGGCGCTTGCGGCGCGGGTCGATCCCCTCCAGCAGTTCGGTGATCCTCGCCTCGATGCGCTTCAGCTCCACGGCCAGGTGGCGAGGAGTGGCGGCCGGGTCCCACGAGTCACGGATCGGACGAGCAGCCGGACCGGGCTCGCGCTCGGTAATGCCGTCGGCAGGCGCAGCGGCCGGCGCTGACGGCACTGACTCCTGCCCCGTCAGGTCTGCCGCCCCGGCTTCGCCGCCTGAGATCGGCGGCGCCTCGAACGCACAGGCGACGGGCGCCTCGAAGGCGTAGGCGTCCGGCGCTTCATCGCCGGACGCGGCAACCGCGTCCACGTCCGCGTCCTCGAGGGGCGGGCCCTCGGGTGCGTCCGGCCACGGTTCCGCCGGCGCCTCGGGGGGGGGCGATGCAGCCGCCTCGTCGATCAGGCCCACGCCGAAGGGCGCGTCGTCATCGGGCGGCGGCACGGGGGCGGGCGCGGCCGGCGCGGCCGCGTCGCAGCGGGCGGGCGGACCGGTCCGTCCGTCGTCTGCGGGTTCCACCGGTGTGTCTTCGGTCCGGTCCATAGCCCTCAGGTTCCCCGGACGGCCGCCTGGATCGCCAGGACCGCGTACGCCGTCACCAGATAGGGATTGCCCTCGTACCAGCGGTCGGCGTCGTTGACCCAGCTCCCGTCCTTCTGCTGCACGTCGGTGAGTTTGGCGATCAACTCTTCCCGCCAGCGGTGGGGGTTGCCGTGGGCATCCACGATGATCGGCTCGCCCCAGGCCTGAAGCGCGCGGGCGAAGACGTGATAATAATAATACAGGCCCATGTGAGAGCTTTCGCCGGGCATGTTCGGGTTGCTGTCCAGTGTGTAATGGCGGCGGATCCACTCGTAGGCCCGCTGCACGCGCACGTCCTTGCGGCCGATGCCGGCGTAGAGCAGGCTCTTGAATCCGGCGTAGGTCATCGAGCCGTAGCTGCGCAGCCGCACCACGCCGTCGAAGACTTCCGTCCCCGCCTTGGATTCGCCGTCGCCGGCCGACGTGTAAACGAAGCCGCCGTCGCCGCCGCCGCGGGCGAACGGCCGGTCGTTGGTCTCGCTGAGCATCTGGCAGCGACTGATGAAGGCCACCGCCTTCCCGTAGGCGGGGTCGTCGGCGGCCAGACCGCTGTCGTGCAGCGCCTCGACCATCATCTGCGTGTTGGAGAGGTCCGGCCGCTTGTGGCCGCCGTAGCCCTGCCCGCCGTACCAGGCGTGGTCCTGTCCGTAGCCCTCGGCGTCGTCCCATTGCAGGTCGCGCAGATAGGCCTGCGCCCGGCGGATGGTCGGTTCGTATTTAGGATCGTTCGCGGCCGCCAGCGCCATCAGAGCCACGCTGGTGTGATAGTTGTTCAGCCCCTCGCCGTCGACGTAAATGCCGCCGTCGCTTCGGACGCTGCGCAGGATGAAGTCCAGCCCGCGTCGGCTGACCGGGTGCTCCGGGCCGTAGCGCGGATCCTGGAGGAAACACTTGACGATCAGCGCCGTAACGGCCGGGTGGGACTTGTCCTGCAGGATCCAGCCGCCGTCGGGCTGCTGCGAAGCGGCCAGAAACTCCAGCCCGCGGCCGGCGGCCGCGAGGGCGGCGCCGTGCATCCTGGCATCAAGGGGGGGGAGCTTGAGCACCGCGTCCTGCCCAGCCTGCGCGGGCGCCGCCGCATCCACAGCGGTTGGCGCCTGTCCGGCTGCACCCTGGGAGGCATTCGTCGAGCAGAAATCTCCTCCAGGCGACGCCGCTGCCACCGCTCCGATCCCCACGCCTGCCAGCAGGCGCCTCATCAGGCGGCGGTGGTTCGACGGTGAACCCGACATGGCGAATCTCCTCTCGATGACGGCGGGACCGACCTTGCGAGCCCCCGCCCATACCGGATGGTAGCAACCGGCGGCGCGGCGGCCAAACCCAGCCGCGGGACCGATCCGGGTGCGCGCGCCGGAATGGCGCACGATTGACGGCTTCCGAGCGTCGCCTTTACCATGCTGAGAATGTACGCCGTAACCGGGTCGGGCGTGCGACACCGGGTTCGTGACTTCTGACTTCCGACGCCCGGCCTGCTGATTCCGGTTTCCGACTTCCGACTGATGCCCGCCGCACTCTCCGAGATTGTTCACCGTTTCCGCGGCCGGCGCGTCCTGCTGATCGGCGATCTCATTCTCGACCGGTACGTCTACGGCGACGCCGAGCGCATCAGCCCGGAGGCCCCGGTGCCGGTGCTGCGGATCGTGGAACGACGGCACGCGGTGGGCGGCAGCGCCAACGTGGCCGCCTGCCTGCGGGCGCTGGGGTGCCAGGTACTGGTGTGTGGGGTCATCGGCGAAGACCGCAACGGCGGCACACTGAGAACGCTGCTCTCCGACATCGGGCTGGACACTGAAGGGGTGGTCGTCTCCCCCACTCGACCCACCACCACTAAGACCCGCATGGTCGGCCTGGCGCAGCACCGCCACCGGCAGCAACTCCTGCGCGTGGACGACGAGGATCGATCGCCCCTGCCCGCGGCGGAGCGCGACCGCGTGGTCAGCGCCGCCGTCGAGCGGATGGAGCAGGTCGACGTCGTCTGTATCGAGGACTACGACAAGGGCGTCGTGACGGACGGAACGGCCGCGACCGTCATCCGGGCCGCCACCGACGCGGGCAAGCCCGTGCTCGTCGACCCGGCCCGAATCAGCGACTACGCCCGCTATCGCGGCGCGACCGTCCTGACGCCCAACCGCGACGAACTAGGCCACGCCGTCGGTGCGTCGCTCGGCTCGGTCGCCTCCGTGGGCGAAGCGGGCGTGCGGCTGATCCCGGCCGTGGACGTGACGGCGATCGTAGCGACGGTCGATCGCGACGGATCGGTGGTCGTGCGCGACGGCCGTTGGGTCCATGTCCCCACCCGCCCGCGGAGCGTCTACGACAATACCGGCGCGGGCGATGCGGTGCTGGCGGCGCTGGCGGCGTCCGTGGCGGCCGGGGCCGGGCTGGAGGATTCGGCGCGGCTGGCGAACATCTGCGGCGGTCTGGAAGTAGAGAAGTTCGGCTGCGTGCCGATCAGCGCCGAGGAGGTGCTGGCGGAGCTGCAGCTCGAATCTCAGCGACGGAACGGCAAGCTCCGCGGCATCGAGGAGCTGTCCGCCGAGTTGACACTGCGCCGCGACCGGGGAGAGACGGTGGCTTTCACCAACGGGTGCTTCGACATTGTACACGCCGGGCACGTCGATTTTCTGCGCCGCTGCCGCGAGCAGGCGTCGGTGCTGGTGGTGGGGCTGAACTCGGACGAATCGATCCGCGGGCAGGGCAAAGGCGACGACCGGCCGATCAACCGCTTCGAGCATCGCTGCGCCGTGCTCAGCGAGATGTCCTCGGTCGATTACGTGGTCGGCTTTGACGCCCCCACCCCGGAGGCGCTCATCCGGCAGGTGCGGCCGGACGTGCTGGTCAAGGGTGAGGACTGGGCCGGAAGGGGCGTAGTCGGGGCGGATTTCGTGAAGTCGTGCGGCGGGCGGGTCGTGTTGTTACCACTGGTGGAAGGGCTGAGCACGTCGGCGCTGATCGAACGGATTCGGGGCGGAGGGGCGAGCGTATGAGACGCGCGTCAGATACGCAGCGCGGTCCAATCAGAACCGCGACCGTAAGCGAGCGGCTTGCGTCACAATTCTGCCTGGCGTGCCCACGCGCCGGAGCATTCCCGTCGATCGCCGATCACTGCGCGGCGTCCTTCGCCGCTTCGCGGCTCCCCAGAGTCATGGGAACGCTGGCAACCGCGGGTTCGCTCGCAGACGGGCTTACCCGCGGCTACAGCCGCGCGCCGCATTCGCGGCTCAAAAACGCCGGCTTCAGCGCCCATGTGCCGGTTCTCGTTCTCAAACCAGTTCTTGCGGACGTTTTGTTCTCAAGAATGAATCTCATAACGCAATTCGGGGCGTCGCACGCGGAGGTCCGGTCGTGAACGATGACATCCTCCGGCAGATCGAAGAACACGCGCGCTGCGCCGCGTCTTTGACGCGCGACGCGTCTACGCTCGCGCGCATCGCCGATCAACTGCTGGAGGCGTTCCGCCGCGGGCGCCGGCTCTACGTCTTCGGCAACGGCGGCAGCGCCGCCGACGCGCAGCACATCGCGGCGGAACTGGTGGGGCGGTTCAAGGTGGATCGCCGGGGCCTTCCGGCCGTGGCGCTCTCGACGGACACCTCCAGCCTGACCGCCATCAGCAACGACCTGGGCTTCGAGCGCGTCTTCGCCCGGCAGATCGAAGCGCTGGTCGCCCCCGGCGACGTGGTGTGGGCGCTGAGCGTGTCGGGCCGCTCGCCCAACGTCCTGGCGGCGCTGCGCTCGGCCGGGCAGCGCGGGGCCTGGCGGATCGGGTTTACCGGTCGCACCGGGGGGAGGCTGGCCGAGTTGTGCGAGGCGTGCCTGAGGGTGGACCACGAATCGAGCGACCGGGTGCAGGAGGTGCACCAGCTCGCCTATCACATCATCTGCGACCGGATCGAACGGGCGGTCAGTCAGGACGATTCATGAACGTTCTCGTCACCGGATCGAGCGGACAGATCGGCACGAATCTCGCGCTGGCCCTCTTGCAGCGCGGCGACAAGGTCGTCGGCATCGACCAGCGCCGCAACACCTGGACCGACGACGTGCCCACGCATATCGCCGACCTTCGCAACCGCGACTTCGACCGGCTGCTGGCCGGCGAGCGTTTCGACGTGGTCGTCCACCTGGCGGCCAACGCCAAGGTCTTCGAGCTGGTCGAACACCCCGAGCGGGCGATGGACAACGTCACCACGCTGTTCAACGTACTCGATTATTGCCGCCGGGCCGCCACGCCCGTCATCTTCGGCAGTTCGCGCGAGGTCTATGGCGACATCCATCAGCACGTCACTGACGAAGCCTCAGCCGATTTCGTCGTGGCCGAAAGCCCCTACAGCGCCAGCAAGATCGCGGGTGAGGCTTTCATCTACTCCTATGCCGAGTGCTACGACCTGCCATACCTCGTATTTCGCTTCAGCAACGTCTACGGCCGCTACGACAACGACCTCGACCGCCTGGAGCGCGTTATTCCGCTGTTCGTCCGGCGCATCGCCCGCAACGAGCCGATCACCGTGTACGGCCCGGAAAAGGTGTTTGATTTCACTTACGTGGACGACTGCATAGAAGGCGTCGTCGCCGGCATCGACGCCCTCGCCACCGGCCGCGTAACCCGGCAGACCATCAACCTCGCCTACGGTCAGGGGAGCACCCTGCTGGACATGGTCAACATCGTCTCGCTGGCGCTGGGCAAGACGCCCAACGTCACCTTCGAGCCCGCCCGCGTCGGTGAAGTTACGCGCTACGTCGCCGACATCTCCAAGGCACAGCAGTTGCTGGGCTACAAGCCGAAGATGCCGCTGACGGCGGGGCTGCCGCGCTACGTGCAGTGGTCGCGAGAGAGTGGGGCGATATGAAGAGAATAGCGAATGGCGAATAGCGAATAACGAATTGGAACGCTACGAAGAACACATCAGCGAGGGCGCCGGTTTGCGATGGTTGCTGGCCAGTCTGCTGGCCACCGTCGTTCCCGTCGCCGGGGTTTTCGCAGGGCTTCTGCTGCCGGGTCCCCGCGCTCTGTTGTGGCCAGCCGCCGCCGTCGCGGTGGCGACGGTGTTGGTGAATCGGTTGATCGTCCCGGTCATCAGAACCAACGACCGGCGAGAATTCTTGAAGTTTACCTGCCTGGTCATTCCGTTTACGATCGCAGGGACGATCCTGCTCATCGGCCTTCTTGTGTCCGCTACGCTGCATTCATTGAATACACTTCCGCTGAACCGCGCACTACTACCAACGTTCCTGGCGTTTCTGCTTTCCTTCGCCGTGGCTTGCCCGCTCGCATTACTTTGCTGGGCCCGAAAGAGCAGACGCACAGACCCGTCACGATGCGACGTGTGCGGCTATCGGATCGACAACATCCCGGGACCGCGGTGCCCGGAGTGCGGAACCGTGTTTCTGGGCCCGGCCAGCAGGATCGAGGAAGCGACAGGTCGTGCCGCGGGCGCACCGCAACGGCACGACGCAGAGCCGGCGGCGCCCGAGTGAGCCCCAGATGATCCCTTCGACGGGTCGTACGCGCGAGCAGCGGGCCGCCCACGTCGTCGTGCGGCGATGGCTGGCCGCCATCGGCGTCTCGATCGTTCTGCCGGGCGCCGCAACCATGCTCGGTCTCATCGTTCCCCGAAACGTCGAGGTGATCGTCCCGGCCGCGGGCGTCGTACTAGCGACCGTCATCGCTTGCCGCCTGGTGATGCCTGTAGTCGCGTTACAGGATTCCCTCGAGTTCTTTGGTCATTTCTGCCTGATCATTCCCTTGGTGATCGCCGAATCGGCCGCGGGCGGCGGCGTCCTGGCCGCCCGCTTCGCCTCGTTTACTCGTTATTCCGCCGGTCAGGCGGCGGGATTCTCCCTCATTGTGTTGATTCCGGCGTTCCTGCTGTCATTCATCGTGACGCTGCCGTTCGCCATCGTGGCCTGGGCGCGGCATCTGAAGACATACGACCCGACGCGGTGCAGGAAGTGTGGATACAGAATCGACAACCTGCCCGGTCCGCGGTGCCCGGAGTGTGGGACGGACTTCGATTCCGCCGGTTGATTGCGCGTGGCGGTCCGCCCCTTCGCTTTATTGCTCCGGCTTCCCCCCCCCGTGCAGGTAGACGACGCCGGCCAGGGGGGGCAGGGCCAGGTTGATCGACTCGGGGCAGCCGTGCATCCCGATGGGGTTTGAGTCGACGCCGTCGGGCACGGCGTAGCCGCTGCCGCCGAACTCCAGAGCGTCGCTGCTCAGCGCCAGTTCATAGCGGCCCGGCTCGGGGGCACCCACGCGGTAGTCGCGGCGCGGCACCGGGGTCATGTTCAGGACGATCACCGCCAGCCGGTCCTCGTCGCGGCGATAATAGGACACCACCGAGTTCTCATGGTCGCTGCAGTCGATCCAGGAGCAGGTCCACGGGTCGGGGTCGGACCGCCACAGGCAGCGGGTTTTCAGATAGAGCCTGCCCAGCGCCCGCATGAAGTTTTGCAGCCCCACGCGGCGCTCTTCGCCCTCCAGGTGCCACGGCAGGCTGGTGTCGTAGCGCCACTCCTCATAGGGGGCCAGTTCCGTGCCCATAAACAGCAGTTTCTTGCCCGGCCGGGTGTATTGATAGGTCAGCAGCAGCCGCAGGTTGGCGAACTTCTGCCACAGGTCACCCGGCATCTTCTCCAGCAGCGCCTGCTTGCCGTGTACCACTTCGTCGTGCGAGAGGGGCATGACGAAGCGCTCCGAGTGCTCGTAGATCATCGCAAACGTGAGCTGATCGTGATGATACTTGCGGTGTACCGGGTCCTTGGAGAAGTAGACCAGGGTGTCGTGCATCCAGCCCATGTTCCACTTGAAGGCGAACCCCAGGCCACCCGCCTCGATCGGACGGGTGACGCCGCCCCAGGCGGTGGATTCCTCCGCCACGGTGAAGCAGCCGGGGCATTCCTCTTTGACGATGTGGTTCATCGCCCGCAGGAACTCGATCGCCTCGATGTTCTCGTTGCCGCCGTGCTGGTTGGGCAGCCACTCGCCGTGCCGACGGCTGTAGTCCAGGTAGAGCATGGAGGCCACCGCGTCCAGCCGCAGGCCGTCGATGTGAAACTCCTGCAACCAGAACAGGGCGTTGCCGATGAGGAAATTCCGCACTTCGTGGCGGCCGTAGTTGAAGATGTGCGTGCCCCAGTCGGGGTGCTCGCCGCGGCGGGGGTCCTCGTGCTCGTAGAGGTACGTGCCGTCGAACATGCGCAGGGCGAAGTCGTCTTTCACGAAGTGGGCGGGCACGATGTCCAGGATGACGCCGATGCCGTGACGATGGCACAGGTCGACGAGATAGCGCACGTCGTCCGGATCGCCGTAGCGCGCCGTGGGCGCGTAGTAGCCGGTGACCTGATACCCCCAGGATCCCTCGAAGGGGTGCTCGGCGATCGGCATGAGTTCGATATAGTTGAAACCGAAGCGCTTGACGTGCTCGACCAGGCGCGGGGCGATCTCGCGATAGGTCAGGGAACGGCACCCCTCCTCGGGCACGCGGGCCCATGAGCCCAGGTGTACCTCGTAGACGTTGATCGGCTGACGGGTGACGTCGCGGCGCGGCCGGTTGGACATCCACTCGCGGTCGCCCCACTGATAGCGTGAGACGTAGACGCGCGAGGCCGTGCGCGGCGGCGCCTCGCAGCACTGGGCGTACGGGTCGGCCTTGATGCGGATGCCGCCCTCGCGGGTCCGTATCTCGTACTTGTAGAGAACGTCTTCCTCCAGCCCGGGAACGAACAGCTCGAAGACGCCGCTGCCGCCCAGCACCCGCATCGGCAGCAGCCGCCCGTCCCAGCGGTTGAAGTTGCCCACCACGCTGACGCGGCGGGCATTGGGCGCCCACACCGCGAACGACACGCCCTCGACGCCGTCGATCACCCGGTGGTGGGCGCCGAGCTTCTCCCACACCCGACGGTGATTACCCTCGTTGAACAGGTGCAGGTCGGTGTCGCCCAGCGACGGCAGGTGCCGGTAGGGATCGTCCCGCTCGAGGCGGTGCCCGTCGGGAAACGTGAATCGGACGCGGTAGGCCTCGCCCGCCACGCCGCCCGGCACGAACGCCACGAACAGCCCGGTGGCGTCGGTGCGCTGGAGGCGCGTGGTGCGGCCGGTCGCGTGTACGACCTCCGCCAACTCCGCGTCCGGGTGATAGGCCCGGATGACCACGCCCTGGACGCCGTCGAGGGACGCCGGATGGGCGCCCAGGAGCCTGTGCGGGTCGGGCAGTTCGCCGCGGATCAGTCGGCGGACCAGATCCGGGTCGCCGCGGAGGTGGTGTTCGCTGTCGGTCTTCCGGTCAATCACGGTCATGGGAAGTCATCGGTTACGCGGATCGGCTCACCAGCAGCACCAGCGCGTGGGCGTCGATTTCGATCCGTCCCGGCGTCACCACACGGCGCTCCTTGCGCGAGGTGTTGAGCACTTCCCGCCAGGTGCCGTCGGGCGTGACGTCGGGCAGATGATACACGACCGGTGCGATTCCCGCATTCACGATCAGCACCAGCGTGGCGCCGATCAGCGACCGCCCGCGCTCATCGACCTCGTCGGTGGCCTGCCCGGCGATGAGCATCCCCAGCGAATGGCGGCCGGCGTCGTGCCAGTCCGCTTCGCTCATCTCCTTGCCGTCCTCCCGGAACCAGGTGACGTCCTTGAGGTGGGAGGCGTCGGAGACCGGCTGGCCGCGGAAAAAGCTGCGGCGCCGCAGCACGGGGTTGCCATGGCGGATGCGCAGCACGCGGGCGGTGAACTCGAGCAGGGCGATGCCCCGCTCGTCCAGGTTCCAGTTCAGCCACGAGACCTCGTTATTCTGGCAATAGGCGTTGTTGTTGCCGCGCTGGGTGCGGCCGAACTCGTCGCCGGCCGTGATCATCGGCACGCCCTGGGAGAAAATGAGCGTCGCCAGGAAGTTGCGTTTGATCCGGTCGCGCAGCGCGTTGATCCTGGGGTCGTCGGTTTCCCCTTCCACGCCCCAGTTGCGGCTCAGATTGTCGTTCGTGCCGTCGGCGTTGCCCTCGCCGTTGCCCTGGTTGTGCTTGGTGTTGTAGCTGACCAGGTCGTGCAGCGTGAAGCCGTCGTGGCAGGCGACGTAGTTGATGCTGGCGTACGTGTGGTGGCGGCGTCCGCCGTACAGGTCGCTGCTGCCCGACAGCCGCGAGGCCAGGTCGGCGATCTGCCCCGCGTCGCCGCGCCAGAACCGCCGGACCGTATCGCGGTACTGGCCGTTCCACTCCGCCCAGCCCGGGGGGAAGTTGCCCACCTGGTAGCCCCCTTCGCCCAGGTCCCACGGCTCGGCGATCAGCTTGACGCGCGAGATGATCGGATCCTGCTGGATGATCGAAAAGAATCGCCCCAGCCGGTCCACCTCGTGCAGCTCGCGGGCCAGGGCCGGGGCCAAGTCGAAGCGGAAGCCGTCCACGTGCATGACCTCGATCCAGTAGCGCAGGCTGTCGGTGATGAGCTGGATCGCACGGGGGTGGACCATGTTGAGGCTGTTGCCGCAGCCGGTGTAGTCGGTGTAGAAGCGGCGGTCCTGCGGGTTCAACCGGTAGTAGGCCGCGTTGTCGATGCCGCGCAGGTTGATCGTCGGCCCCAGCCGGTTCCCCTCGCCGGTGTGGTTGTAGACGACATCGAGGATCACCTCGATGCCGGCGCTGTGGAACCGCTTGACCATTGTCTGGAACTCGCCGACCTGCTGCCCCATCACGCCGGTGGCGTAGCGGACATCGGGTGCAAAGAACCCGATGGAGTTGTAACCCCAGTAGTTCACCAGCCCCCGGTCTTGCAGGTGCTTCTCCGACACGAACTGATGGACCGGCATCAACTCGATGGCGGTCACGCCCAGGTGGCTCAGATGGTCGAGGATAGGATCCAGCGAAAGCCCCAGGTAGGTGCCGCGCAGGTTCTCTGGGATCTCGGGGTGCCGCATGGTCATGCCGGCCACGTGGCACTCGTAGATGACGGTTCGGTTCCACGGCGTGCGGGGCGGGCGGTCGTCGCCCCAGACGAACGAGGTATCGACGACCACTCCCTTGGGTACGAACGGCGCGCTGTCGCGCTCGTCGCGGGAGAGGTCCAGATCGGGGTGCCCCACCTGATACCCGAACACGGCGTCATTCCATTCGACCCTGCCGGCGATGGCTTTGACGTAGGGGTCGAGCAGGAGTTTCTGCGGATTGAACCGGTGACCGCGGCCGGGTTCATAGGGGCCGTGAACGCGGAAGCCGTACAACCGCCCGGGTCGGACGTCGGGCAGATAGGCGTGCCACACCCGGTGCGTCCTCTCCTTGAGCGTGATCCGGGCGGTTTCGGCCGCCCCGAGGGGCCGGTCGAACAGGCAGAGTTCTACGGCGGTGCCGTTTTCCGAAAAGAGGGCGAAGTTGACGCCCTCGCCGTCCCAGGTGGCCCCCAGCGGGTACGGTTCTCCAGGCCAGACTCTCAACCGAATCCTCCCGCCGTCGTCCCCGATTCGCCGGGGAGGCGCTGAGGGCCGCGGCGCGCGGAAGCGACATCACCTCCGAACTCCAGTTCGCCCGCGCTTGCCGTGCGGTCGACGGTGTACATATCGGATCGAGACAGGCGACGCAAAAAGGGGATGCCCGCGCGGCCGCGGGAGGAATCCAACCCGTCCGCGACATTCGTCTAAAGCACGCGGGGGGCATCGGCCGATGCCACAATGGGACAAATCGTCTGCGGCAGTGCTGTCGGAGGGCAGAACCGGAGCGCCCCCGGCCGTGACGCGAGCTTCGACCCGCGTCCTCGCGTGAGTTGAGTGAGTCCGGTTGTGGTCCTTCGGCGTCCCGCGGCGGAACGCCCGTACATCCAGCCGCCCATGACGACAAACCCGCAAGACGACCGGCCGCCCGATCCCCATGCGGCGCGTGCCCGTCGTCTCAGCCTCCGGACCCTCCTACAATCCCCCAGGCACGGGCAACGCCCAAACAGGGAGAGTGATTATGAGACTGGCGATCCTGTCGTGGGAGTCGCTGCACTCCATCGCGGTCGGGGGGCTCGCCGCCCACGTGTCGGAACTGGCGGACGCACTGGTTCGGCGCGGCCACGACGTACACGTCTTCACCCGCATGGGGCAGGGTCAACACTATTGTGACTGCATCAACGGCGTTCACTACCACCGCTGCCCGGTGCCGGCCAACCCGAACTTCGTCGAGTACATCGAGTCGATGTGCGACGCCATGGTCCAGCGCGTGCGCGAGACGGAGCGGTTCTTCGGCGAGCGGTTCGACGTCATTCACGGCCACGACTGGCTGGTCAGCCGGGCGCTGGTGAAGATCAAGAACGAACTCAATCGCCCCGTCCTGATGACCATCCACTCCACCGAATACGGGAGGTGCGGCAACGAGTTCCGCAACGGCATCTCGCCCCGCATCCGCCACGCGGAGTGGGAAGGCGCGTACGTAGCCCGCAAGGTGATCTGCGTGTCGCGGGCGCTTCGGGACGAGGTCGCGTGGCTCTATCAGGTGCCGCCCGATAAGATGGAGGTCATCTACAACGGCGTCGAGGTCAACCGCTTCGACATCGAGGTGGACGCCTCGGCCGTCCGCAGGGGCCTGGAGATCGAGCAGGACGATCCGTTCGTGCTCTTCGCCGGCCGGCTGGCGTGGCAGAAGGGGCCGGACATGCTGGTGGACGCCATCCCGGGAGTGCTGCGGTCGCATCCGCACGCGAAGTTCGTGCTCGCCGGCGACGGCGACATGCGCCACGACCTCGAGCGGCGGGTCGACCGGCACGGCGTCTCCCACGCGACGCGCTTTGCCGGCTATCGGGCCGGGCGAGACCTGGTCAAGCTCTTCAAATCGTCCGATGCCGTCTGCGTCCCCAGCCGCAACGAGCCTTTCGGCATCGTGATCCTCGAAGCGTGGAGCGCCGGCAAGCCGGTCGTCGCGACGCAGAGCGGCGGACCGGCGGAGTTCGTTTCCCATCGACACACGGGGTTGACCGTGAGCATCGACACCGACTCGATCGGCGCCGGCCTGGACGAGACGTTCGACGACATGGACAACGCCCGCCGCATGGGCCGCAACGGCCGGCACGAGGTCGAGACCGCGTTCACCTGGGACATCATCGCGTCCCAGACGCAGGACATTTATCAGAGCATCTGCTGACGGGCGACGACCGGGTGGGAGTCACGCCGCCAGGCCGTGATGGGAGTGCCTCCGCCGCGGCCGGCGGAAGTTCGTCGCGCACCTGCGGCGGCCGGAAGCGCTCGGCGATCACCAGCACGTTGCTGGGGCGCAGCTCAGCGGTAGGGTCGCGGCGGGCCGCCCGGACGCGGCGGCCGAACTCCTGGCCCAGCCGGTTCGCCCACACGTCCTTCCAGTTGAAGCCGACGCCCCAGCCGAACCAGCTCCGGATCTCGCCCACGATCTCCCAGCAGATCCCGTTGAACTCAGCCATCGGCACCAGCCGGTCGAAATCGTGGTACGCCCACATGGCGTGGGCGAAGAAGTGATCGGTTTTGTCGTTGGGTTCGAGCATTCCGTCGGCGGCCAGGCCGGTGGTGAAGGGATGGCGCAGCCGCACGCCCTCCTGAACGGAGAGCATGCCCAGCAGGTCCAGAGCGTTCTCGTTGCTCCCGGCGATGGCCCGCGCGTGCGCCCAGAGGGCGTCGACCCGCGCCGGTCCCCGCGGCGCGGCGAGGTATCGGACGTCCTCCCGCATGTAAGTCTCGATCATCGGCCGCAGGGGGTGGGAGCAGCCGGTCGCAGCGACGACGAACGTCAGCAGACCGGCAAGAGCGTGGGCGCGACGGGGAAGACCGCACCCCGGCGCACGCCGCTGCGGTTTCGTCGCATGCTCTCGCGGTTTTCGACCCTGTCCGAGGTGCCCGGCAACCGGATGAAACGTGCGTGCATCACGCATTCGTGCAGGGTGTCTCTCGAAGTGCGGCTCAACGGGCGGACCCGCCGACGGCTTGCAGGACCACGCCGGAACCACGCGAACGACGGTGCAGGTCCGAATGGCCGGGCGGATCCTCCGCCCGTGATTGCTCCGCGCCGACCGACACCCCCAAGGGGACTCGAACCCCTGTCTTCAGGATGAGAACCTGATATCCTGGGCCACTAGACGATGGGGGCCGCTGCGTATCGGCCGTCGCCGCTGCCGGCGGGGCCAGCCGATGCAATCTTGTCGGGAATCCTAGAACCTCAGACCGGAAAGTCAAACATCACGGCCCGGCGCCTCGGTCGATTGCCGGCCGCGGGCGGGAACGACCGGCGTTGGCATTCAATCCCTTGCGCGGTAGAATGCCCACCCGCCTCTGAGGCCCCCCACGCAACGTGCGGCGCCCCGGTGGCGTGCCCACCAGCGCCGCGGGGTGAGTGTGGTCGCGGCAGATTCTGTTCCATCCTGGAGCCCACCGATGTGCGTCCTGATTCCCCTGGTCGTGTCGGCGTTGACCCTGCTCTCAGCGCCGCCGGCCCAAGCCCAACTCGTCGACGAAGACGACCTGGCCCGTATTCACCGTGAAGAGCCTGAACCGCCCGACCCGGCGTTCCAGCCGGCAACGCCGCTGCTCCCGCCGACTCCGCCGTCGGTGCTGTTGAGCGGGCCGTTCCTGACCGTGCAGGCCAACGTGGACGAGAACGGCCGCAACATTCCCGGCGACGCGGCCAACGAACCGTCCATCGCCGTCAATCCGCTGAACTCCGATCAGATCGTCATCGGCTGGCGGCAGTTCGACACCATCCAGAGCAACTTCCGCCAGGCCGGCCGGGCCTACAGCCACGACGGCGGCCTGAGCTGGACCTTCCCGGGCGTGTTCACCCCGGGCGTGTTCCGCAGCGACCCGGTGCTGGACTTCGACGCCGACGGTCTATTCTACTATTACAGCCTGCAGAACAACTTCTGCTGCGATTTCTTCATCTCCGACGACGGCGGCGTGAACTGGTCTGATCCCTTTCCGGCCCGCGGCGGCGACAAGCAGTGGTTCGGCATTGACCGCACCAGCGGCATCGGCCGCGGCAACATCTACGCGAGCTGGACGTCCAGCTTTGGATGCAATGGGGCGCGCCTCCTGAACTTCACCCGCTCCACCGATGGCGGCCGGACGTTCTCGAATCCGATCACGCTTCCCGGCCAGATGCAGTGGGGCACCTACGCCATCGGACCGGACGGAGAAGTCTACGTCAGCAGCGTCAGCTTCAATGTCTCAAAATCGACCAATGCCCAGGATCCCAACCAGGCGCCGGTCTTCAACGTGGTGGGCAGCTTTACTCTGGGCGGACAGTTCGTGTCCGGCACCGGTCCGAACCCGGGCGGCCTGGTCGGACAGATGTGGATCGACGTGGATGAGAGCGACGGCCCCACCCGCGGCCATCTGTACGTGCTGGCCCCGGTCGATCCGCCCGGCATCGATCCGCTCGACATCATGATCGCCCGCAGCCGCAACGGCGGCGTCACCTGGGACGCACCGGTGCGCGTCAACGACGATCCGCCGGTGGCGAACGCCTGGAACTGGTTCGGAACCATGTCGGTGGCGCCCTCAGGCCGCATCGACGCCGTCTGGAACGACACCCGCACGTCGCTGAACACCCGCATCAGCGAGACGTTCTACTCGTGGTCCAGCGACGGCGGCCAGACCTGGTCGCCCAGCGTCATGGCCGGCCCCGCCTTCGACAGCTACGCCGGCTGGCCGCGGCAGAACAAGCTGGGCGATTACTACGACATGGAGTCCGACGAACTCGGCGCTCACCTGGCTTATGCGGCGACTTACAACGCCGAACAGGACGTCTATTACATGCGGATCGCGGTGGACTGCAACGACAACCGGCTCCACGACGGCGACGACATCGCCTCCGGACGCAGCCTGGATACTAACGGCAACCGTGTGCCCGACGAGTGCGAGGGAGAGTGCAAGGGCACCGAGGCGATCGGTACGGCGGCGTGCAAGGTCAAGCGCGGCGGCGCCACCAGACTGATAGCAAAACTCGTCGGCGGCCTGGACGGCGACACTTTCAACGTCGAACTCAGCAGCGGCGAGCGCCAGAACGGCACGCTCAATCGCAAAGGCAAGGCGAAGGCGAAGTTCGCGGATGTCCCACTGGGTCCGGGTACCGCCGCAGCGAGCTGGGGGTGCGGCGCCGAAGCGCGGCGCGATTACGATTGCGACTGAGCCGCGCGGCCAACAGTCGGCCACGCCCGCCGGGCGCGCCGGCACGCCCGCCCCAAGCTTCGGCTTTCAAGTCGGGCGGGTGCCACGCCCGGCGGGGGGAACGACCGAACGCGAGGCTGGGTACCCGATCCGTGCCGGGCGGAGCTTCCCACCCGCGGAGCGGTCATCCAGCGTGCTATCCGCGGGCGCCGCTGTGTGCTGCCGGCGCGCGATCACTATGGGTGTGACTATGGAACAGTTATTATAGGACTGTATACCCCTCAAGAAAACGACGGACAACGGTCGATACGTATCTAGCCATTTTACCCATCTTATCTATTTTGACGTCTTGGCGCGTCAGAGACGCTGTCCTGGGTAAAATCGGCGAGGTGCTGTTCCGCTGACGGGATCGTCGGCCGAATCTTGAACCCCACTCGTGTAGGACCGCTTCGGGATCGGGCAGGAGGCCCGTCGCCAGGCGCGACGAACCTGTATGCCCGGTCCGCACACCCGGAGTGACCTATGACGGGACGGATGACCCTGCACCGTTACCTTGCGCCCCTGCTGAAGGGCGACCGCACCACCTGTCGCAACATCGCCCGTAGCGTCGTCGAGGCGCTGGCTGACCCGCGGGAAATCTACGCCGAGTTGATCTGGCCGGCCATGGAGTCGGTGGAGAAGCTCTATCGGGATCACCGTATCAACGCCGCGGTGGAGCACATGGCCACCCGCATCAACCGCATGATCGCCGATCAGGTGCAGGCCTGCCTGCCGGTCCAGGAGCGCAATGGGAAGCGCATCCTGATCACCTGCGCCGATTCCGAGCCGGAGGAACTCGGGGCGCAGATGTGCGCCGATCTTTTCGAGGCCCGCGGGTGGGACGTCTACTTCATCGGGGGGGGCGTGCCGCACGACGAAGTCCGCTCGGTGTGCGGCCAGTTGCGGCCCGACATCCTGATGATCTACGGCACCCACCCCAGCGGCGTGCCGGGCGTCCGCCAGCTCATCGACTCGATCCGCGAGATCGGCATCAACCCCACCATGAACGTGATGGTCTCCGGCGGGGTGTACAACCGGGCGGACGGTCTGTGGGAGGAAGTCAACGCCGACCTGCACGCCGCCGACGTGCGCGAAGCGATCGAAGTGGCCGAGTCCGCCCCACCCCGCACCGCGGAGGTCCGCGTCGCAGGCGCGCCCAAGAAGCGCCGCCGCCGGCGCAGGACGCAGCGCGAACCAGTCGCGGTCTGAGCCGGCGCCGGATCCGCCGGGCCCGTCGGCTTCGTCACGCTCATGTCTGAGACTTTCTCTCGAGTCCGCGTATCCGTAACCTGCCCGCGTGGATCGCGAAAACGTGGAGAATGAACACGGACTGTCGAGCCGCGGCGCGAACGACGCGGCCGCGGTTGACGCGCGGCCGCCCGTCACCATCGTTGACGTCCCCATCCGCGTGCGCGGCATGAGCAAAGCGTTGCTGACGCTGCTCGGCTGGGGGGTTTCGATCCTTCTGTTGATTCTGGCGGCCGTCGCGCTGCGGCTGATCCTGGGACCGACCGCAGCGGCCGGCCCGAAGCTGCTGTTCTGGGCCCCGGTCGCCGCGGTGTTGCTGTTCTGGATCCTCGTTCCCATCGTACAGCAGCGCCGCGAGCGGGCGCGCGTGCGCCGATTCGTGGGGAAACGGGCGGACGCCTCGATCCAGGAACTGGCAGCCGGAATCATCAGAAAGCGGCGCTGGCTGTCCCGAACGTCCGGAGTCACCGAGTTCGCCAGGCTGATGGCGCAGCGGCGCCAGGCGTACACGGTGGTCCGCTACGCCAGGGTGGATGAGCTTAGCCCCGTAAACGGCGCGACCGTGACGTTCGAGCCGCGGCTGATCGATGAAACCGACGCGGCGTTCGCGGATCTGCTCGCCACGCTGGATCTGAACCGCCCGGACCGCCCGGCGACCGGTCCTTCTATCTGGCGGACGATGCGGCGCAACGTCCGCCTGAAGGAAGGGCGCGCCTCATTTGCGCTTACACTGCTGGTGCTGGCGCTGGCGGCTTGGAGTTCCTATCGACTCGGCCGGGTCACGTGTGGGACGGCGTTCTGGCTGGCGATACTGGTGTTGACGCTGTTTCGTTCACCCGGTGCGGCCATCGAGTGGTTCGGTGTGCCGGGCGGGCTGGCGGTGAAACCGAAGGTCGCGACGAACGTGATCTATCTGCGTCCGGACACTTCCGTGCTGGTGCTCCGGCAGGAGTCGCGCTATCGCTGGTACGCCTTCGCCAGTAACGGGGAGCAGGTGTACACTCGCCCCATGACCCGGGTGGAAGGCGAAGCGCTGCTGGCCTGCTGGGTGAGCACGGTGGAACCGCCTTCGCACGAGCGCCTGGTGCAGGCGCTGGTCTCGAATGCGCCCGCCTGAATGGTTGCAGGCCGTCCGCCCCGGCCGCAGCGCCGGCGCCACTGTCACCGCGCCCAGCCGCGGCGCGCTCACTCACACGTGGTCGCTTTGCTGACGCGGCACTCCAGCAGGGCGACGACGTGGTCGCCATCCGCGACGCCCTTGAACTTGGCCTTGGCCTTGCCGCGGCGCACGCTCCTCACCACGTCGGTGTTCGGGTCGCCGTCGAGCCGGAACGTGACCGAAGCGCCGTCACGGCCATTCGAGAGTTTCGCCTTGATCAGATCGAGCTTGGGATCCTTGTTCTTGCACCTGGCGGAGAGCTTTTCGCCGCCGGTGCATGCGCCGGGCTGGAACTCGATCAGCAGTTGCGGCCGATTCTCCGGGATCAGGTTGTCGTGCGTGTCGAACCGCTTGGCCGTGCCGACGAAATCCTCGTCCCCGATCAGCGCCCAGCCGAAGTCCGAATCCGGGTCATCCACCCAGCCCTGCACGTCGGCGACCATCTGAGGCGTCGAGCCCCAGGTGTAGAACGCCGGCCCCGCAACCGAGAGAACGGCGCTGACGGCGTCGACGAAATCGCCCCCGACGCTTCCCCAGCGCTCGGCATCGAACTTCGTGTGGATCCAGGTGGCGTCGCCCCGTTCGGAGGGTGCGCCGCCGCCCTCCTGCCCCGGCGCATCGGACTTTCCCTCGCCCCAGTCGCCGACCACCCGGTGGAGTTCCACGTCGGCCGGTCCGGCGATGGTCTTCGACATGTTCAACGTGAGTTCGACCCGGGTCACCGTGGCATCGGGTGGAACCGCGGCGGCGACGTCGAAGGCGATCACCGCCCGGCGAATCAGCCCCCCGCCCAGCACTTCCGTCCGGCCGGCGAACATGAACTCACCGGCGCCGTTGCTGAGCAGCCCGTCCTTCTGTTCGTAGAGCGTGTTGTCGCGGGCGGCGCCGAGGATCACCTGGTCAGCGCGAGCCGTCGTCCACGAGATCGAAGCGGCCGCCAGCATTGCGGACACGACTGCCTGATACGTCACGTTGCCTGTCCTCCTTCGCGTGCCCCGCCATTCGTGCGGCGCGGGGGCGTTGCCGTGTCATGTTCTCGCCGCGAGGTTTTCTTGCGGCGCTGGGTAACAATCCTAAGCCCGGCGCAGGCGCAACGTCGAGCGGGCGCCGCTCGGCGCGTTCCGATTCGCGCTTTATCGGGCGCACGCCGACCTACGGACATGTGGTCTCCGCGTCGACGTCGCACTCGAGCATCTCCACCTTGTGCCGGCCAGGGGCGACGTTGTTGAACTTCGCCTTCGACTTGCCGGAGCGATTCACGGACCCCCGCACGTCGGTGTCCGGGTCTTCGTCGAGGCGGAAGGTGGCGGTCGATCCCGGTTCCGCCCGGGTGAGCTTGGCCTTGAGCTTGGCGCCCCTGCAGGACGCTTTGAGCCGCTCCTGGCCGGTGCAGGTTTCGCCGCCGCCGATCTCCACGTTGTCCATCATGCCGAAGAACGCTCCGTTCTGGTAATCGCCGGAGCCGTACAGGCGAAGCTCGTCGAAGGCGACGTCGCTGAGCTCGAGCGTGTAGTGCCGCGGTCCCTGCACGCCCTGCTGGTGCACGAACGTCTCGGCGACAACGTTTCCGCCCAGCGTCGCTTCGAGGTTGATCTTGTTCGTGCTGTTGTCGAAGACGAACAACTGCACCTTCGCCGACGACGCCACGTTGCCGGTCTTCATCCTGAACGTGCCCACGCGCGAGTAGGCGGCCTGCGGACCGGGAGAGTACCCGGTCATCGTCAGCGCGTTGGGCGGCGAGAAGTCCGGGTCGTTGAGCGTTTCCGAGGCCCACTCGACGACGAACACGCCCGGCAGTCCGTAGGCGTCCGGATCGTAGAACTGTATCCCCCCGTCCTGGAACGACTGACCCAGCGACCCCTCCGCGAACCCGTCGAAATTCGCGGTTTCAGCCGCGGTCAGGGTCGCCAGCGTCAATGCCACAACCACCCCCCACACACGCACACATCCGTTCATGGCAATCTCCCAGCGATGGAACCCCCCAAACCCCTTCAGCGATGAAGCCCCCCCGGCAGGCACGTGCCCCGCCTGCCCGCGCCCAGTATAACGAAGGTCCGACCGGCGACACAATGGCGCCGCGGTCATTCGCGCGCCCCGGTGGCGTGACGCAACAGGCGGAAGCCAACGCCAAGGCCTTCGGACGACCGAGCACGCGCCGCAACAGTGAAGTCATCGAGGCGGCCTTTCCGCGGGTGCATAGCGTCGTCCCGTCCGAGAGTACCCGTTGAACCAGGCTCGTCGAACCGGACACGGTGTGCGTCACCGACGGGTCACCACCCTGCTGGCCGCGGCCGGTGGGCTGAATCGAGGTCCAGATCGGCGTTCGCCGCTTCCCACGCAGCGCGGCGGAGCATCGCGGCGACGCACCACCAAGCGGGGATCGCCGACGCTGCGCCTGACGCTTTGGCAGATGGCCCCGCGGGCCTGGCGCCAGGACGGCGACCTGCGCGACCACCGGCTGCGCCGACGAAGCGAGGGCCTGACGCACCGCCCAGCCGTCGCCGCCACCGCCATCCAGTTCTGCCACGTCGTGTGGCGCATCCTCACCGACCGGCCCCTACACGCCCACACCCCCCGCTCGACTCCCCGCCCCCGCACGGACCACGAGCTGAGCACGTGAGGCCGCCATTGAGCAGTGGGCGACCACCGGCCCCACTCGGACCACAACCCCACCGGCCGCTGCCTGCTGAGGAGCCTCCACTTGCCGAGGAGCAGACAATCTGGTTTCTTCAACCTTGCCCTTGACTCCCCATAGCTGGACTCACGGGCGCGGTTCGGATGGGCGCGGTTCGGGGTCGCCCGCCATGAGGGCTCGCCCACTGCGAACCGCAACCCCAGTGGAGCAGTTCCGTCACCAGTCGGGAAGTACCCATGCGTGCCTACGGCCTTGAAAAGTTCGGTATCGAGAACCTCCAGCTTGTGGACGCACCGGATCCCGCGCCCGGACCGGAGGAGGTCGTCGTCGACGTCAAAGCGCTGAGCCTGAACTACCGGGACCTGCTGGTCATGCGCGGGACGTACAATCCGCGTTTGCCGCTTCCGGCCGTGCCCATCAGCGACGGGGCCGGCGTGATCTCGGCGGCGGGCGGGCACGTGACGCGCGTGGCCGTGGGCGACCGCGTGACCGGACACTTCGTCGCCGGCTGGATCGACGGGCGTTTCCGCCGCGAGTACATCCGACACTCTCTGGGCACCCCGGGTCCGGGGATGGCCGCCGAGAGGGTGGTCCTGCCGGCCGAGGCGGTCGTGCCGATCCCGCCGGGCTACGACTTCGCCCAGGCCGCCACGCTCCCGATCGCGGCCCTGACGGCGTGGAGCGCGCTGGTCACCGAGGGGCAGATCGGCCCGGGCCAGACGGTGCTGACGCTGGGGACGGGGGGGGTGTCGATCTTCGTGGTGCAGATCGGCAAGGCGCTGGATGCGAAGGTCATCATCACCAGCAGCAGCGACGACAAGCTCCGCCGCGCCGCAGAGCTGGGGGCGGCGCACACGATCAACTATGAGGCGACGCCCGCCTGGGAGGAGCGCGTTGAGGAGCTGACCGACGGCCTGGGCGTGGACCTGACGGTGGAGACGGGGGGGGCACGCACGCTGCAACAGTCCATGGCCGCCACCCGCGCCGGCGGGCGCATCGCCATGCTGGGGGCGCTGACGGGTCTGGAGGGCGAGCTGAACGTCGCCCCGGTGCTGATGAAGCGGCTGCGCATCTGCGGCATTTACGTGGACAGTCGGGCGGCGTTCGAGGCGATGAACGTGTTCCTGGCCGAGCAGCGCATCATGCCGGTGATCGACCGGGTCTTTCCGTTCGAGGCGCTCCCCGAGGCGCTGCGGCTGCTGGAGTCGGGGGCGCACTTCGGAAAGATCGTCGTGACGCTCGAGGGGCCGTGAGCCGGCGCGTGAGCCGGGGAGACTGGCATTGAGCGAATCAGGCGCGATTCGCAGCGGCGTCCCCCCACGTCCATGCCCCCCCAGACCGGTACGTATTCAGATGGACGGCCTTCTTGACGCGCGGAATCGTCCACTCCACCTGCGACGGGTACGTCGGAGCACGTTCTCGTTGCGCCAACGCCGTCCCGGAGACTGTAGAATGGCGGCGGCGGATGGATCGGCCGTTGTGTGCCGGCGAGCATTCCAGTCGCAGCGCGCGGCCGGTGGCCTGCTGAGGAGCATTCTGATGACCGCTGATTCCCCCTCCGACTCCCTCGACGGACTGCCGGACCGCATCGACGACGCGCTGCAGGCATTCTGGAACGGCTCCAGCGCGGCGCTCGACGAACTCATGAAGGACTCGACGGCCGAGGGGCTGCCGCCGCTGGGCCCGTTGCTGGTGGCCGGCGGTCTGGACGGCGGCGGCGGCGAGGCGCCACCCACGGTCCGTAACTACCGCATCACCCGCTGCCTGGGGTGGGGCGGGATGGGCGTAGTGTACGAGGCGCAGCAGGAGCACCCACGGCGGCGGGTGGCGCTGAAGGTCGTGCTCGGGCGGCAACGCCTCGACGAGCACCACAACCGCCTGTTCCAGCGCGAGATCCAGACGCTCGCCCGCCTGCGTCACCCCGGCATCGCCGCCCTCTACGAGGCCGGCGCCACCGACGACGGCCGGCACTACTTCGCCATGGACGTGGTCGAGGGCCGGTCGCTGATCGAATACGTGCGCGGCGGCGACCTCCCCGTGCCACGCAGCGGGAGTGGATCGGGCGACAACATCGGTCCAGGCAAGTCCGGCGGCTCCGATGCCGCAGGAAGCACGGGCGAATCCGACGCCACCGGCGGCGGCGCGAAACGCGATCGCGCCCTCAAGATCAACGAGCGCTTGCGCCTCTTCTGCGACGTCTGCCGGGCGGTCCAGTACGCCCACCAGCGCGGCGTCATTCATCGCGACCTGAAGCCGTCGAACATTCTCGTTGATGAGGAGGGCCGGCCGCGTATCCTCGACTTCGGCCTGGCCCGCATCACCGACTCGGACGTCACGCTGACCACCACCTACACCGAGACCGGCCGGATCATGGGCACGCTCCCCTACATGAGCCCCGAGCAGGCCCGCGGCCGGGCCGACGACGTGGACGCCCGCAGCGACGTCTACGCCCTGGGCGTCATTCTCTACGAAATGCTCACCGAGTGCCTCCCGTTCGACCTGGCCAGCGGCAGCGGCACCACGCTTCCCGAAGCGGTCCGCATGATCTGCGAAGACGCGCCGCGGCGCCCCAGCACCATCAGCCGCGCCCTGCGCGGCGACCTGGAGACGATCGTCTTGAAGGCGCTCGATAAAGACCCCTCCCGCCGCTACGCCAGCGCCGCGGCCCTGGCGGACGACGTCGAGCGCTATACCACCGGCCAGCCGATCCTCGCCCGGCCGCCGAGTGCGGTGTATCACATGCGGCGACTGGTCGGGCGTCATCGCCTGATGGCGGCACTGGCGGCGTCGCTGGTGTTGATCGTCGCAGCTTCAGCCGTCATCGGCGTAGTTCAGGCGCGAAGATTGGCCCGACAACGGGATGCAATGCACATTGCGATGGCTCACGAAGCAGAGGCGCGCATCGACGCAGAATCGGAGGCCCGGAAGGCAAAACGTGTTGTTTCGTTTCTGGAATCGATGCTCGCGTCGGCCGATCCGGCGGAATTCCAGCATGATGTGACCGTTCGTGAAATCCTCAGCAATGCAGCCAACTCCCTGGACGTGGAACTCATCGACGAGCCGGACGTCAGGATCACGCTTCACACAACGATCGCTACGGCATACCAGGGATTGGGTCTGCTCAAGGAGGCGCGAACGCACTTTGAAGCGTCGCTGCGTCTCTGCCGGGAAGTGGATGGCGAGGCCAGCGAGCAAACGGCTGGATGTCTCAATGACCTGGCTCAGCTTGTCAACGGCTTGGGCGATCCGACAACGGCAGAGGAACTGCTCCGTGAGGCCCAGGCGATTCTGGTTGTGCTGGACGCCTCAGACTCACTTGTCATGTCGTTTGTCCTAGACAACTTGCAGATCGTCCGCGCCGATCTGGGCTTCTACGAGGAGGCGGAACAACTCTGCCGCGAATCGCTTCGGATTCGATTAGCGCACCTGCCGGACGACGATCCGGCCGTGCTTTCAAACCAGAACAATCTGGCCGTACGCCTGGATGAGATGAGGCGGTTCGACGAGGCCGAACCCCTGTACCGCTCGGTGCTCGCTGGGTACCGAGCGACTTTGGGGCCGGATCATCCGAAAGTCGCCAATACGCTCGCGAACCTGGCCCAGTTGACGGCCGAGACAGGTCGCCCCGACGAGGCCGAGACACTATTCCGGGAGGCAATCGACATCAGGCGGCGAATCTTCGGGCCGCAACACCCCAAACTGGCCAGCGTCATTCAGACTTTCGCCTCCCAGCTCATCCGCACGGGGAAACTGGCGGAGGCCGAACCACTCGCGCAGGAGGCCCTGCAAATCGACCGGGCGGTCTTCGGCCCGACACATCCCAACGTTGCTCACGATCTGAACACGATCGGGGGGTTGAAAATGTTCAGGGGTGACTTACCCGGCGCGGAGAACGCGCTTGACGACGCCTTGCGGATCCTACGCGAGAATTACGGGGAGGATCATCCGTTGTTCGCCATTGCGATCGGCAATTCGGCGCGAATCCACTCTCTCATGGACGAGCCCGACGCCAGTCGGCTGTTGTACGAAGCGGTGGAGGCGGCGCGGCGCGTCTTTCCGCCCAACCATCCGCAACTCGCTAATGCACTCACGTTTCTCGCGCAACACGAGATCTTCCACGGAAACTACGCCGATGCCGAGGCACGGGCGGACGAGGCGCTGGCGGTCTATCGGACGCCGCCCGTCCAGCAACACGGGGCGGCCGTGATGATGCTCGTGAAGGGGTTTGCGAAACTGAAGTCCGGTATGCTGGGTGACGCTGAAGCACCTCTTCGCGACGCGCTTGGAATCGCTGAGGCAACCATGCCGCAGGGAGACGTTCGACTCGCCATGATCCAGTACGCACTGGGAAACCTGCTGACGGCGCGCCGGCAGTTCGACGAAGCCGAGCGTCTTTTGCTAGCGGCCTCGCCTATCCTGAAACAGGCAGGCCCGGCTCATCTTACCATTCCCGTTCGGCCCGACGAAGCGATCGCTCTGATGTATGATGAGTGGGGCAAGCCTGACCTGGCGGCACCATTTCGAGTCACTCGGGGCACTGCGGCGGAGGGTGATCGTGAAGCCGACGTCGTCACCGATTCGGCGACCGTGCCACCAAATTGATTCGAAGGCGAGCGAACTACCGGGGCGTTCGTTCGCACGCAGGCAGGTTCGGCTCGGCTTCCCCCATCATCCGCCTTCTCAACTCCTTCACCGCCCGGATCAGCAGCATCGACACCGCCGGGCGGGTGCGGCCCATGCGTTCCGCGATGCGGGCGGTGGTGAGCTGGTCGAAGAAGGCGTAGGTGATGACTTCGCGGTAGTCGTCCTTGAGACGGCCCAGCTCGGACATGAGCGATTCGATCTGCTCGGCGCGCTGCGCGATGCTGGAAGGCGTCGGGACGCGGCCGGTGATGGTCTGCCACACGCTGGCGACGCTCTGGAAGTCCGCCGCCAGCACGCCGGCCGCGGGCTGGGCGGGCGGCGGAGGGGTCGAGCCGCGCTGCGCCAGGTAGTCCGCCACCTTGTGGCTCACCACGCCCGACAGCCAGGCGTTCAGCCCCGCCGACGTCCGGCAGTTGAGCCGATCCACTCCCTGCGTCAGCGCCAGCATGGTGGACTGGGTGATCTCTTCGACGGCATCCCACTGGGCCGGCGTGGGACTGAGCCGGGCCGCGACCATGAAGCGGACTCGCGGCAGCACCGCCGCCGCCAGCAACGAAAGCGCCTCCGATGATCCGCCGGCGGCGGCCACCACGGCACTGTCCGTCATGGCAGGCAGGTCGGGCATGAGCGTTGTTGGGGCAGTGTATGGACGCACCAGGTGTTCGACAATCGCGCGGCGTTCCGGCGGCCTACGCCCCCACATGGATCAGGACGTTCCGCGTGTGCGGGCGGCGGCGGTGCTCCCAGAGATAGGCGCCCTGCCAGCGGCCCAGCCCCAGCCGCCCGTCGATCACCGGAATGGACAGCGAAGTCGCCGTCAGCGCTGCCTTCACGTGCGACGGCATGTCGTCCGGCCCCTCGGTCGTGTGCGTGTAGAGCGGGTCGTGCTCGGGAACCAGCCGGTCCAGCCAGGCCTCCAGATCGGCGCGGGCGGATGGGTCGGCATTCTCCTGGATCACCAGACTCGCCGACGTGTGCTGTACGAAGACGGTGCAGACCCCCTCGTGGACGCCGGCGCGGACGACGGCCCGTTCGACCTGGCCGGTGATCTCCAACAGCCCGCGCCCGGGTGTACTGATGCTCAGGCGGGTGACGGGCATCGCCGCTCTCCGTGGGGGCAATGAAAACCCGGCCGCGACACACGAGGCGCCACGGCCGGTACTCGCGATTGTCTTACGGGAGGACGACGTGGCGTCGCCGTCGGTCGCGGGCGACGTTACGTCGTGGTCAGGTTCTGGCCGTCGTCTTCGCTGTCATCCAGGCTGATGAAGAAGGCGGCGATGAGCGTGTCGACCAGCGAATTGGTCGTCGCTTCCAGGCCGGTCAGGAGCGTCTGCCGCACGGTAGGATCACAGCCGCTGACCTGAAAGACGCTGCCGCCGACGACGCACGCCGCAACCAACCTCATGAACCGCTGCTTGAGATCCTTCCTTGCCATCCGGATCGCTCCTCGTTAACTGGTCCCCGGGCGGCGTCATGACGCGCCGGTGATGAAGAACTCGCTGGCCGACGGGCGACAGACGCTGGCTGGCCCCGACGCCATCCAGACCGCTCCGCCTTCGCTTGTACCCATCGGCTTAACGGACGTTGCGATTTAGTTATCGCCGCACATTCTACCCCGGCGCGGGCGGGCAACGCCAGCCCCTCCAACCGGGGCCAGGGGCGGCGGGTGCGGGCCAGAATCGGCGGGGCATCTGAGCGAGCCGCGTGGCTTCAGCCCGCGCGGAGTCCCGACATGGATGCCGCTTTCTGAGGGGGCACGACACTCCCGAAGCCGCCAGGCTGGAGCCTGGCGATCCCAGGGGGACCGCCGATTGTGTCACGCACCCAGGAGCGGCGGGCCACCCGGGGGACGCCGGAACGCGCCGCTTTGGAGGACGTTACGGCCGCGTTGCGCCGTTTCCGGCGGTGCGCAGGCGATAATGCGGTCAGCGTCCGTCACCGGGTCGTGGCGGCGGCGCGGAACCCGCAGCGCGTGCTGCGGGCGACTGCACTCGTGCCAGACGGAAGTGGATTCGATGATGACCGTGCTTGTTCACCTCATGCTGCTCGCGGCGCCGCACGCTCAGGTCGAGCTATCGCAAGCCGTGCCGTATTCCGGCGATCCGAAGATTCCACAGCACTTGCTACAGTCGCCGCGGGCCGCGGCGCTGACGTTTCTGGACGACACGTGGACGTTTTCACCCGTCCCGGGTTCCGGCGGCCTGCGGATCAGCCGGGGCGTCGGTGGCAGCGGCGGCTACCTCGACCTGGACTTCGACAGGGAACTGGGGCAGGTGCTCGGCTTCGACGTTACCTGCCGTCAGATCTCACCGGCTTCGGTGTTCGTCGGCGTCGCGGCCGCGCTGCTGTCGCCTGACGGTGCGAATGTGGAGTATCGTTTCCTCTTCGGCCGCGCGTTCGCCCCGCCCGACAATCTGCTGGACGAGAAGTCCTGGAGCTACTCCGCGCCGCTGATCGCGCGGCCGGTGGAGAAGGCGTTTCCGGCGATGTCGGTCAATCTGCTGGGCGGCGATTCGATCCTGGTCACGCTGCAAGACGTCGCCCGCACGCCGAACGGCGACCGGTTCGAGACGCACCGATTCGTCCACCACTGCCCGCTGGCCGGGCGACGGCTCGAGCAGACGCGGCATTACGACGATTCGGCGGCGGATGCCGGGTGAGGACTTCGACTGTCGGCCGAGGCACGTCGGACGTGGTGGCCGTCATGTCCCGGACCGCCGTACCCGCCATTGAACAACCGGGTTTTAGTGGCGGGATGCTGTCCCTGCGGCGCGTGGCCCGTTGTCCGGGCGGGCTGCGGCGGGCCGAAGCAGGACCGTTTCCGAGAGAGGGGCCGAGGCGGTGGTGCAGACTTCTCCCTGGCACGTGGCGGACACCCGCCCGACCGGCGCCAGGTCGCCGGGAAAAGTCCGCAGCGCCTGCACGACGCGATCGATGTCGTCGCGCGTGAGGTGCGGGTGCATGGGCAGCGAGAGCAACTGTGTTGCGATCGACTCCGTAAAGGGCATTCGGCCCGGCACGCGGCACTTGCGCCGGTAGGCGGGCTGCTGGTGTATCGGGATCGGGTAGTGTACTCCGGTCTGCACGCCGCACGATTGCAGGTGTTTGGCGACGTCGTCGCGCCGGCCGCAGCGGATGGGGAAAACGTGGTGGACGTGCGACTCGCCTGACACGTCCACCGGCAGGCCGATGGGCAGTTCAGTCAGTTCTGAGCAGTATCGCTCGGCGGCCTGCCGGCGAAGCGCGTTCCATCGGTCCAGGCGCCGCAGCTTCACGCGCAGCACGGCCGCCTGAATGGCGTCGAGCCGCGAGTTGTAGCCGACCATTTCGTGGTGGTACTTGACCGTCGAGCCGTAGTTGCGGGCCTGCCGCAGCCACGCGGCCAGACTGTCGCTGTCGGTCACGACGGCCCCGCCGTCGCCGGCGCCGCCGAGGTTCTTGCCGGGGTAGAAGCTGAACGCGGCCGCGAAGCCGAGCGAACCGCATCGCCGCCCGTTGTAGACGGCCCCGTGGGCCTGGGCGGCGTCCTCCACGACCGCGATGCCGTGCTCGGAGGCGATCGCGTTGATGCGGCCCATCTCGGCCGCCCGTCCATAGAGATGCACCGGCACCACGGCGCGGGTGCGGGCGTTGATGGCGGCCGCGAAGCAGGCGGCGTCCATCGTGTAGGTCTTCGGATCGTGATCGACCAGCACCGGCGTGCCGCCGGCGTGGGTCACCGCCAGCGCCGTGGCGATGAAGGTGTTGCCGGGCAGGATCACTTCGTCGCCGGGTTTGAGGCCCAGGCCGCGCAGGATGAACGTCAGCGCGTCCAGCCCGCTGCCGACGCCGACACAGTGCTTGACGCCGCAGTACTCGGCAAACTCCCGTTCGAACGCCTCGACTTCGGCGCCGAGGATGAAGCCGGCGCTGCTGAAGACGCGACCGACGGCGGCGCCGATCTCGTCTTTCAATTCCTCATACTGGCGCTGAAGATCTACGAAGTAAACTGGTCGCTGCGTGGACATGGTAGGCGTCACCGGACAAGACAAATCGTGCTGGTATGAAATCGTGTTCCACTGACGGACCGCTCCCTTACGGTCGCGGTTCGGATTCGGCCGTTCCCTCACGGTCGCGGTTCGGATTCGGCCGCTCCCTTACGGTCGCGGTTCGGATTACACACACTCCCTTACTCCTTCATTCCCTCATTCCCACATTCCCTCACTCTCCTACACCCTGCGGCGCTGCTGCTGCGTATGCCGGCTGCGGATCCAGGGCGCGTCGCGGGACCTCTCGGGGTTGCCAGGTTGCCGGACCGGCGATCAGCGTTTCCATCGCGGACTCGATGTCCACCGTCGCGCCGCGGCGGCGCAGCGATTCGTCGGTCGCCTCCAGGGCGCGGACCACGTCGGTTCCCATGGCCGCGTTGTTGAGGGGCCGCTGTCCGGTGCGGATGCACTCGATGAAGTGGGCGCACTCCTGGGCCAGCGGCTCGCCGCCGCTGACCTTGGGGATCAGCACGTCGCCTTCGCGGATGATCGTCTGGAACGCGCCCAGCGTGTCGGCGTAGACCGTCTCGCGCGACGGCTCGACCGACTTATCATAGAGGCGCACCGGTTCGGTGACCGCCATGTCGTCCCACACCGCCATCTTGCGGTCGCCGACGATGGTGATCTCGCGCACCTTGCGCGGGTTCAGCCAGCTCGCGTGGACGGCCGCGAGGACCCCGCCGGGGTAGAGATAGGACGCGACCGTCACGTCGTGTACGTCGCGGTTCAGGAAACTGGCCCCCTGGGCGGTGACCGACTCCGGACCGCCGCCCAGCCAGTACTGGAAGATGCTCAGGTCGTGCGAGGCCAGGTCCCAGCAGGCGTTCACGTCGTCGCGGATCGGCCCCAGGTTGGTGCGCGTGGCATAAATGTAATAGATGCGCCCGAGCTCGCCCGAGTCGATGATCTGCTTGATCTTGCGGATGCCCGGGTTGAAGAGAAAAACGTGCCCCACCGCCAGCACGCGGCCGCGGCCGTCGGCCATGGATTCCAGTTCGCGGCACTCGCCCACGCTGCCACAGAGCGGCTTTTCCACCAGCACGTGCCGGCCGGCCTGCAGCGCTGCCTTTGCCAGTTCGTAGTGTGTATGGACGGGCGTGGCCACCACGACGGCGTCGGCCCTGCGGTCGTCGATGGCGCGGCCGGGATCGGCCGTGATCTCGATCTGGCGAAAGCGATGTTGGACGCGGTCCAGACAGGCCGGGTCCCGGTCGCACACCACGCCCACGGTCACGTCGCGCAGGTTAAAGAACGCCCGGATCAGGTTCGGCCCCCACCGCCCGGCGCCGATCACGTTGACTCGTATCTGTGAAGACATAGAAACCTCAAATGATGGAGAATGGCGAATGGCGAATGGCGAATAACGAATTAAGAGTTACCGGTGGCCCCTGTCTGCACTTCGACGCTCGTCGTCCGCCATTTGTCATTTGTCATTCGCTATTCGCTATTCTCTTCCGTCACGTTTTCAGCCCCATCCCCAGCACGCACACCGGCTTGAGGATGTCCCACCACCCGACGATCGGCCGCATTTTCGTGTATCCCACCCGGCGCGGCGGGTAGATCTTGGTGCAGGGGACTTCCGTGTGCCGGTAGCCCAGCGTGATCGCCTTGAAGAGCAGGTACACCTCCAGGCCGTAGCCGTCCAGCCACCGCTGTGACAGGTCGATGCGCGGATCGTCCAGCAGGGTCAGGCGGAACGCCCGGAACCCATTGGTGCTCTCGGTCAGGCGCTTGCCGACGCAGCGGCTCATCAGCCACGGGTGCAGCCGGGTCGCCCAGCGCCGGTACCGGGGCATGTCGCCGCCATATCCCCCCCCGGCAAGAAAGCGGGAGCCCATGACCAGGTCGCAGCCGTCGTCGCAGATCGGGTCCAACAGCGCCGGGATTTCCCTCGGGTCGTCCTTGTTGTTGCCCGCCACGAAGACGGCCGCGTGGTGTCCGGTCCGCCGGCCGCGCTCGATCCCCGCCCGCAGGGCCGCCCCCACCCCGGCGACGCGGCCCATCGAGATCACCTCGGCGCCGTGCGCCCGCGCCACCTCGGCCGTGGCATCGGTGGAGCCGTCGTCGATCACCAGCACGGTGTCGACCACGTCGCGCGGCATCCGATCGACCACCAGGCCGATCTTGGCGGCCTCGTTGTACGCCGGCGCCATGGCGATAATGCTCAGACCCTTGTACACGCGAAGCACTCGGTTTTCTCTACCGCACCAGGCGTTGGGAATGGCGAATAACGAATAGCGAATAACGAAATAAGAATTCCCGGGTTGCTCTTCGTTCTCAGGCCATCGCCCTGCGACTTGCGGCCGTCCATTTCAGACTTCATACCCGCCCTGCAAGCCCGGAGCGCCGTCGCGTTGTAGCCGGATCGAACCATCGATCGGCTGATAGGAGCGCCGGCAGTCCAGGCAGACCAGCGAGCCGTCCATGACCGTCCCGCAGCGGCACACCCAGCCCGAGGGCCGCGCCGGGCTGCCGACCACGAGCTGATAGTCCTGTACGTCGTGCGTCACCAGCGCCCCGGCTGCGACCATGGCGTACCGTCCGACCGTCACACCGCAGCGAATGATGGCGCCCGCGCCCAGGGAAGCGCCCCGGCGGATGAGGGTCGGTTCAAGCCACGTGTCCCGCCGCTCGTAGCGCCGTCGCGCCTCGGGCAGAAACCGGCTGCGCGGCTGGCGATCATTGGTGAAGACCACGGCCGGACCGATGAAGGCGTGGTCCTCGATCGTCACGCCGTCCCAGATCAGGACGTGGTTCTTGACGATCACGCCGTCGCCCAGCGACGCCCCGGTTTCAATGAAAACGCCTCCGCCGATGTTGCAATCGTCCCCAATCCGGGCGCCTTCCATCACGTGGGCGAATTCCCAGATGCGCGAACCGGCGCCGACGTGCTGCGACTCGCACAGCGCCCGCTCATGGACGAAGGGGCGTTCCCGCGTCAGCGTGGCCGTGGCCGTCATCCCTGCCTCCGTGCGTGCGAACGCCGACCGGTCCGCGCGTGCGCCGGCACGGCGGAATCCCGGACGGTAAGGGGTTATCGGCACTGCGGAGGGCGGGATTCAGTACGCCGACGGCTGAGGTGATCACTCCTGCCCGAACCGGCGCTGGAAACGGGTGACGTCTTCCAGGTCCACGTCGCGATCGCCGTCCAGGTCGGCCGGCCTGCACTCGGGGCGTACCCGTTGCCGCGGGCCGTCGGCGCAGGAGGCAAAAGAAGAGTAGTCGAACAGGTCTACAACGCGGTTGCCGTCGAAATCGCCGGTCTGAAAGGCCTCCAGCGGCAGGGACTGCGCCGCCATCTCGATGGGCGGCGATTTGCCGGTGATCTGCCACTGCTCGTACAGCACCCGCCCGGCGTCGTTGGTGACGTTCTCGTCGCGCAGGAACTCGATGTATTCCCTGCTGGAGGTCTGGTACATGACGCGCACTTCCGCCCGGACGGCGTCGAGCGGAATGGTGAACGGCGTGTCATCCCAGTATTGACCGTCGCTGTACCCGGCCGCGACCGGCATCGCCTGCACCTGCTTGAACCCGGCGTTGGTGAACCCGCGCGGGGGGATGCGGTTGTCGCGGTAGATCACGTTGTTGATGGCGAAGTGGAACGACGGCCCTGCCGGCACGCCGGTCAGCCGGGAGACCGCCTCGTCGACGCCCAGTTCGGCCTCGTACACCTTGGCCCCATCGTGATCCAGCTCGGCGGTTTCGTCGTCGTAATGGCCGATCTCGCGGATGAGCCTCTCGAATGCGTCATAGAAACGCACGTTGATCCAGATGCGCCGGCCCTCGGGGTAGCCGGAGGGCAGCTTGTGGCCGGTTTCGTTGATGACGCGGACGACGATCGTGTCGCCGCTCTGGTCGACTTCCAGCGTGATCGCCCGTTGCACCATCGAGATCGCCCGTCGCTTGCCCTCTTCCATCGCGGCCAGGGCGTCCTCGTCGAGTTCATTCGCATAGACGTTGGCGACCATGTCCGGCGCCCAGGCGTTGGCGCCGGTGAAGTCGTGCGACCGCAGGTCGTTGCGCACCGGAACGTCCGGCAGGTTGCACGACTTCGACTCGACCGACGGCATGTGGCAGTCCTGGCAGGTGCTGACCACCGGCTGGTTGCCGCCGAAGCGGCCGCCCATGTCGATGCCGCCGCGGGCGAAGGCGCTTTCCAGCCATTCGCTGTAGGTGCGTTCGAGCGGGAACATGTCGTACTTGTTGTCGGTGGGATGACGTTCGCCGAAGGCGTTGGCGACGTAGGTATCGTCGGGCTGGCGGGTGAAGGCGGGGTTGCTGACGTCGTGGCAGGTGGCGCACAGGGCGGCGTCCTTGTGGAACGGGGCCACGATCAGCGGATGGGGCGGGGCCACGTCCGGGCGCGGTCCGCGGCGGCGGTCGAACGGATCGGCCACGTAGTTCGCCCCCCCCGGCGGGCCGGGGAGCGTCTCGAGGTTTTCGAGGATGAAGTAGTCCTCCGGCGGGCTGACGTTGGGTTTGTAGATCGGGTCCACCATGCGGTGGCAGAAGTGGCAGTTGACGCCGTCGCGGTCGCTCTGATTGATCTCGGAGCCGTTGGGCGGGTCCGAACGGCCCATCAGCCAGGCCCGCGGCACGTGGCAGCGGATGCACAGGTCGCCGGAGAAGGGGGCGTCCTGCTCGGCAATGGCCAGGCAGGCGTAGAACATCGGATCGCGGGCGGCCTGGGCCATCATGCTGCCCTGCCAGGGCTTCATGAGCTTGATGTCGTGGTCATCGCCGCCGCCGTGGCAGGCGCCGCAGTTGGCGCTGCTGAGGAATCCCTCATAACCTTCCGGCTGGCTGCCGCCCTGGAAAAAATCCTCCAGCGTGGTGGGCAGCGGCTGGACCGCCAGCGGCGACCGGAACTGCCCCACCCCCAGCGCTCCGCCCAGCGCCAGAAAAACGGCCACGGACAGGCGGACGGAAGCTCTCTTACGAGTCGAACGCACCGTGCTCGCCGCTGTTTTAGAACCCCAAGGACGTACCGCCACGTATTCCCTTTCTGCTCTTCCCTTACTCCCTTACTCCCTTTCGATTTCTTACTGGCATCCGTTCGGCCCCGTGTACTGCTCGATGAAATGAGCGTAGTCATCCAGGTCGACGTCGTCGTCGGTGTCGAAATCGAGGGCGGTGCAGCCGTAGTTCATCCGTCCGTTGAAATCCGGACCCGTGTAGCACGCCTGCCAGTATTTCACGTCTCTCAGATCCACGTCGCCGTCCACGTCGAAATCGCCGTCCTTGACCGGCTCCAACTGATCGGGCTGGTAGATGGCGGCGGGGGGAAGGCCGTAGCCCGGACCCGTCTGGCAACGGAAGCGCAGGTGCTCGCCGCTGGGAAGCGGCAGTCCGTCCGTGCGGCAGGCGAGCAGCTCGACGCCCGCCCGGTCGGCGCCGTGTTCGTTGGCCGGGTCATAGTGCTGGAAGTAGTTCACCTGCAACGGATACAGCCCGGGGAAATCACATACGGCATCGTCCGACATGAAGCCCTCCGGCGGCTCCGGGATCAACATGCGGAAGAGCGTCGTCGGGTCGATGAACACGCGCCCGCCGTCGAACGTCACCATGCCGATGTCGTAGTAGATCGGCGGGGGAGGCTCCTCGAAATAGTATGATGAGTCCTGGAGGCGGATGTAAACGTATCCGGTCGCCCGCAGGAGGAAGTTGTCGAAGGGCAGGTCGAGAGCGTTCGGGTCGGACAGGTCGCGGACGTGGCCGTTGAGGAAATCGCCCATCGTCTCGAAGGCCGTGTCGAAGTCGGTGGCGGTCGGCCCCATCGGCCAGTCGATGTAGTCGGCGCGGAAGGTGAACGTCGGCTGCCGCTGGGCGGCGTACTGTTCGGCCGTCAGCAGGTTGGCGGCGTGCTCTTCGGGGATGGCGTGGAACGCCTCGACGTACCAGCCCACCCCGTCGCCGCAGGCCGGGGCGCCGGCCCGCTGATTGCCGAAGATGAATATGTGGCCCTGGGCCTGGCCTGCTCCAGCCGCCGCCCAGCAGAGCGCCAGCAGCGCCGCCCCGCGACGCACCGAGCGGGCGCGCGACGGGCAGGCCGCCCCGCAGGGCGGCGAGCAACGACTACAGGTGACAGCGCACATGCTGGTCCTCCCCACGACCACTCCCGTCGAACACGTCCGACCGGGCCCCGACGTCGTCGCCGCCAGCGTCGCACGCTTGCGCCCGCCGCTGACGTCGCACCCTCGACGCCTTCCGCTGATGAACCCTCCCCGTCCCTGGCGGTACGCCGCTGATCCACCCCTGACGACCCGGAGCACCAGCAACCGCGCGGCGTTGACCGCCCGACGCCGGAACGCCTGCGATTCTAGCCCCATAGCGGGCGGGGGGCGACCCTGTGCCGCCGACGACCGCCCGACGGCGACGCCAAACGACCGTCGAACGCGCACCGGAAGTCCGATCATACCCGATTCGGAAGTATCGCCGCAACGCGCCGGAGCGTTGGTCAACGGCCGTCGGCGGGAAACCCGTGGGGCGAACTACCGATCGGCGTCCTGGCGGCGTCCGGGCGGATCGGTCGACCACCCTGCGTCCGCGTTGCAGCCGCACCCCGGCGGGACAGCCCCGCCGACGACGGGTATGATGTCCGAGCGGTGACCTGCGGGCCGATTGTGAGTAGTCGCCCATGCGTACGGACGAGCTGTTCCAGTTGATTGAGAGCGGCGAGGACTCGGGCGTGGAGTTCAAGTCCGACGCCGTCCAGAACCATGAGCTGGCCAGGGAACTGGTTTCCTTCCTCAACCTGGAGGGGGGCGTCGTGCTCCTCGGGGTCGAGGACGACGGGACGATCGCGGGAACGACGCGCCCGAAGCTGGAGGAATGGATCGCTGAACTCTGCCGGCGCAAGATCGACCCGCCGATCATCCCGTACCTGACGTGGGTGAAGGACGCGGCGCCGGGTAAGGACGTGCTGGCGGTCCGCGTCCCGGTCGGTCCGGACAAGCCGTACGCCCGGCTGCACAACGACCGCCGGACGTATTACATCCGCGTCGGAAGCACCTGCCGGGAGGCCGGCCGGGACGAACTGGAACGCATGTTCCAGGCGGCCGGGCGCGTTCAGTATGGCCTCAAGCCCGTCCCCGGCAGCGGGCTGGGCGATCTGGACCGGCCGCGCCTGCGCGATTACTTCACCCGCGTGTTAGCCCAGGAATGTCCCGACGACCACGACGACGCCGGATGGCTGCGGTTGCTCTGCAACGTCGAGTTCATGACGCAATCCTCCGGTCAACTCACAGCCACCGTCGATGGAATGCTCCTGTTCGGCCGACATCCCAAGCGATTCCTGCCGCAATCCGGCGTGCGGGCGATCGCCTACCAGGGCGAGCGAGCGGACTACGCCGCCCGCGCGGACGAAGAGTTGGCCGGCCCGATGACGCCGCTGTTCGATCACAACGGACGGCGCGTCTCAGGCGGGCTGGTGGAAGAATCGCTCTATTTTGTCGGGCGCCACACGATCAGCACGGCATGGATCGACCCGGGCGGTCAACGCGTCGACCGGCCGGCCTATCCGCACGACGTGCTCCGCGAGGCGATCGTCAACGCCCTGGTCCACAGGGACTACAGCATCGTCGGCACCGACATCAGCTTGTGCCTCTATTCGGACCGGCTGGAAATCGAAAGCCCCGGCCGCCTTCCAAACACGGCCACGGTCGAGGCGCTGAAGTCCGGCTTCCGCTACGCCCGCAACCAGACCCTGGTCAACGTCTTACGGGACTACAAGTACGTAGACTATCGCGGCATGGGCATTCGCAGCAAGATCATCCCCGGCATGAAGGCGCACAACGGCACGGAGCCGGATTTCGTCGACAAGCCGCACAGCTTCCTGGTGCGCCTGTGGCTGAACGGATGAATAACGAGAGAGGCTTGTCGGCCAACCGCGTTTGGTCTGGCCGCCGGTTGAAGCGCACCTGCCTCGCCGTGTCAGGGTTGATCGCAGGAGTTTGGGTTGCCAGTGGCTGGATCCATGCCTACGTCACCTGCAGACGACGGAGCCTGGCAGTCGCCGAGGGCTGTATTGAGGTCTTCCCATGGAGACTGGAGGGACCGTTTCACGTCGGCGCAAGATCGGTCCCCACGTTTCATCTTCTTCCCCAAACCTCGGGCGAAGATCCACTGCCGCCTGCATACGCCGCTTCCCCCGCCCCCCTTCGATCATGGCATCCGCACCGCATCCCGCTATGGATTCCGCTTCTGGGCACGGCGATCCCGACGATCATCCTCTTCGGTCGCGACCCAGTCCCGCCCGGCCACTGCCGCGAGTGCGGATACGATCTGCGCGGCAACGTCAGCGGTCAGTGCCCGGAGTGCGGAGAGGCCGCCGATGCGCCGCGTTAGCCTCCGGCGAATTGCAGGGAACGATCAATCAGCTTTGCGGTCTGCACCGCCATGCCTCCTCGGGTGCCGAGTGTGCATCACCCGGCTCACCCGCGAATCGGCGACGTGCGATCTCTGTATGACGCGAGCCGGGTTCGCTTCTCCGGAAGCCGCGACGAGCGCAGCCGTGCGTCATCGCGCCATGACCGGGCACTCTGCACTCGTCATTCGCCATTCGACATTCGCCATTCGTCGTCACGCCGACTCGCTGCGCTGCCACGCCATGCGCGGGGCGTCGCCCCAGAGCAGTTCGAGGTCGTAATACTCGCGATAGGAACGGGCGAACAGATGGACCACGACGTCGACGAAGTCCACCAGCACCCAGGCGCCGTGCTCGTAGCCGGCCACGCCGTAGGCCTTCTGCCCCACCTTGCGGCCGTAGTCGATCATCTGATCGGCCACCGCCCGCATCTGCCGGTCGGAGGTGCCGGTGCAGATGACACAATAGTCCATCACGCTGCTGATCCCGCGCAGGTCGAACGCGATGACGTCCTCCGACTTGGAGTCGGCGGCGACCCTGGCCAGCTCGATCGCGAATTGTGACGCGTCCATCTGATGCACGGCGCGATTGTAGCGGAACCGACGGGTGCGGCCAGCCGGCTTCGATCCCGCCTACGAGGCCGGCGCCGGTTTTCACCAAGTGAAGACGGGCGCGGTGAAGTCCGCCCGGCATGAATGCCGGGGCTCTGGGTGTGGCACCGGTTTCCCACTGGTGTACGGCTGTAGCACCGGTTTCCAACCGCTGTGCGGGTGTGGCACCGGTTTCCAACCGGTGTACGGCTGTGGCACTGGCTTGCAACCGGTGTCTGAACGTGGCCCCGCTTGCTGCGCAGCTCTCGTTTCAGCATCCAAGAGCCAAGCGGCGCGTCGGAGCATCGCAGACCTACCGCCGATCATCGGGGCGACCGCGCGCTGCGTCGTCCGGCTTGCTGGCCGGATCGGCCTCGCCCCACAGTGACCGGAACTCCTGCTGCGCCCGCTGCCGCACGCTGCGCAGCAGCCGCCGGGCCCAGACGAACTCCGTTCCCAGAATGGCCAGCCCGGCGGGGATCACGACGAACGCCGGCCCGGGCAGGAATATGAGGGCGACGCCGAACAGCACCACGCTGACCCCCACCACGCCGACGATCACCCGGCGGGCATGGCGGATCGCTGCGGAGGCGAACTCCAGGAACTCGTTACCCGCCGCCTCGGGCACGACGGCCGCACCCGCGGCGGGATCCGTATCGGCCAAGCCAGCGTCGGTCTCGGCAGTGGCAGCATCGGTTTGGGCCGGGCAAGCGTCGGTTTCCGCCGGCGCAGCCGTGTCGTGCAGTGGAGCGTCCTGATCCGCTGATCGAACGACGCCGGAGCGGGCCGCTGCGCCGGTGGATCGGTCATCCGCGCGTGCCCCGGCTGCCTCCCCGGCCGCGGCCGGCGTGGGTGCATCGCGGGGCCCATCCGCCGATGGCTCCCGCCCGCTCGGCGCCGACGGCTGCTGGAGTTCGTCATCCATCATGTCGTCGTCGGCGGTCAAGTCCCCGCGCGGGCCGCTCAGACGAAGAAGAGCACGAAATCGAGCACGGCCAACAGGAACTCGATGATCGCTTCGAACAGACTCATCACGGGCCTCCAGGTCACGCGGCCGGGAGATTGTAGTTTCGCCCGGACGGCGCCGGCAAGGGGGCATGAATTCGATGGACGCGCGCAGTACCAAGACTGCACGCCGATTACGTCTCCAGGCGCCGCAGTTCCGGCACGGTGGCGGCGACGGACGGCATGTGTGCCGGCGCCTGCGCCGAGCGCAATGAACCTGCAAGCTGGCGAACTCGCCCCTCCACGGTTTCTGATCCGCGTCGACGTGAACGAGGAGGATGGCGTTGTTTGCGCTCTTAGCGGTTCGGCGCTCGCGGAGACCGACAAGGCCGGCTGCCGGCCGGCGCTTCGCGCATCCCCGCCCGTCACTCCACCACGACGCTCGGCCGATCCCGGAAGATGTGCCCGATGGGCGACCGGTGGCCGGGCGGATCCGGAGTCCGGGCGCCTGGACGCTGGGGCGCACCGCGGTAAAGGAATCGAAAGCGTGACGGTTTTTTTCGCCAATCTTCATTCGCGATCGGGTGCGCGTCGCGGACCCGGTCCCGTTCGTGGGCGAGTCCGCCACGTCGATCGGCGGTCAGGGAGAGGCTGATCGAAGCAGCGCCACAGACCCCTCCTGCTCGAAGCGCTCGTCACGGGTCAGTGCATCAGTAATCCCCCTCCGCCGCATGCACACGAAGGAAACGCAGTCCACCCAACTGTATGCTTTGTCGAGCCTGTTCCTGTAAAGCTCCAATCCGCCGTCGAACGACGCGCGTGTCTGCACCTCAACCAGCATATCGCTTGCCCGGTGCGCCTGCACCACCCAGTCCGCCGCGACGCCGCGGAGACGATTGGCGCGCGCACTGACCAGGTTCAGGAATTCCCCCAGGACTTCATCGGTCGTGACAAGTCGGGCGCCCGCGAGCCGACTCTGCGCTGCAACGGCGCGATCGTGCCACTCATCCGTTTTGTCGAGCAGTGCAAACCAGTAGCTGGTATCCGCGAAGATGCACGTCATCGGCGGGACTTCGGCGCTCCATAAAGATAATGGTCCACGTTTGAGGCAATATCCGTAGGCAGGCCCTCAAAGAGCCATGCCGGGAGCGACTCGGCATGGCTGGCCATGCGCTCCCAGATCGGTCGATCATCGTCGGGGAAAGGCACGTCATACGGCGCCGGGCGGCTCGACCAGCCCGGCGGGTAGCCACGGAAGGTACAGCCCACGCCGGGGCGCTTCACGCCGTCGAAGATCGCGAGCAGTCGCTGCTCCAGTTCCGGCGGCAAGTCGTAAAGTCGAAGCACGGCGGCGTCGAGATCGAGGAGCGCCTGGCGGACGGCGGCTTCGTCAGGCGATGCCCTCCGCGACCCGTCCGAGTGCTCGATTCCATGCCTTTCCGCCCGGCGGATAGTCTCCCGCGTCCTTGTAATGCCTGCCCACGACTCCGAAGACGGATTCAACGTCCAGCCGCAACAGTGCGGACGTGACGGTCATCGGCGGCATGGCAGCGCGTCCGTGACGGAATGGGCCGGGGCAGCGACCCACGCCGCGGCCTGCACTCCACGCCGCCAAGTTAACCGGTGTGAGGGGGCAGTGAAACCGGGATCCGCCCGTTCCGACCCGCGTCACGTCATTGTGGCGAGCCGCTCGTCGGACTATAGTTCGGCGGCGGCGTTCGGCACGTGGCTGAGCGTCCGCTGCGACGGGCGAGGAGCCGACGCGCAGGACGCGGCGGCTGCGAGGCCTTCGGCCGCGTCAATTCCGACCTGGAGAGAGCGACGACGTGGAACGCACGCTGATCATTCTCAAACCCGACTGTGTCCAGCGCCGCCTGATCGGCCGCATCATCCAGCGGTTCGAGGACAAGGGGCTGTCCTTTTGCGGCATGAAGCTGATGACCATCAGCCGCGAGCTGGCCGAGAAGCACTACGCCCCGCACAAGGGCAAGCCCTTCTACCCGCCGCTGATCGACTACATCACCAGCGGGCCGGTGGTCGTCATCGCGGTCCAGGGCGACAGGGCGATCGAGATCTGCCGCACGCTGATGGGCAAGACCTTCGGCTTCGAGGCCGCCCCCGGCACCATCCGCGGTGACTTCGGGGCCAGCAAATCGCTCAACCTCGTCCACGGCAGCGACTCGCCCGCCTCCGCCGAGGCGGAAATCGCCCTCTACTTCAAGCCGGGCGAACTGCTCGACTTCCGCAGCGCGGATCACCGGTGGGTGTTCGTGGAGAACGACGTGTAAGGAATGAGGGAATGAGGGAATCAGGGAGTGAGGGAGTCAGGGAAGAGAAGAGCCGGAATCCTGATCCTCTCTCTTCCCTCACTCCCATACTCCCTCGTCCCTTACTCCCTCGTCCGTCACTCCGTTCCTGGGCTTGGGCTGCGGCCGAAGGCTGCCGTGGGGAATGAGGAAGTGACGGAAGGGGTGGAAGCCCGGAGACACCTATGAAAATCGCGTCAATCGAGTCTCACCGCCAGGTGGAGGTGACGATGGAGGGGGCAACCGGGGCGAAGATGCGCATGCTCATCGGCCCGGATGAGGCGGCGCCGAACTTCCACATGCGGCACTTCGAGGTCGCCCCCGGCGGCCACACGCCTCACCACCGCCACGATTACGAGCACGAGATCCTCATCCTGAAAGGCCGCGGCATCGCCCGCAGCGAGCGGGGCGACAGGTCCGTCGGCCCCGGGGACGTCCTTTTCGTGCCCGCCAACGAGGTGCATCAGTTCGTCACCGATGGGCCCGACCCGCTGGAGTTCATCTGCCTCATCCCCGCGCCGAAAGACTGCTCGAAGTGACGACGCGATCACTTCCGCTCGGCCGCTTCCACTGCCCGCAGGAGGCTTTCGACGGCCCGCGTCCTGGCGGCCTCGATCAGAGCGCGGGATTCAGGTGGGACGTCCGATGCGCGAATGAGCACGTGCAGCGTCTGGCCGCCGAGTTCGATGGCGATCAGCCCGATGACCGGATCGGCCGGGGCGGCCGCGCCGGCGGGCTGAACGGCGGAGGCAGAGTAGAACGTCACGCCCTCGGCCGTGATGATATAGGTCAGGCCCGTCTGGGCGGCCACCGCGTCCAGGGCCTCCCGCGCAGAGAAACCTTCCACCGTCAGCGTGAATGACTGCCGCACGTCGGACGGCAGACCCTGAAACGCCGCCGGATCGATGTCGATCGCCACGCCGCACGAATCGCCGACCGCCCGCACGATCTCCATGAGCGGCCGGCTGCGCAGCGCCACGTTGATCCCGGTTTCGAGTTGGCGGCTGATCTGCTCCTGCTTCGATACGACCACGATCGCGTCCCCGCCGGGAAACCACGTCCAACCGAGCCGGTCGCAGGCGATATCGAGGACGGCGTCGCCCGGTCCGGCGCCGCACTGGCGCAGCACGTCAGCCAACTGCGACCAGGGGTCACTGTCGCGCACGCGGAACTGCACCAGGGGCCGCAGCGCCTGGAGGTCTTCGTCCTTGCGCCCCGGGGCCAGGCGGGCGAGCCTGGAGAGGTTTTCGAGTTCCGGCCAGGTCGCCGGCCGTCCCAGCCGCGCCAGCGCCGGCTTGGGGATGATCTCCACGTCGTGCCTGTCGTTGACGACGAAAGTCATGCCCAGCCCATCGAAGATCGCGGCCAGCCCTCCACGCAGCGGCGTGTTGCGGATCTCGGCCTTGCCCACGCGGGTATCCGCGCCGTAGGGCAGCAGCCCGAAAAGACGCGGATCCATCACGACGCGCACGCCGCTGGCTTTCTGAATCGCGTCGAACAACTCCGGCAGCGTGGCGTTCTCGAGGGTCAGTTCCAGCGGGGCGTCCAGCGCCTGCTCCACCAGGACGCGCATGTCGACCTGCTGCTGTGGCCTGAAGGCGAGCACCGCCAGCAGGATGGAAAGTGAAAGCGTCATGTCGGGAAAACTCTCCGCCGCGGCCGGCCGCGGCCGCGGACCGGGAACTCATCCTGTCAGAACGGGCCTCGAGCCGCCGAGGCCTTGATCCCCGTTCGGACGCCTCCAGCGGCGACCAGCATCCGGCGTTTCGGCGGCACCTGAGCGTCGATCGGTTGAACGGCCGATCGCGCCAGCGCGACGTGGACAAAGGGTCGATCCGCGGCGGTCCGCCCCACTTCGGCATCAGCGGCGGCGATCGAGCCGGCCGGGTCGTCGAGCGTCGCCGGCCGCTCGATCGTGACCTCAACGATGGCCACACGTCTCGTCCGTGGCCCGCGAGTCTGCGGCCAGAAAAACGTCGGCCCCACCAGCGCGAAGACCACGGCCGCCGCAGCGGCCAGGGGTACGCCGATCCTCAGGATCCGTCGCAAGGGCCGGCGGCGCCGGCGCGAACGGGCGCCGATCTTCGCCATCACGGCGTCGTGCAGTCGCGCCCAATCCACGTCCGGCTCGTCCCGCGGCAAGAGCACGTCCAGGCGGGCGTACGCCTGACGCAGCTCCCGCAACGACGCATCCTGGCGCAGCCGCGCGTCGAGGCTGTGCCGCTCGTCGGCCGTCAGGTCGCCGTCGAGTTCCCGGCTCAGCGAAAACTCCGGATCAAGCTTGTCAGGTTCTTCCCTCAAAGGTAGTCCGCCAGCAGGTCCTTGAGCTTCTTGCGGGCCTGGAACACGTTCCACTTCACCAATTCGACCGAGCAGTCGAGCACTTCGGCGACCTCCTTCTGCGGCATTCCCTCGATGCTGAACAACACCAGGGCGGCCGCCTGCTTCTCCGGCAGCGTTCTGATGGCCGCGTCGATCGCCTGTTTCAGCGCGGCGCTGTCGCCGCCGTCGCAGGCCCACGAGGCCGAGGCGGCAGATCCAGACGCCGCCCCGACGTCCATGCCGGCCTCCAGCGAAACCGTCGGGCGCGACCCGCGCCGGCGGCGGAAGTTCAGCGCCAGGTTGGTGACGATCCGCATCAGCCAGGGGCCGAAGCGCTCGTCGTCATCCAACTGCCCCAGACGGGTGTGGGCCCGCACGAAGGCATCCTGGACCACGTCGGCGGCGTCTTCCGCATTTCCCAGCAGGCGATAGGCGACGCTGACCGCCCGGCGCTGGTGCCTTCGCACCAGCCAACTGAACGCGGCCGCGTCACCCCTCCGGGCCGCCGCCACCTTCGCTGCACCCTCGTCCGAACGGGTTCGGGCATCGGCGCACTCGGCTGGCTGCATCGAATCAGACACGATAGAAACCGAAAAGTTAGCCGCCGGCCGCGCCCGCGGTGCGTTGCGCCGCCAGGACGCTATCCTATCGGTCGCACCAGGACAAGCAGGCTCGTTGGCAAAAGTTTCAACGTCGCGATTATGTCCATAGTGCAATGATTGCCGTGTCACGGTCGAGATTCACGCCCGGAAGAATCCGCCGGCAAACCATCGCGGCAAGACCGGCGCGACCGCACGACTTTGGCGCGATCCCGCGAGCGGTGTGCTGAGCCGGGCGCGACCAGGAGATCGACATGCGCG